>NZ_JBEXFB010000004.1:0-468018 GCF_040606575.1 Streptomyces sp. NPDC005402
CGTTGACGTCGTCATCAGCGCCGAGACAGTGTGGCGGAGCCGCATACCAGCTCGAACGATCTTCGATTCACGAACCCTGCCCCCGCGCCACGCCATGACCTGGGCGACCCCGGCCCGTCGTCCCTGATATCTACATCTCGGCCAGCAGCGCGTACGCGGTCGGCACGAAGGCGTCGCGGACACGGAAGCGGCGGGTGCACGTGGCGGCCAACGCCGTACCGGTGTCGGGGCGGAAACCCAGGAAGGCCTGCTGTCCGAGGGTCGCCCCGCCGTGGAAGTACATCGGCCCATGCTCCGTGGGGTGCTGGAACCAGGCCACCGTGTGGACGTGCCGGTGTCCGATGCCGCGCCGGAGCACAGGGCGGCGTACCGCGCGCAGCGCACCGGTCAGGGGCCGGTCCGACGGATCCAGATGTGCTTCGAGGAACGTGAGCAGGTCGTGCGGGGTGGCCCGGACGGCGCCGGCCGCCTGGAAGCCGCCGACGGCCAGCGGGGGCACGGGCGTCGTGCCGTCCCTGCGGTGTCCGGTGGCGTCGGTGTCCGGGCCGCCGGGGCCGAGGGTGGCGCCGGTCAGCCGGAGCGGGCCCAGCACCTGACCGGTGAGCAGGTCGTCCCACGGGGTGGCGGTCGCCGCTGTCAGGGCGTGGCCGAGGACGGCGACACCGAAGTTGGAGTAGTGCCAGCGGGTGCCGGGCCGGTGGCGATGCCGGTGGCGCAGGAAGGCGTCCACCACGCGCTCGGCGGGATAGCGGGCGTAGGGGTTGGTGCGCCACGTCGGCAGTGCCCGGACGAAGAAGTCGGCGGGCAGGGCGGGCAGACCGGCGGTGTGGGTGATCAGGTGGGCGAGGGTGACGGGGTCCTCGCCGGGCCGCCGGGCCGGATCCAGCAGCGCGGCGGCCGGCTCGCCCGCGGACAGCACGCCCGTGTGGGTCAGGTGGGCCAGCAGCAGTCCGGTGAACGTCTTGGAGGCCGAGCCCATTTCGTAGCGCAGCCGATCGCGCGGGACGGGCGGGGGCGGCGCGGTGCCTCCGGTGCGCACGGTGCGGAGGCCGTGCCGGGACAGCGCGAAGACGACGTCGGGCGCGTCCACGGCGTCGACGGCCGCGTCGAGTCGCCGCCGCGTCTCCTCGTCGTCGACGGCTGCCTCCTTCGACGTCACGCCGGTGATGTCGAGCGCGTCGCCCGGCCAGAAAACGGAACGCGCGGGGCGTATGTCGGCTGTCATGACGGGGTCTGCGCCAGCTGTGTCAGGGCGCGGGACATGGCCAGTACGGAGGCGAAGGCGGCGACCAGTGTCGGGTGGTAGACGAGGTCGAAGACCTCGTCGGGCTCGCCCTGCGGCATCGCGCGCACGGCGGGCATCGCGCCGTCGGGCTGCTGGGCGGCGGCGAAGCCTTCCCATGCCCGCTCGTCGAACGTGGGATGCGGCAGGCAGGCGTCGACGACCAGCAACTCGCCGAGCAGGTCCCAGCGTTGCAGGTCGAGCCAGTCGTCCAGCCAGACCGGCAGCCAGGTCGCGAGATAGTCGGCGATCCCGGCCGGCAGGCCTTCGGGGTTCTCTCCCCAGTCGGTGAGGTGGAAGACGGTGTGGGTGATGTCGTAGGCGATGTGCCCTTCCACGGTCCAGGGTTCCGGTGTCCGCCCCAGCCATGTCGCGCCGACGAGGTCGGCTTCCGGCGGCCCGGGCGGCAGGCCGAAGCGGCGCTGGAAGGCGGCCAGACCCAGGCGGCGGACCGGTGACACCTCCAGGGCGGCGAAGCTGTCCAGCCGCTGGTTGAGCCGGAAGGCCCGCTCGGCCTCGGGGCAGCTGTAGCCCAGCTCCTTGAACGGCAGGTACACCTCGAAGGGGATGGGCGATATGGGCTCGGTCTGCTGGCCGCGCACCAGCATCCGGCCGCCGTCCAGCGTGTGGGACCAGGCGTGGTCGATCAACTGCCGTGCCAGCGTGGCCTGTCGGGAGCCTGCCACGCCCTCGCGGAACAACACCTTGCAGATGAGCGCGAGTTCGCCCACCGGTTTGAAGCGTTCCAGGAATCCGATCTCCGGGTCGACGTCCAACTCCAGCCGGAATCCGTCGCGGTGGGCGTACAGCCACTCCAGGGCGCCGACCCCGACCTGGTGGACCAGACGCGTGTGGCTCATCCCGGCACTCCCTGTCCGCCGTCCACCGCGGCCGCCCCCGTGTCGTCGTCGGCCGCCTCGCGCAGCCGGTTGAGGGTCAGCACGGCGGCGAAGGCCGTCATCAGCGTCGAGTGGTAACAGTCGATGAAGGCGGGTGCGGTGGTACGGCTGCCTCGCCCGCCGACCTCCGGGACGGCACCGGAGTCGTCCTGCGCGACCGAGAGTCTCGCCCAGGCCTCCCGCAGCAGAGCGCGTTCCGGCGGGCCGGGCAGACTGCTCGCCACGGCCAGCAGTTCGCAGCTCAGGTCCCACTGCTCGTCCTCCAGGCAGGTGTCGAGCCAGGGTGCGAGCCAGTGCCGGAGGTAGTCGGCGACCGGTGGGGGCACGGCCTGCGGGGTCAGGCCCCAGTCGGTGAGATGGAAGATCACATGGGTCAGCGTGTAGCCGGCGGCCAGCTCGAACGTCCACGGCTCCGGCAGACCGGCGAGCCAGGTACGGCCCAGCGCCGTCGACATGTCCCCGTGTTCCGGGATGCCGCTGCGGCGCTCGGAGTTGAGCACGCTCAGGCGCCGGTTGGGCTCCTGTTCCGTCACCTGCCAGCCGCGGGTGCGGCCCACTGTCGCGGTGGCGCGCTCGTAGCCGGCGTGGCGCAGGCCCGCCGCCGCGAACGCCGCGTACACCTCCAGCGGATACGTGGCGAAGGGTTCGAGGCGCTGCAACTCCACGAACAGCGCGCCCCGCCTCGTCTGTTGCCACGCGAACGACAGCAGGTCGGACGCCAGCACGTGGAGCGGGTCGGCCCGGTCGGTGTGCCGTCGTACGCAGACGCACACCTGGGCCAGTTCGCCGAGGGGCTTCCAGGTGGTGTTCACGTTGCCGTGCTCGGCGAGGGCGTCGTCGCCGAGCGTGAATCCGTCGCGGTGGGCGGACAGCCAGGTCAGCGCGGCCTCGCCCACGTCCCGGACCTCGCGCGTCGCCCGTACCCCGGGCGCCGTCACACCAGCACTCCGGTTCGCATGAGTTGAGCGGCCTCGACCTGCAACTCCACGCGGGCGTCCGTGCCGCCCATCTGCGCCACGAACTCCAGACCGGTGTCCAGGCCCAGCGTCGGCGGCACCTCGTCGAGGAGGACCAGCCAGCGTCCCGCTCCGGCCGCCTGGAGCCAGTCGCGGCGGCGGACCGCCCGTACGAATCCCCGGGCGACGTCGACCGGGCGGCGGCGTGCCACCCGGGCCACCGCGCAGTCCTCGCCGGGCAGCGCCAGCGGGGCGAGCACGGCGAGTTGGTGGGTCAGGAACTGCCACGGCGCGTCGTCGAGCCAGGCCGCTTCGGGCTCGCTGTCGTCGTCCGGCGCGCCGTCGAGGGACGCGTCCAGCCGCAGCAGCGCCCGCCTCATGGCCCAGTGGCTCCACACCGAGGTGGGAGGGGCTTCGGCGGGGGGCGGGTAGGCGTGTACGGCTCTGCTGAACACGGTGAGATCGTCCGCGTCGGGGGGCGCGCAGCGCAACAGGACGCTCGGCAGGACGACATCGGCGCCCACCACCCGTACGGCGGCGAGGGACGGGTCGCCGGTCGCCGCGGGGCCGAGCCCCTTGGCGACCGTGCCTGCGAGCCGGAAGCGGTCTCCGCTCCGAAGAGCGGAGACCAGTTCCGACGTGAGGTCCTGCACCGCGCCCGCGAGGCGGGTCGAAGTGCCTGACTGCTCCATTCGGGTTCTCCCGTCAGCCCTTCTTCGGCCGCGGCGTCGGAGGCGAGAGCAGGAGCTGGCTGTGCGACGACACCAGAGCGAGCGCCGCGCACTGGCGGCTGTCGCGGTAGTAGCCGTCGGCCTCGACAGGGTCGAGAGCCGCTTCGACGTCGGTGCCGGGAACCTCGGTGAGGTCCTCGAGCTGGAATTCGGTGGAGGACATACCACCATCTCCTTTGCGAGAGATATACCGGTCTCCATCCATGTCACCGCATTGAGGCGATCTATGCAAAAAGGGATGAAATGTCCAGTTCGTGTGAGATTCAATCTCCTGCTCGCGAGTAGTTGACGAGCAGTTCTAGTGCGCGCCCCCGCGCTCCTCGCGGATCTGCGAGACCACCCGGACCACCGCCTGCCGTACCGCTTCCGTCTCGGTGAGGAAGTGCCAGTAGTCGGGGTGGCGGCCCTCCAGGCCGGCGATCGCCCGGTCCAGGCGGGCCACCGAGTCGTCCAGGGGGCGCGCGTGCCGTGGATCGGGGGTGGTGCGGCCGGTCATGGCGAGGCGCTGGGCGTCACGGATGGCGAAACGGGTGCGGTCGATCTCCTGTTGGGGGTCCTTCTGCACGGCGTTCAGCCGGCGCAGCCGGTCGCCGGCGGCGGAGACGGACTCGTCGGTGGCGTTGAGCAGGGCGCGGACCGTGGAGAGCAGGGAGGTCGCGTCCGGCCAGCGCTGTTCGTCGCGCGCGGCGCGGGCCTCGCGGAGCCTCAGCTCGGCCTGCCGGACGTTCTCCGCGGCCTGGTCCGGGACGTGTTGGAGGTCCTGCCAGCAGGCGGCGGTGAACCGGCGGCGCAGTTCGCTGAGGACCGGGTCGACCTGGCCCGCACGAGTGGTGAGGGCCTCGGCGCGGGTGCGCAGGGAGACGAGCCGGTGGTCGATCTCCGCGGCCCGCTCCGGCAGCCGCTCGGCCTCGACCCGGACCGACTCGGCCTCCCGGGCGACCCGTTCGGCCCGCTCCAGGGTGTGCGGCACACCGTGCTGCCCGGCGCCCTGGTTGAGTTTGGTCAACTCCGGTCCCAGAGCGGCGAGTCGGGCGGCGAGGTCGTCCGCCCTCAGCCCCGACTCCCGTACGGAGTCCAGGGCGTTGGAGGCGGCCAGCAGCCCCTGCCGGGCCCGCTCGACGGCCGGGGCGAGGCGGGCGAGCTGGGTCTCGGCCTTGCCCAGCAGCGGGCCGAGGCTGTCGCCGAAACGGTCCAGCTCCTTCTTGACGTTGCCCAGCTCGTCCTTGGCCCGGGTGAGCTCGGTACGCGCCTGTGCGGCGACCGCGGCCTCCAGGTCGTCCCGGTCGAGGTCATGGGCGTCGACGGCCTCGATGTAGCGCCGGCTGGCCTCGTCGATCCGCCCGCTGATCGCCTGGAAGTCGGCGACCGCCCGCCGGGCGGCGGGGGAGTCGTCGACGGCGGTGATCGTCTCTATCGAGATCCGCAGATCCCGCTGGGCGGTGTCCAGTTCGTAGAACGCGGCCGCGGCGGCGTCCTTCGCGGCCTGCGCCTCGGCCCGCTGGCTTTCCGCGCGCCCGCCGAACCAGCGCCGGGTGCCGCCGCCGGCGAAGGCGCCCGTCACCGCGAGGGCGGCCAGCAGGGGCAGGCCGACCAGGGTGAGGGTGTCCTTGAGCGCCTGACCGTGCGCGCGCGGCACCGACGACGACGAGTACGACTGCGATGGTGTCGCCGTCACATCCCTCTCCCGTGCTGTGTTCGTCCTGGCGGTGCCCGGTGTCATTCTCCCACCGGTAAGGGACGAACACACGGGCCGGTCAGTTCGCGGTTCGCACCGTGATCTTCCCGTCTCCGCTCTGGGCGGACACGATGTGGTCGCTGGAGCCGGACCGGGGCACGGACACCTCGACCCCTCCGTCGCCGCTCTTCGTGTCGACGCGGTAGGTGGCCCTCGGCAGCTCGACGGTCAGGGAGCCGTCGCCGCTGCGGGTCTCCACCCGGTCCGGTACGGCGCCGAGTTCGAGGTGGAGCGAGCCGTCCCCGGTGCGGGCGGTGACCTGGCGGGAGGTGACCTTCGCGCGCATCGATCCGTCGCCTGTGCGCAGCTCCAGCGGCCCGCTGGAGTCGGTGACCCGCACCGAACCGTCCCCGGTGCTGATGCTCAGCGGCCGGGTGAACCCCCTGGCCCGCACACTGCCGTCGCCGTCCTCGACCTTCACGCTGATGTCCCGCGGCACCTCGATGCGGTGCTTGGCCGCGCAGTCGGCCACGACGCCGCTGCACTTCATCCGCAGCACCAGCCGGTCGCCCTTCATCGACCAGGTCACCTCGGGGTCCTTGCCGACGGCGACGGTCCCCTGGAACCAGCGGGTGACCTCGATCGTGCCCGACTTGTTCGAGTCGGCGGCGACGATCTCCAGCGCCGAGTCGTCGGAGTCGACGGTCAGGGTGCGGCCCTGGAGGGCGAAGGCTTTGTGGTCGGGGGTCTTGTCGTCCCCGGCGGAGGCACCGCAGGCGGTGGCCCCCGCGACGACGAGCGCGACGACCCCGGCCGCGGCGGCGGCACGTGCGGGAACGGAACGGACCATGACGATCTCCCCCTGATCTAGCCCTGAGCGGGCGGTCGCGGGCACTCCACGACCTTGCTTCGACCCTAGGGACCGGGGCTCTCGCGGGGGATCCGGGCCGCTCCCGGATCGGGGGTGGGGTTTTCCCCCGTATCGACCCTGACTTCCCCGGCCGCCCGGGTAAGGGTTTGCAGGACACGGCCTCGGGCAAGGTAGGCTGTCGACTCGTCTCGGGTGCGTAGCTCAGGGGTAGAGCGCCTGCCTTACAAGCAGGATGTCGGCGGTTCGAAACCGTCCGCGCCCACATCGGAAGAGGACCCCGGCCGATCTCGGCCGGGGTCCTTCGTCGTTCTTCGGTGTTCCTTCGTCGTGCCGTGGGGCGTTTTCAGCCCGCTTCCTGCCGGCGGGACGCGTGCTTCAACCCGGTCCGGGCCTCCACGCGTTCCGGTGTCTCCACGTCCGTCCAGAAGCGGTGGGTGGTGACGAAGACCGCGAGTTCGTGTTCGCGCTGCCGGAGCTTTTCCACCTCGGCCTGTTCGTCGGCGGTCCAGCCGGGGGAGGCGGGGCGCTCCACCTTCCGCCAGCCGTTGTCGTCGCTGAAGCCGTCCAGAGGCGCGACCGACCAGGGGAGCCGCTTGAGCAGGGCCGACAGCTCGGCCCGGACCTGATGCAGCTCCTCCTGACCGGCGAGGAGGTCGCTAGGAAAGTCATAGGTCTTAGCCACGGCACAATGCTACGCCTGTTCGATTTTGGGTGGCGAGTCGCTTCCCGAGGTTCATGCGAACGGGCGGTGCCCGGTCGGCGGCCCGGGATCAGGGTGGGCGGGCAGCGTCCGTCCCAGCCGGGCGAGCGGCGAGAGGGCCATCACCACCGGGGACAGCAGCATTCCCGCGGCCGTCACCAGGAGGCTGGTGCGCAGCCCCCACTCCTGCGCGAGGAATCCGCCGAGCAGGGAGCCGAGCGGGGTCAGGCCCATGCCGACGAACGTGATCGTGGCGGCCGCGCGGCCCTGCATCCCGTCCGGGGTGACCGCCTGCCGAACGGCCATGACCGTGACGTTCACCAACTGGCCGCCCGCCCCGAACACGAAGCCGCCCGCGAGGAGCGCGGCGACCGTCACCGCGGAGGAGCCGTGCAGCGCGGGCACCCACAGGAACGCGCCGTCGCCGACGGCCGCCGCGGACACCAGCACCACCCCATGACCGAACCGGGCCGGCAGACGGGCGGCGAGCAGCGATCCCAGGAGCGCGCCCGGCCCCGTCGCCGCGAGCGACAGCCCGACGACGGTGCCCGACAGATGCAGCTCCCGCGGCAGGAAGAGCAGATAGACGGTCATCAGCGCGGCGAAGGAGAACTGGAAGGCCGCCGAGGTCAGGCACACGGTCCGCAGCGAGGTGTCGCTCACGACGAAACGCAGGCCCTCGTGAATCCGACGCCCTATGTGAGCGGGACGTCCCACCTGCTCCGGGATCGACTCTCGGCGACGGATCCGGCGGATCGACAGGAACGACAGAGCGAAGAACAGCGCACCGGAGGCGGCCGCGACCGGTGCCGACAGGAGTGACACCAGCGCACCGCCGAGGGCGGGACCGCCGATCTGCGCCGCGGACCGGCTGCCCTCGAGCGCGCTGTTGCCCCGTACCAGCTGATCCCGGCGCACCAACCGCACGAGCGACGACTGGTAGGCGACGTCGAAGAACACGGACAGCACCCCGACGGCGAGGACGACCACGAACAGCGCGGGCAGACCGAGCCACCCGAGGAGCCCGGCCAGAGCGGCGGCCCCCAGCGCCAGGGTCCGCCCGGCGTCCGCCAGGACCATCACCGTACGGGTCCGCCATCGGTCCACCCACGCGCCGACGAAGAGCGAGAGCAGCAGGATCGGCGCCTGCCCCACCGCTCTCAGGACGCCCAACTGGCCGGCACCGGCGTCGAGGGTCAGGACGACGAACAGCGGCAACACCAACAGGCTTGTGTGTTCCCCGAGTTGGGAGGCCGTCTGGCCCACCCAGAGGCTACGGAAGTCCCGGTCCCGCCACAGACTCGACGGGGCGGGGCGACCGGAATCGGACATGGTGGAGGAAGGAGACGGCACGGAGGTCCTCGGATCGAAGGCTGCTGTGCCACACCGTCAGGGGCAGCACGCGATGACGGGCCGGACGGCCCACGACGTCAACGCGCGCTCGGAAGACCGGGCATGTCCTCGCTCCTCTTCGGTCACTCGCCGAGCCCGAACATTAGCCGGGCGAGGCGGGGTAATGGGAGGTCGATCAGCCTGGTGAGAAGGAGCCGAGGATGACCGACGACGCCTACCTGTTCCTGCTCGACGACGCGTCCGCGCAGCTCGGCGTGGCCCCCGCCGCCGTCGGCGAGCTCGCGTGCATGGAGACCCCCGCGGTCCGCGCGTGGCTGGACGCCCAGGGAACCACGGCGACCTCCCCGCACCTGCGGCTGCTGCCGCCGGAGGAGACCGCCGCCGTGCCCGAGGGGGCCGAACGGCTGCCCGTGCCGCTGAGCGACGAGGAGCTGAGCCGGGTCCGTCACCAGCTGGTACCGCAGTCGCTCGCCGGGGTCGAGGAGGAGCTGCTCGCCTACCGCGACTGCGCGGACGGCCGGGACGGACTGATCGGCCGCGCCCTGGCCGCCGGTGTGCCGCCGCACCGCATCGTCGAACTGACCGGCGTGGACCCCGCGACGGTCACCGCCGCCGCGCAGGGCTGACCGCGGGATCGCCGTCCTGGCCTCAGTCACCCGGACCGGGGTCCGGGTGCACGGCCGACTCGATGCCCGCGCGGGCCGCTTCCAGCTGGGCGGCGAACGCGATGCCGAGGAAGAGCGCGACAGCGGTGAGGTTCGCCCACAGCAGCAGGGCGATGAAGGCCGTGAGCGGCCCGTACACGGCGCCGAAAGCACCGCTCTCCTCGACGTACAGCGCGAGCAGCCAGGTGGCCGACACCCACAGCAGCAGATGCACGGCCGAGCCGAAGGCCAGCCAGGTGTAGCCGGGCTGCACCCGGCGCGGTGACCAGCGGAAGATCACAGCGGAGGCCACCCAGGCCAGCGCGAGCCCCACCGGCAGGTCCAGCACACCCCACCAGCGGGGCCCGCCGCCGTCCCGGCCCACGGACTCGGCCACCGCGTCGCCCACGGCCTCCCCGGCGACGAGCACGACGAAGCCGAGCACCAGGGGCAGACCGGCGGCGAGCGCGAGCACGATCCCGCGCGCGTACTTGCGCGGGAAGGGACGGTCGCGCTCGATGCCGTAGATCCGGTTCGCGCCGCGTTCGATCTGGCCCATGGCCGAGGCGAGGTTCAACAGGGCGAAGCCCAGACCGAGCCACAGGGCGAGCGTGCTCCAGACACTGCCGTGCGCGGTGCGCCGCGTCCCGTCGAAGGCGTCCTTCACGATGTCGGCGCTCGCGCCCGGCACGATCCGGCCGAGCGTGAGCTCGATGATCCGGCCCACGCCCTCCGTGTGCACCGACGTGGCCAGGCCGACCAGCGCCACGGTGCACGGCACCAGACCGAGCACCACCTGGAAGGCGAGGGCCCGGGCGTTGGTGAAGCCGTCGGCGTAACGGAACCGCGCGACGGAGTCGGTCAGCAGCCGCAGGCCGCCGTAGTGGCGCAGGGCGGTGAACGCCTCGTCTCCGGAGAGCTCGTCCCCGATCATGTCCCGGGTCTGCGGGACGCGGACGGCGGTACCCATGGCGTGGACGCTCCTTGTTCGTACGGCTGGTCCCTGTGCGGTTGCCCCGAGATCCGGGTTGTCAGCGTCGAGAACCAGGTTGTCAGCGTCGTCCGCCGAACTCCCACTCATGGACCTCCACGGCGGCGTACCGGTCCGCGGTCAGCACGGCCCGTGCCCGGTCCGGATCCGGGGCACGGACCAGGGCCGCCGTGCCCAGCCAGGTGGTGGCGTCGTCCGAGAGCAGGGGGCCGTACGCGATCAGGTCGTCCCTCCCGGACGGTACGGCGAGGTCGACGGCCTCTCCCGTGCCGAGACCCAGCACCAGGTACCGGTCACCGCCGGTCCGGTCGCCGGGGAAGTCCCACATGGTGCGGCCCAGCAGGTTCCGCCAACGGCGCAGCAGCACGTCCCGGTACGCGCCCGCCTGGTAGTTGGGCTCGTCGAACGCGAACGCGCGGGCGGCAGCCGGGTCGGGCAGGTCGATGATGTGCACACTTCCGGTGAGCGTCTCCCCGTGGTCGGCGAACGTCGGCCCACGGGCGATCAGTTCGGCCTCGTACCGGTCCATGTAGGACCAGTGCGCTTCCGTCAGCTCCTCACGCAGGGACAGGGAGCCGGGCCGGTCACGGTGGTAGCAGAAGAACTCCATGGCCCCAGAGCCTTGTCCACCGGGGCCCGCATCTCAACGGCATTTGCCCGGTGGCGTGTCCGTCAGCTCCGCGAGCATCGGGGTCAGGCGGGGGGGCGAGGGCGGGGCGGGAACGTTCGAGTTCGGCCGTGACGACGGTGATCGTGGCACTCAGGGCGCGGTGGAGCTCCGCGGCGGTGAGCGAGCGTACGAGGGTCGTCTCCAGCGCGGTCGAGAGGTCCTCGGGGAGCAGATGGGCGCCCTTCGCGTACGCGATGGGGTGGCCGAGTCGCAGACAGGCCAGGGCGATGACGTGGTCGCGCAGGGTGCTGATCCAGTGTTCGGCCTGCCACCAGCGGGCGCGCTCGACGCACACGCGCGCGTGGAGGGCGTGGTGCCACAGGAGGCCGACCAGGGTGTCGCCGTCCGGGGGAGGGAAGGGTTCGAGGGGGCGGGTCCGGCCGAAGACCGTGCGCCACTGAGGGCCTCGCGGGCCGAACTCGGCCTCCGGGGCGAAGGTCAGGTCGACCTCCAGCCGGCCCGGCAGGAGGAACACCCGGATGACGACGGCCCCGACGCGCAGGTCCCAGTGGTGCAGCGCGCCGAGATCGTCGTAGAGCCGGCCCGTCCACCGCTCCAGGGTCGGAGTGAGGTCGCCGCGGACGGCCAGGACCAGGTCGGTGTCGGACCACCGGTCTGCCTCCCCGACGGCGTACGAGCCGGTGAAGGCGGCCCCCACGACCGCGCTGTCGGCTTCGGCTCGCGCGAGCAACCGCTCCCGGAGGCGGTCCCGTTCCTCGATCGTGAACATCGACCCGCTTTCGTCCAAGTGCCGTCGCTTCTTTGTCCATGGACCGGTCCGCGGTCGGGACGCGAGGGTCGGTCCATGAGCGCGGATCATGAGGATTGTCGTGCATAGCCCGGCGGTCGGACGGCGACGGATGCCAAGTGGGCTCGTCGCCCTGGCCGTCGGCGGATTCGGCATCGGGCTGACCGAGTTCCTGATCGCGGGCCTGCTGCCGCAGGTGGCGTCGAGTTTCGCGGTGTCCGAGGCGGCCGCGGGCCGGCTGATCTCCGGATACGCGTTGAGCGTCGCGGTCGGCGCGATCGTCCTGACCGCGGCGACCGCGCGGCTGCCCCGCAAACACGTCCTGGTCGGCCTGGTGGTCCTGTTCGTCCTCGGCAACCTGCTGTCCGCGATCGCGCCGAGTTACTCGGTGATGCTGCTCGGGCGGATCGTC
This sequence comes from Streptomyces sp. NPDC005402, assembly GCF_040606575.1. Lineage (NCBI taxonomy): Bacteria > Bacillati > Actinomycetota > Actinomycetes > Kitasatosporales > Streptomycetaceae > Streptomyces > Streptomyces sp. NPDC005402. Next base: position 11,933 of record NZ_JBEXFB010000004.1, read on the forward strand.
GCGGCGCTGTGCCACGGCTCCTTCTTCGGCATTGGCTCCCTCGTCGCGCGCAGCCTGGTCGCGCCCGAGCGGAAGTCCCGCGCGGTGGCCGTCATGTTCGCCGGACTGACGGTCGCGAACGTCCTCGGCGTGCCGTTCGGCGCGCTCGTGGGAGAGCGCTGGGGCTGGCGGGCGGCGTTCTGGGCGGTCACCGCGGTCGGCCTGCTCGCGCTGGCGGGAATCGTCGCGTGCGTGCCGGGCCGCGCCGGAGGGACCCCGCCGACGGCCCCCATCGGCCTGCGCGCCCAGCTCGGTGCCTTCCGGTCCGGGCAGGTCTGGCTGACGCTGGGGGCCACCGCGCTCGGCTATGGCGGGATGTTCGGCGCGTTCAGCTACATCGCCTACACGTTCACCGAGGTCGGCGGCTTCTCCTCGGCGGATGTCGCCTGGCTGCTCATGGTGTACGGCGTCGGCCTCGTCGTCGGGAACCTGATCGGCGGGCGGGCCGCAGACCACGACCGGGACCGCGCGCTGGTCCTCACCCTGGCCGGACTCACCGTCACCCTGACCGTGTTCGGGCTGCTGGCCGCCAGCGCCACGGCGTCGGTGGTGCTGGTGTTCCTGATGGGGGTGTTCGGGTTCGCGGGCGTGCCCGGCATGATCACCCGCGTCACCGACTACGCCCAGGGCGCGGCACTCGCCGCCGGCGCCAACGTGTCCGCGTCCAACATCGGCAACGCGCTGGGCGCCTGGGCCGGAGGCCTCGCGATCACGGCGGGCCTCGGCTACACCGCACCGCTCTACGTCGGCGCCGCCATGGTGCTCGCCGCGGCCGCCGTCATGGCGGCGGCCGCGCGTCGGGCGGGGGCGGCTGGGCGGCGGGACAGGGCCATGGTGTCCCGGTGATGACTTTGGGGGCGGGTCTTCAGGGGATGGGGCCCCTGGGTCATGGTGTCGCCGCTGTTGCCGTCATGGCCGCCACCCGCGCGGCGGGCGGGGTCGTCCGGGGGGCTGGGCCGGACATGGTGGTCCGGCGATGACGTTCGGGGCGGTGACGGTTTACAGGGGGGACAGGGACGCCCCCGGGGCATGGGTGCACCGCGCCGTCGCCGTCATGGCCGCTGCCGCGCGTCGAGCGAGGCCAACCCGGCGGCCGGACCGGGACATGGTGGTCCGGCGATGACTTCCGGGGGCGGAGTCGGTCTCCCAGGAGACGAGGAGCGCCCCGTGAGAGGAACAGCCATGGAGAACCCGCAGAACGTGCGCACGGCGTCGGTACCGGACGTGGAACCGCAGACCGCCGCCGGAAAGGTGCTCTGGCACTTCACCATGTCGTTGGACGGGTTCGTGGCGGGTCCCGGGCACACGATGGACTGGATGACGGGGTTCTCGTTCCGGCCCGGCCTCGTCGAGGAGTACGCCGACACGACCGGGGCCGTGCTGGGCGGCCGGGACGGCTGGGACGCCTTCCCCGACGCCGGTGCCATCTACGGCGGCACCTGGCACGGGCCGCTGTTCGTCCTCACGCACCACCCCGAGGACGCGGGGCCCGCCGCCGGCGTGACCTTCCTGAGCTGCGACGCCGCCGACGCCGTCCGGATCGCCCTGGAAGCCGCCGGCGGCAAGAACGTGGAGGTCTTCTCGCCCACGATCGGTCGGCAGCTCCTGGAACGCGGACTGATCGACGAGATCGACCTCCACATCGCGCCGGTACTGCTCGGCGACGGGATCCGGTTGTTCGACAACCCCGGTGGCGCTCCCATCCGCCTGCAATGCCTCAACGGCGACCGCACGGCGACGGTGAACGTGCGCTACCGCCCCTTCACGACGGCTCCCAGCCAGTCGGTCAGGTGACGGCCGACCTCCTCGGGGCGTTCCTGCTGGATCCAGTGGCCGCAGCCGTCGAGGAGGTGGGCGGCGTGCAGACCGGGGAGCGTGGTGGGGAAGGCGTCGATGGCGTCGGACAGCCAGGTGGTGGAGGCGTCCAGGGTGCCGCCCAGGAAGAGGGACGGCTGGCGGATCGGCGCGCCCGCGTAGTCGGCCAGGTCCTTCCAGTCCTGGTCCATCGCGCGGTAGCGGTTGAGGGCACCGGTCAGTCCCGTGCGCTCGAACTCCCCGGCGTAGACGTCGAGATCGTCCTCGGTGAGCCAGCCCGGAAGGCGGCCGGCGGGGAAACGGTCGCGCAGCTGCCCGCCGGGCGCGACGAAGTGGGGGTCTGCGGGGACGAGTTGGGCGTCGGCCATGGGCATCGTGTCTGCGGAGAGCGCGGCGTAGAAGCCGCCCAGCCAGCCGCGTACGTCCGGCTCGATCTCCCGTTCGGCCCGGCCGGGCTCCTGGAAGTAGGAGACGTAGAACTCCTCCTCCCCGCCGATCCCCGCGAAGACCTCGCTGGGGCGGGGGCCGCCGGGCGGGGTGTACGGCACGCTCAACAGGGCGACCGCGTGGAAGACGTCCGGCCTGAGCAGCGCCGAGTGTGCGGCGATCGTCGCGCCCCAGTCGTGCCCGACGACCACCGCGGAACGCTCGCCGAGCGCCTCCACCACGGCCGCGTTGTCCTCCACCAGCTCGGTCATCCGGTACGCCGCCACCGCCTCCGGCTTCGAGGAGCGGCCGTATCCGCGCACGTCCACGGCGACCGCGCGGTATCCGGCCGCCGCCAGCACCGGCAGCTGGTGGCGCCACGAGTACCAGGACTCGGGGAAGCCGTGCAGCAGCAGGACGAGGGGCCCGGTGCCCTGTTCCGCGAGGTGGATCCGGCCGGCGGGACCGTGGACCAGACGGTGGGTGAGGTGCGGCATGTGTCCTCCGTACGTGCGGATCACGGACTACGGGTTACGGGTTACGACGATCCTGCGGGACGGCGTCGAGCTAGCGCGAGATCCGTTGCCGGTTCGGCAAAACCGCAGGCCGGGGGCGTTGTCAGACCCGGAGCCTAAGGTGGCTGGCATGGATACGGAGCAGGTGCGGCTGGTGCCCTGGGCGGAGGGCGACTTCTGGCTGCTGGAGCGGACCAACAGCCCTGAGATGACCGACCACTTGGGCGGGCCGGAGAGCGAGGAGAAACTCGTCGACCGGCATCGGCGCTACGTCGAGCTGTCGTCCGGGCGGATGTACCGCGTCACGCTCGCGGACAGCGGGGAGACCGTCGGCTCGGTGGGGTTCTGGGAGCGTGAGTGGCGGGACTCGCTGATATGGGAGACCGGGTGGGGGATCCTGCCGGAGTTCCAAGGACGGGGACTGGCCGCGCAGGCGGCCCGCGCCGTCGTCGAGGAGGCACGGGCCGCCGGCGGGCACCGGTATCTGCACGCGTTCCCGAGCGTGGAGCACACCGCGTCGAACGGTGTCTGCCGCCGGGCGGGCTTCGCGCTGATGGGCGAGGCCGAGTTCGAGTACCCGAAGGGGCACTGGATCAAGTCGAACGACTGGCGGTTCGACCTGACGGGCGAGGACGGCCGCTGAGAGCGCGGGTGGGGCGGGCGGTGACGGTCCGGACGGGCCGTCAGTCGTCGGCGGCCGCCAACTCCCGTACCACCCGCGCCGCGACGGGCACCTTCACCCCGTGCCGGTCCGCCGCGCGCAGCAACGCCCCGCCGATCGCGTCCAGTTCGAGCGGGCGGCCCGCCTCCGCGTCGCGCTGCATCGAGGACTTCATCGCGGGCGGGAAGACGTCGTAGCGGGCCAGGGCCCGGTCGGGGTCGGCGGGGCCGCCGCAGGCTCCGCTGACCGCGGCGGTCTCCTCGACCAGCGCGGTCAGCTCCTCGCGGTGGCGGGTGCGCACCTCGCCGAGGGGCAGGCCGTACAGGGTGGTGAGGAGGGCGAAGGGGGCGAGGAAGGACATCTTGGCCCACAGGGCGGCCGCTTCGTCGTCCAGGACACGGGCCCTGAGGCCGGCCGCGGCCAGGACGGAGACCAGTGCGTCGAGACGTTCGCGGGGGACGCCGTCTCCGGTCAGGTCGAGCTCGGTGAAGGGGCTGCCGTGCTCGATGACGCCCGGCGCGATCCTCGTCGACTCGACGCGGATCACCGCGGGGGCGACCCGGTCCGGGCGGTAGCGGGCGCGCAGGGTCGCCGGGTGCTCGACGCCGTTCAGGAGGGGGACGACCAGGCCGTCTCCCAGGACGGTGGGCGGGACGCGGTCCAGGGCGGAGTGCAGGGAGGTGTGCTTGACGGCGATCACACAGGCGTCGACCGGTTCGCGCAGTTCGGTGTCGGCCTCGACGGGGGTCGTGAAGTTGCCGAAGGTGCCGCTGCGGACCTGGATGCCGGCCGTGCGCAGGGTGTCCGCCGTGTCCTCGCCGGCCAGGCAGATCACCCGGTGTCCGGCGCGGGCGAGGAGAGCGGCGAGGAGGCCGCCGGTGCCGCCCGGGCCCAGGACGGCCACGGTGAGTTTCCGGTGCGCGGAGTCGTGCGCCATGTCGGGTTGTTCCTCTCGTCGGTCGGCCCCGGGGTCGGTGGCCGCCTCGGCGAGGATCATGGCATTCGGAACGGGCGGACGGAAGCGCCGATCCGCTCAGGGAGGGAGACTGTCGGTATGTGCCGCAGTATCAAGACGCTTCGTCCGCCTGTGTTGCCTGAGGAGGCGACGGAGGAGGAGATCCGGGCCGCCGCGCTTCAGTACGTGCGCAAGGTGTCGGGCTTCCGGGCCCCCGCCGCCCATAACCGCGAGGTCTTCGAACGGGCCGTGGAAGTGATCGCCGAGGCGACGGCCGAGTTGCTGGAGGGGCTGGAAGTCCGGGGAGCGGCCCGCCGCGAGGCGGGGTGACCGGGGCCGGCCTCGGACGGGTGCCCGGTGCGGGAGCCGCCCGGTGACACGCCCTGCCCGTCGCCGGCCGGGTGCTGCCGCAGTGTGATCTGCCTGGGGCGGAGGGGGCGTGCCGTTGCGCGGCCTTCCCGGTCTGCGGTCGGCGTGCGTTCTGCCGTGCCGTCGGGTGGCCTTCTCCGGTCCGAGGTCGGCGGGCGCCCTGCCGTGGCCGGTGAGAGGTGCTGTTGCAGGTTGACTGCCGGGGCGGAGGGGCGTGCGGCTGTGCGGCCACCCGGGTCCGCGGTAGGCGTGCGTCCTGCCGTGCCCGGGAGAGGTGCTGCTGCAGGTCGGCCGCCGGGGCGGGGGGCGTGCCGCTGTGCGGCCACCCGGGTCCGCGGTCGGCGTGCGTTCTGCCGTTAGCGGGGAGAGGTGCTGCCTCGGGTTCATCCGCCGGGGCGCAGGGGCATGCCGTTGCGCCGCTTCCCCGGCTCGCGGCCGACGCGCGCCCTGCCGCCGAAGGGCAGGTCACCGGCCTGCTTGGCCACCGGTGGCGCCGGCCGTTCCGGTGCAGGGCTACCCGGCCCACGCACGCCCGCACCCGACGTACGCCTGTTGCCGTTGCCGTTGCCGTTGCCGTCGACGCGCTGCCGCTGACGCCGATCCGCTACCGCGCCTCCGCTCCCCCCGTACGCGGCCGCATCACATAGGCCGCCCCCGCCCCCGCCCCGAACAGGGCTGCCACCGACACCCCCGTCGCCAGCCAGGTCGCCCCCAGCCAGTGCGCGCCGAAGTAGCCGAGGGCCACGCTGTACGCCGCCCAGGAGAGGCCCGCGAGGGCGGACCAGGGCAGGAAGTCACGGGCTCGGCGGTGGGCGGTGCCGGCCAGGAGGGAGACCACCGAGCGGCCGGCGGGAGCGAATCGGGCGAGGACCACCAGGGCCCCGCCGCCCGCGGCGAGCGCGTCGCCGAGACGTTCCTGCGCCGTGGTGAGACGACGCGAACGGGCGATCGCGCGGTCGAGGCGCTCACCGCCGCGGAAGGCGAGGCGGTACGCCGCCAGGTCGCCCAGCACGGAGGCGGTCGTCGCGCACAGGATCAGGGCCATCACGTCGGGGACCTGTCCGGTCGCCGCGCTGCCCGCCGCCGCGGCCGTCGCGGCCGTGATGACCAGCACCCCGCTGGGCAGCAACGGCACAAACACGTCGAGGAGCACCGACAGCGCGACCATGGCGTAGATCCATGGACTGCCGGTCAGTGACCCCAGGCTCTCCAACACCGCGACTCCCCGTGATTCCCCCGTAGACAGCCATACAGCGTACGCGTGGGCAGTGACAGGAGATTCACGGGGGGCTCATGAGATGAACGCGGCATGTTCACCCGGCTGCCTCGTACGGTGCCCTCCTCCAGGACGCGGGGGAGGGCACCGTATGAGATGGCCTCAGACGGCCACGGGTTCCGCGGCCGGCTTGCGTTCCTCCGCCGAGCGCTTGGCGAACAGCCGGTCCAGGCCGAACGCGCCGGACCCGGTGAAGACCAGCAGCAGGAAGGCCCAGCTGAACATCGCGGCGGCCTCACCGCCGTTCTCCATGGGCCACAGGGCCGTGGGTTGGTGCACCTTGAAGTACGCGTACGCCATGGATCCCGCGGCGAGCAGCGCGGCGCCGCGCGTGCCCAGGCCGAGCAGCACGAGGCCGCCGCAGACGAGCTGGATCACGGCCGCGTACCAGCCGGGCCAGGTGCCCGTTTCGAGGGTGCCGCCGTCGGTGCCAGGGACACCGCCGAGGACACCGAAGAGGGAGGCCGCGCCGTGACAGAGGAAGAGCAGGCCGACGACGATGCGGTACAGGCCGAGGGCGTATGGCTGGGCGCTGTTCAGGCGTCCGGTCATTGTGGGGGACTCCTTCGGTCGGGTCGGTCCCACAGGGGGGTCGCCCCAGGGGGATGGGACCGAGTCGGCCCTCCACGTTAGGTGCGCCTAACCGGTGCTTGCAAGTTCAACATTTAGCCATCGGTTTACCTCTGCTGCCCCTTCCGTTTCACCCGCAGCCGCACGTGGAACGGCTCTCGCCCACCGCACCGACGCCCGAAAGTGTGTCCGAATCCCAACCTGACGCGGGTGCGTTCGAGGCGAACTACCTTGCCGAAGACGGTACTTGACGAGATGTCAGGTGATACGACCTCAGAGCCGGGCCGTCTCCCGGCCGCTCTCCCCGGTGAGTTCGGCCTCCGAGATCGTCACCAACCTCGTCCGTCCCTCGCCCGCCTCCCGCGCGTGGTCCAGCCGCAGCCGTGCCGAACGACCGTTCAACGTCAGCGTCATGAGCTGGTTGCCGAACCAGGGTCCGCCCGTGTGTCGCCAGGAGACCGGCGGTCGCGCACAGCCGCCGTGCCGGGCGAGCCCCCGCCCGAGCGCCCGCGCCGTCGCGCTCCAGCCGAAGCGGAAGCCGAACCGGATGTACGCGGGCACGGAGTTGTGGACGGGGGAGCAGGTGAGCTGGAGGACGCGGGCGTCCGGCCCGTCCGTGTGCCACTTCGGTTCGGCCACGTACGCGTGGTGCACGTCCCCCGACAGCACCAGCACCGTCGCCGGCGCCTCGGGACCCGACCCCACCTCGGCGATCAGATCCGCCAGCGCCGTGAAGGAGTCCGGGAACGCCGCCCAGTGCTCCAGATCCGCCTTGCGCCGCAGGTTCTCCCCGAACCGGGCCCAGCGCGCCCCGCGATCCCCCCGGCACAGCGCGGCGTCCCACGCCTCGGCGTCGTGCACCAGGTGCGGCAGCAGCCAGGGCAGCGAGGTGCCGATCAGAAGGTGGTCGTAGGAGGCGCGGTCCTCCAGCGCCTGCTCGCGCACCCACTCCGCCTCGCCGGGGTCCAGCATCGACCGGTTCTCCTCGTCGAGGACGCGGGCCGCGCGGGAGTCCACCATGAGCAGCCGCACCCGGCCGAAGTCGCGCCGGTAACTCCAGCGCACCGAGGCCGCGTCGGCCTCCGCCCGGCAGGCGAAGGCGCGCAACTCGTCGGTGCCGTCGGGCGATCGGCGTACGGCGGCGTAGAGCGGGTCGGCGGCCAGTTCGGCCGGGGGGAGGTTGCCCAGGTGCTGGTAGACCCAGTACGACATCAGCCCGCTCAGCAGCCGCTCCCGCCACCACGACACGGTGCGCATGTCCTCGACCCAGGAGGCGGAGGTGTTCCAGTCGTCGATGACGTCGTGGTCGTCGAAGATCATGCAACTGGGCACGGTGGACAGCAGCCAGCGCACCTCGGGGTCGAGCCAGGACTCGTAGTAGAGGTGGGTGTACTCCTCGTAGTCCGCCACCTGGTCGCCCGGCGGGTCGCTCAGGTCGCGGCGTGCGGCCAGCCAGCTCTGCGTCGCCGGGGAGGTCTCGTCGGCGTAGACCTGGTCGCCCAGGAGGATGAGGACGTCCGGCCGTTCGCCCTCCGGCTCGGCGGCGATCCGGGTCGCGAGGGTGTCCAGGGCGTCGGGGCCCACGGGGTCCTTCTCGCCCTCCGGGGGCGCGGCCCAGCGGCAGGAGCCGAAGGCGACGCGGACGGGCGCCTCCTCGGTGGGCGTGTGGATCACGGAGGGCGGGAAGGGCGAGTCCGGCAGCGGCCACACGCGTGTGCCGTCCAGGAACACCTCGTACGACCGCTCGGTGCCGGGAGTGAGGCCGTCGACCGGGACGAGGGCGTAGTGGTGCCCCGCGATCTGGAAGGTGGGGGCCTCGCCACCGGTGCCGTCCGAGCAGCGCACCTCGGCGGTGCATGGACGGCTCGTCTCGACCCATACGGTCGCGGACGAGCCGTCGATGTACCTGAGCAGTGGTCCGACCCGCAGATCCGTCACGTGATCCTCCTCCGTCGCCCCGTACGGTACGGAACGACGGAGGGTCGCGGGGAGATTCCGTTACGGAATCGTCAGCAGTTGGCGAGGTAGCTCGTCAGCGCGCTCTTCTCCGCGGAGTCGACGGAGAGGTCGTAGTAGTACTTCACCTGGACCCAGGCGCGGACGTAGGTGCAGCGGTACGAGGTGAGCGACGGCATCCAGGTGGCCGGGTCCTGGTCGCCCTTGGACTGGTTCACGTTGTCCGTCACCGCGAGCAGCTGGGGGCGGGTGACGTCGTTGGCGAAGGACTGGCGCTGGGCGGTGGTCCAGGCGCTCGCGCCGGAGTCCCAGGCCTCGGCGAGCGGGACCAGGTGGTCGATGTCGAGGTCGGAGGCGGCGGTCCAGGTCGCGCCGTCGTACGGGGAGTACCAGCTGCCGCTGGTGGCGGTGCAGGCGGAGTTGGTGACGACGTTCGAGCCGTCCCGCTTGAGGATGTACTCACGGGTGTTGCAGGTACCGCTGATGGCGATCCACGTCGGGAACAGGTCGCGGTCGTACCCGGTGCGGTTCTCCGTCGCCACGGTGAGCGAGGCGAGGTAGGTGCGGGCGGTGGCCGCGCTGACCGGGGTGGGGAGGGCGGCGGAGGCGGTCGGGCCGTTCAGAACAGCGACGGAGGCTATGAGCGCGGTGAGCGCCCCGAGTATGCTGAGCCGTCGACGCGCGTAGAACTTCGGCATGGGAACTCCCTTGGGGGACGGGGGTGTTGGAGCGCGAGCGGTCGAATGCTCGCGGCTCCGTGTTGCGGGGAGATGTGCGTTCGGTGAGAAGTTAGTGACGTGTGCATGACACGACAAGGTTTACGACGAAACGATCACGTACGATGGAGGGCGTTGAAGGGGAGTAGCTCTTCGCCGGACCGTCGACATACTGCTCAGCTCGTCTGAGCCGGCGCCCGGAGGCAGGTCTTCAGGGATCGGCCAGCGAGACCTTCGGCCAGTAGTGCACTGACTGTGTGCTGCCGTGCCGAGGCCGTTTCGCAGGAACACTCTCGGTGGGGCAGCCCCGACCGATTGAGGACCCTTGATCAGCTTCACCGTGACGGCCGTCGTCTTCGGCGTCGTCTTCCTCGCCGAACTGCCGGACAAGACCGCGCTCGCCGGCCTCGTCCTCGGCACCCGTTACCGCGCGTCCTACGTCTTCGCGGGCGTCGCAGCCGCCTTCGCGCTGCATGTCGCGCTCGCCGTGGCGGCGGGCAGCGTGCTGACCCTGCTGCCGCAGCAGATCGTGCAGGCGCTGACGGGCGTGCTCTTCCTGGGCGGCGCGGCCGTCCTGCTCCTGAAGAAGGACGACGGTGACGAGGAGATCCGCAACCCGGAGGACCAGTCCTTCTGGAAGGTCGCCGGAGCCGGGTTCATGCTCATCCTGGTCGCCGAGTTCGGGGACCTGACCCAGATCATGACGGCGAACCTCGCGGCCCGCTACGACGACCCGCTCTCCGTCGGCCTCGGCGCGGTGCTCGCGCTGTGGGCGGTGGCCGGTCTCGGCATCGTCGGTGGAAAGGCCCTGATGAAGCGGGTTCCGCTGAAGCTCATCACCAAGGTCGCGGCGCTGCTGATGCTGGCGCTCGGGCTGTGGAGCCTGTGGGAGGCCGTGACCGGCTGAGCTGAACGGTGGGTGAACTGTGCCGGGCGCTCTCCCGGCGTGGTGGCGGGAACCCGCCCGATTTTGTACCGTGGAGAAACAAAGTGGCCTCCGCCCGTTTTCCCTGACCGGCGGGCGGGGCCGCCTTGTCCCTCCGGGGGGTGCGGGGGAGACACCTCCGAAGCCCCACGTCCCGCGTCTTGGAGCTGCCGATGACGGCCACCGCCGCCCCCACCGTGCTCACCGCCCGCGCCCTCCTGCTCGACATGGACGGCACCCTCGTCAACTCCGACGCCGTCGTGGAACGCATCTGGCGCCGCTGGGCCGAACACCACGGGCTGGACGGCGACGAGGTCATGAACGTGGTCCACGGCCGCCAGGGACACGCCTCGATGGCGGTCCTGCTGCCCGGCCGCCCCATGGAGCAGAACCTCGCGGACAACGCGCGCATGCTCGCGGAGGAGACCGCGGACATGGACGGGGTGGTGGCGATACCGGGGGCGCGGGAGTTCCTGGCCTCCCTGCGGGGGCTGCCGCACGCCCTGGTGACCTCGGCCGACGTCCCGCTGTCCACGGCCCGGATGGCCGCCGCGGGGCTGGAGCTGCCCGACGTCCGCGTCACCGCGGAGTCGGTCGGCGCCAGCAAGCCCGACCCCGAGGGATTCCTCAAGGGTGCCGCCGAGCTGGGTGTGGCACCGGCGGACTGCGTGGTCTTCGAGGACTCCGGAGCGGGGATCGCGGCCGGAAAGGCGGCCGGGATGCGCGTGGTCGGGGTCGGCCCGAGGGCCGGTCTGCACGGCCCGGACGTGGTGGTCCAGGACCTGACGCAGGTGCGGGTGGAGCCGGTGCAGGACGGCACGATCCGTCTCCACGTGAGTTAGACGTCCTTCAGGGGCGCGGGGAACTGCGCGGCCGGTGCCCACCGGACGCGCAGCCGGAATGCAGCCTATGGCTCGGTACGGCGGGGGTCTGGTGGTCCGGGACCTGACCCGGGTGCGGGTGGAGGACGGCACGACCCGTCTCCACGTGAGTTAGACCTCCTTCAGTGGCGCGCAGCCGGAAAGCGGCGGCCTATGGCTCGGTCGTCTCCGACTCCAGGCGCTCCCGGGTCAGGAGGTCGTACACCCCGTATTCCTGCACCTGGATCCCCCGGGCCCACTGATACCGGCTCACCGCGTCCTCGACGCCCTCGTTGTAGTGTCCGCTCGCCTTCCTCGAGTACAGCCCGAGCTGGGTGAGCCGCAGTTCGAGCTCGACCACCTCCGGCCCCTCGGACCCCCGCCGCAGAACCGGCGGAGCAGCCTCGCGGGCCGCGTCGGCCCCGGCCGCCGGTTTTGTCGCGGCGGAGGCCGACGGGGTCGCCGAGGGCGCCGCCGACCGGGACGGGCTCGGAGAGGCGCTGGACCCCGACGGTGACGGGGAGGCCGACGGGCTCGCGCTCGCCGTGGCGGACGGGGGCGCGGCGGACGGCCGTACGGACGCCTTGGCCGTGGACGGGGGCGCCGACGCCGCGCTCGTCGTCGCGTCCGGCACCGCCGGCCGGACGTCCCGCGGTGCCGCCTGGTCCCGCGACGGCGGCTCGTACGCGAACAGCCCGCTGGCCAGGCCGGCCGCGGCGACCACGGTCACGACCGCCCCGCCGGTGGCGAGAAGGACCGTACGGCGTCGCGTGCGGCGCGGGCGCGCGTCGGTGGTCCTCCCGTGTGCGGAAGAGCCTCCCGCCGCCTCGAACAGGCTCAGATCGGTGGGGCTCGGGGTGGCCGTCGGCGGGGTCAGCGCGCGCAGCGGCATGGTGGCGTCCGGCGCGGGCACCCTCGGCGCCGGCGCGGTCTCGTCGTCCAGCTCCACGTACGGCCGTATGCGCAGCGGATCGAAGTCCTCCGCCGCGGCCGCCTCCGCCGTACGCGCGTCCCGCAGCGCGTCCGACGCGCGCTGGGTGCACCCGCAGGACGGGGTGTTGTCCGCCCCTCTCGGTGCCCCGCACTCCGGGCACAGATGGCCGTTCGGCTCCGCCATGTGTTCGTCCCTCCCCTCACAAACTCCAGCGATTATGCAGAACCCCTCCACAGCCGACTTTCGGAAGCCCCCGGAATACCGGCTTCCAACAGGACTCAACAGGCCGTAAACGGTCACACCGACCACGATGGAGAGACAACTGGAGCCTCGGGAGGTCTTCATGGCCGCGGATGCGCACGGTATGACGGAGGATGTGCACGACGCGCGAGAACACCATGTGTCCGGCAACGTCCTCGTATCGATCGGGGCCCTGCTGCTCGGCATGCTGCTCGCCGCGCTGGACCAGACGATCGTGTCGACCGCGCTGCCCACCATCGTCAGCGACCTCGGCGGGATGGACCATCTGTCGTGGGTGGTGACCGCGTATCTGCTGGCCTCCACCGCCGCGACACCGCTGTGGGGCAAGCTCGGGGACCAGTACGGGCGCAAGCGGCTGTTCCAGACCGCGATCGTGATCTTCCTGATCGGGTCGGCGTTGTGCGGCATGTCCCAGGACATGACCCAGCTGATCGCGTTCAGGGCGCTGCAGGGGCTGGGCGGCGGCGGGCTGATGGTGCTGTCGATGGCGATCGTCGGCGATCTCGTCCCGCCGCGCGAACGAGGGCGCTACCAGGGGTTGTTCGGGGCTGTCTTCGGGGCGACCAGTGTGCTCGGACCGCTGCTGGGCGGGCTGTTCACCGAGCATCTGAGCTGGCGTTGGGTGTTCTACGTCAACCTTCCGGTGGGCGTGGTCGCGCTGGCCGTGATCGCCGTCGTGCTGCGCATTCCGCGTAAGTCGACGAAGCACGTCATCGACTATCTGGGGACCTTCCTCATCGCCGCCGTCGCCACCTGCCTGGTGCTGGTGGCCTCGCTGGGCGGCAACACCTGGGGCTGGGGGTCGCCCCAGATCGTCGGGCTCGCGGTGCTGGGGGTGGCGCTGGCGGTCGCGTTCGTGGCGGTCGAACGGCGGGCCGCCGAGCCGGTGCTGCCGTTGAAGCTGTTCCGCGTGCGGACCTTCACCCTGTCCGCCGTCATCAGCTTCATCGTCGGGTTCGCGATGTTCGGGGCCATGACCTATCTGCCCACCTTCCTCCAGGTGGTGCACGGAGTCTCGCCGACCATGTCCGGCGTGCACATGCTGCCCATGGTGTTCGGCCTGCTGCTGTCCTCGACGGTTTCCGGGCAGATCGTCAGCCGTACCGGACGCTGGAAGGTGTTCCCGGTGGCCGGGACCGCGGTCACCACGCTGGGACTGCTGCTTCTGCACCGGCTCGACGAGAGCAGTTCCACCTGGGTGATGAGCCTGTACTTCTGTGTCTTCGGACTGGGACTCGGGCTGGTCATGCAGGTGCTGGTGCTGATCGTGCAGAACGCCGTCTCCTACGAGGATCTCGGCGTCGCCACGTCCGGTGCGACCTTCTTCCGGTCCATCGGAGCGTCCTTCGGCGTCGCCATCTTCGGAACGGTCTTCGCGAACCGGCTCGGCGACAAGCTGGCCGAGGCCCTTCGGGGCGCCCAACTGCCGCCCGGGGTCTCGGTCTCGGGGATCGAGGCCGACTCCCGCGGGCTCGCGCAGCTGCCGGGCTCGCTCAGGCCCGAGGCACTGCACGCGTACGCCTCGTCGATCACCGACGTCTTCCTCTACGCCGCGCCCGTCGCGTTCCTCGGGTTCGTGCTGGCGTGGTTCCTCAAGGAGGACCGGCTGCGCGGGTCGGTCACGGCGCCCGACGTCACGGAGACGCTGGCCAGCAACCCCGTGGAACGGTCGTCGTACGACGAGGTGTGCCGGGCGCTGTCGGTGCTCGGGACCCGCGAGGGGCGGCGGGAGATCTACCGGGAGATCACCGCGCGGGCCGGGTACGACCTGCTGCCCGCGTCGAGCTGGCTCGTGCTGCGCATGCGGAAGTACGGGTGGGTCGAGCCGGCACTGCTCGCCGTGCGCACCCCCGTGCCGCTGGGGGCGATCATCGAGGCGGCGCGGCAGGTGGAGGAACGGGGGCTGGCGTCCCGGCAGGGCCCCGATCTGCTGCTCACCGAGCCCGGACAGGAGGTAGCCGCACGGCTCGCGTCGGCTCGGGAGGAGTCGCTGGGAGAGCTGCTGGGGGACTGGTGGGGGCCCGACCGGCCCACGGATCTCACTCAGCTGGTGAAGGACCTGAACGACGAACTGTGCGGCTCCGACCGGGAACAGCCGCACGAGGGGCCTGCGGCCCGGCTGTGACGGTGCGCCACCTGGGCGGGTGGGGTTGCGCGTTCGGCTGCGGCCTGGTGGGGGCGGGCGTTCGGCGCGGTTCCCCGCGCCCCTGATGCCTGCGGCGCAGCTGCGGGCCGGGTGGGGGGCGGGGGCTGCCCCCACCCGGCCCCTTCTCGCCGTAGGCGTCGGCTCGCTACAGCGTCTTGCCCAGCGTGTGGTCCGCGTAGATGTCGTCGCTGTACGGCTCGATCTCCTCGTAGCCGAGCCTCGCGTACAGGGCCAGGGCCTCGGTCAGGTCCTTGCGGGTCTCCAGGATCACTCGGGTGGCGCCCAGGCCTCGGGCCGCGGACTCCGCCGCCTCGACGAGGAGGGCCGCGCCGCCCTTGCCGCGCATCTCCGCGCGCAGGTAGACCCTGGTCAACTCGGCGCTTCCGTCGGGGCGCAGGCGTATGCCCGCGGTCCCGGCCGCTTCTCCCTCGAAGCGTGCCACAAGCAACAGACCTGTAGGAGGCGTCAGTTCGCCGCCCGTGTGTCTCGCCACCTCCCGCTCCAGCTCGGCCGGGTCTGTCCTGCGGTTCTCGTGGAGGACGTAGTAGCGGTCGCTGACCTCCGTGTAGTAGGCGCGCCAAAGTGCCGCTGCCGTGGGGGAGTCGGGGGCTTCGGGGGTGACGGTCCAGGTCATGGCCTGATTGTCGCGTACACATATGCGGAGACGGTTTGAACAAACCGTTCAGGGCAACCCGGCAGATATGTCAACAGGCCTGATCATCGCTCTGATCGTGATCGTGGCGGCCGTCCTCGTAGGGGCGGCCGTCCTGACCCTGCGTGGCCGGGGCGCGCAGCACGGCCGGGGCCTGAAGCGACGCTTCGGGCCCGAATACGACCGTACCGTGGCCCGGCACGACGGGGACGAGAAGGCCGCCGAGCGCGAACTCGCCGAGCGCGTCGAGCGGCACGGATCCCTGCGCAAGCAGCCACTCGAACCGGCGCAGCGCCAGCGGTACGAGGACCGCTGGACGGCCGCCCAGGAACGCTTCGTCGACTCCCCTCGGGAGGCCGTCGCCGAGGCGGATCGGCTGCTCGCCGAGCTCGCCGAGGCCCGGGGTTTCCCGGGCGGCGGGCAGTACGACGAACAGTTCAACGCGCTGTCCGTGCACCACGCGGACCATGTGCACGGCTACCGGCGGGTGCACGCGGTGGCCAGTGCCCGCACGAACGCCCGGCAGGACGGCGACGGCCGGACGGACACGGAGGAGATGCGTGCCGCCATGCTCGAGGCGCGAGCCCTCTTCGAGGACCTCGTCGGCCCGGCGCGCAGCCGCGAGGAGTCCCGTACACCCACCAGCGAGTCCCACGTGCGCGCGGGTCAGCCCCGCGACGGTCGCGACGACAGCCGGGGACATCTGCCGTGGGCATTCAACAAGCGTCACGCGAAGGGGAGTTGAGCTGACATGACGGATGCCACGAGCAGGCCGGGCGCCGACGGCACCCGGGGTGAGGGAAGGACCGGCAGGGGTACGGGCAACGACCCCGCGGGTTCGCGCAGTCCCCTGGTGACGCCCACCGAGACCGAGGCGCCGGATCTGGATCCGGCGGGACGTCCGGCGGCCGGCACGACCGGTGCTGAGCGGCGTGGGCCGGGCACCGGTGACGAGGGCGGCTTCGGCGGTGACTCCGCTGCCGGCCGTGACAAGACGTCCGGCCTCGGTCGGGAGACCGAGCGCGGGCGGGACGCCGGTTCCGACGCCGTCGGCGGTGTCGGAACGGGCGTGGGCGGCCCCTCGGGCCACAAGGGTCACGACGGCCACATGGGCCGCAAGGGCCACGAAGGTCACGATGCCGGGCTGCTGCCGCACGACGAGTGCGACAAGCTCAGCACGCGGCTCCAGCAGGCTGTCGCCGGGTTCGTGGACGAACCCCGGTCCGCCGTCGAGGAGGCCGACCACGTGCTGGAGGAGGTCGCCGCCCGGTTCACCGACGCCGTCACGCAGCGTCGGCGCACCCTGCGCAACTCCTGGCAGAGCGGCGACGGCGGTCAGAACAAGGCCATGAGCGCCGGCGACACCGAGCAACTCCGGCTGGCGCTGCGGGACTACCGCGAGCTGGCGGAGCGGCTGCTGCACAGCTGACCCATCGTCCCTACGTACGACCGGCCTGCCGCCCGAAGTCGGGCGGCGGGCCGCTTTGGGTTCCTTGCGCCGGACACCGCCGTGCCGGGCGATTTATCATGCGGCGGCGGCGAGCCGACGTGGTTGCCGCGCAAGGACCTTTCAAGAGGAGCGCACGTGCTCGAACTCACCATGGCCGTCGTCACCGCGGCGGAGGAGGGTGCCACGGCCGGAATGCAGATGGCCGACGCACCCAGTGACCCGGGCACCGTGCTGCGCGTGGGCCGGGACAAGTCCGTATGCCGGCTCGCGACCCCCGAAGACTGGCTGTTCGTCTCCCGGGTGCACCTGGAGTTCCTGTGCGGGCCCGAGGGCGTCTGGCAGGTGACCTGGCTGCAGGGCTCGCAGCCCGATCCCTCGTCCGAGGTACAACTGGTGGCCGGGGCCTACGCGCAGCCGCTGGTCTACGGCGGCTCCGTGACGCTGCCCCGGGGCGGCAACGGCGAGATCGTCATCCGCGACCGCACCGCCCCGCGCAGCGTCAACGTCGGTTTCTACCACGAGGTGTGAGAGTCCCGGCTCACGGCAGCACGCGGGCCAGCGCGAAGCCGTCGTAGCCCTTGCTGCCCACCGTCTGGATCGCGGTGGCGCTCAACCTCGGGTGCCCGCCGATCAGTTCGAGCGCGGTGCGGGTGCCCTGGACGTCGGGGGCGGGGTTGCCGGGGTCGGCGACCCGGCCGCCCCGTACGACGTTGTCCACCACGATCAGGCTGCCCGCGCTGGTGAGCTTGAGCGCCCACTCCACGTAGTGCGGGTTGTTGACCTTGTCGGCGTCGATGAAGACCAGGTCGAACGGGGGCGGGTTCTCGTCGGCCAGCCGGGGGAGGGACTCCAGGGCGGGGCCGACCCGCACCTCGACGACCTTGTCGAGGCCCGCGCGGGCGAGGTTGCGGGTGGCGACCTCGGCGTGCTTCGGGTCGTACTCCAGTGACACCAGGCGGCCGTCGGTGGGCAGGGCGCGGGCCAGCCAGATCGTGCTGTAGCCGCCGAGCGTGCCGAGCTCCAGGATCGTGCGGGCGCCCTGGATCTGGGCGAGGAGCTGCAGGAACTTGCCCTGTGGTGCGGTGATCGCGATCTGCGGCAGGTCGGCGGCCTCGCTGTCGCGCAAGGCCGCCCGGAGTACTTCGTCTTCGGGCGCGAGGTGGGTGGTGAAGTAGTCGTCGACGTCGTCCCAGAGCTGCGACTCGCTCATGCACCTGTGCCTTTCATATGTCTAGTTAGAGCTGCTAACTAGTTGCGCTAATGAATATAGTCGCGCTCCCACCTCGTGTCCGGGTATTTACTTCTGCGGGGGCGAGCCGGGCAGCGGCCGACCCGCCGACTCCGTCATGAACCACACCGCCACACCGCCGATCACGGCCGCGGCCATCATGTAGTAGGCGGGCATCATCATGTTCCCGGTCGCGCCGATCAACGCGGTCACCACCAGCGGTGTCGTGCCGCCGAAGAGGGACACCGAGACGTTGAAGCCGACCGACAGGGAGCTGTAGCGCACCCGGGTCGGGAAGAGGGCCGGGAGGGCGGACGGCATCGCCGCCGTGAAGCAGACCAGGAGCAGGCCCAGCGCGCCCATGCCGAGCGCGATCGCGAACAGGCTGCCCTGGCGGATCAGCAGCAGGGCCGGGACCGACAGGAACAGGAAGCCGACGCAGCCCGCGGCGATCACCGGCCGGCGCCCGACACGGTCGCTCAGGGCGCCCGCGAAGGGCTGGACGACCATCATCAGCGCCATCACGCCGAGGACGACCAGCAGGCCGTGCGTCTCGTCGTACCCCAGCTCGCTGGTCAGATAGCTCGGCATGTACGACAGCAGCATGTAGTCGGTGACGTTGAAGACCAGGACCAGGCCCACGCACAGCAGCAGCGCCTGCCACTGGCCGGTGATCATCTCGCGCAGCGGGACCTTCCGGCGGCTGGACCCGGCCTTCTCGGCCTCGGCCGCGAACGCCGGGGTCTCCTCCAGGCGCAGCCGCAGATAGAGGCCGATGACACCCATCGGGCCCGCGATCAGGAACGGGATCCGCCAGCCCCACGACACCAGGTCCTCGGTGGACAGCAGGGCCGTCATCAGCGTGACCAGGCCGGCGCCGGCGATGTAACCGGCCAGCGTGCCGAACTCCAGCCAGCTGCCGAGGAAGCCTCGCTTTTTGTCGGGCGCGTACTCGGCGATGAAGGTGGACGCGCCCGCGTACTCGCCGCCGGTCGAGAAGCCCTGGACCAGGCGGGCGGCCAGGAGCAGCAGCGGTGCGCCGACGCCGATGGTGCCGTACGAGGGGATCAGCCCGATGGAGAAGGTGCCGGCCGCCATCATGATCATGGTCACGGCGAGGACCTTCTGGCGGCCCACACGGTCGCCCAGCGGGCCGAAGACCAGGCCGCCGAGCGGGCGGACCAGGAAGGCCGCGGCGAAGGCGCCGAACGTGGACAGGAGCTGGGCGGTCGGATTGCCGGACGGGAAGAAGACCTTGCCCAGGGTGACGGCGATGTAGCTGTAGACGCCGAAGTCGAACCACTCCATGGCGTTGCCCAGTGCGGCGGCCTTCACGGCTCGCTTCACGAGGGCAGGGTCGACGGCGACGGCCTCGGGGGTGCCGGGGTCGCGAGGGGTGCGGACGGGGTGAGAGAGGGCGGGAGCACTCGCCAAAACTTCGCTCGCCTGCCTTTCGACGGGGACAAGGGCAAAAAGCGACCATAGGCGGACTTGCCGGGCTTACGTCCCGCTCACGTCCGGTCGCGAACCGTAAATAAACGTGCTTTATGCAGGTACCCTGCGCCTGGCCGGGGACGCGCCTTCCCGTAGCCCATGTGATCCATCTCGCGCCTGTCCGCGCGGGGCCCTCCCGGCGGACTAGTGTCATTCGGACAAAAGGAAGCGGACGTCAGGTGAAGCCGGGGTTGCCTGCGTCCTTCTTCACGGACGCATGGCACGAACGGGACGAGAGGCCGACGCGGCGTGGCGAATGCGGAGCACAGTGGGACCACCGAGGTCCAGGCGCGGCTGCGCGCGGCCAGGCTCGTCCTGTGGCTGGTGGCGGCCGTCCTCGCCCTACGCGAGCTGGCCGTCGTCCTCCGTACCCCCAGAGGCGAGCGGCTGACGGACCTGGAGACCTGGGTCGGCCCGGACGGCGTCCTGCACGTGAAGGGTTCGCTGTACGACTCGACGCAGTTCACCGGTACCCCATTCGGGGGACTCGTCCTGAAGCCGCTCACCCGCGCCGCCGAACAGGCCCTCGGCTGGGGCTGGACCTTCGGCACCCTGCTCCTGGTCGTCGCCCTCGGTCTCGTCGCCGCCCGTGCCCTGCCCCAGCCGGTCGGCCGCCGCACCTCCCTGCTCGCCGCGCCGGTCGCGATCAGCCTCCTCATGCTGTCGCTGCCCGTGCGCAACACGCTCTACCTCGGGCAGACCAGCATCATCCCGGTCCTGCTCGTCCTGGTCGCCTGCTTCGTCGTACGAGGTGAACGGGTCAGCGGACTGCTCATCGGTCTCGCCGCCGCACTCCAGCCCACGGTCCTGCTCTTCGCGGCCCTGCTCTGGTTCACCGGCCGCCGCCGAGGGGCCCTCACCACGGCCGCGACCTTCGCCGCCGGCACCGCGCTCGCCTGGGCCGCGCTGCCGCACGACTCGTACACCTACTGGGTGCACCACATCGCCGGCACCGGCCTCGGCGGCCCCGCCGACGACCTCGCCAACCAGTCCCTGCACGGCCTGCTGCTGCGTCTGGGCATGACGGGACCGCTGGAGATCTCCCTCTTCCTGGTGCTCGGCGCGGCCGTCGCCGCGCTGGGCGTGCGCCGGGCCGTGCGCTACGCCCGCGACGGCCAGCTGCTGCTCGCCGTCGCCATCACCGGCTGCGCGGCGATCGCCGTCTCACCGACCACCTGGCAGCACCAGCTGCTGTGGGTGCTGCTCGCGGTCGTCGGGCGGGTCGGGAAGCGGGCCTCGGACCGGTATGTGTGGCCGGTCGCCGTCGTCGTGGTGATGACCCTGCCGACGACGATGCTGCTGCCGCACATCTCGGCGCTGTACACCCTGCGGGACAACATGGTGCTGCTGGCCGCGCTCGCCGCCGCCACGGTGATCCCGTTCCTCTCGCGCACCTCGCCGCACTACCGGACGCCGATCCCCGCGGAGTACGCCGCTGTGGTGCCCGCGCGGTTCCGGCGCGTGCCGCTGCTGCCGTTCCTGCGCCGGGTACTCACGCGGCCGAACCTGCTCCTCGAACTGCTGCTCATCCGGGTCACCTACGCCGCCTACCAGCAGGTCAGACTCGCGGCGACCGGCGGCACCAACTCGGCGGGGCGGGCCACCGCCGAGAAGCACGGCCGGCAGGTCTACGACCTGGAACGCCTGCTGCACATCGACCTCGAGCACTGGGCCAACCACGCGGTCGTCAAGGTGGACTGGCTGCGGAACTTCTTCGACCACTACTACGAGTCCTTCCACTTCGTGGTCCCGCTGAGCGTGCTCGCCGTCCTGTACTGGCGGCGGCCGGTGGACTACCGGTGGGCCCGGGCCTCACTGGGGCTCGCGACCCTGTTGGCCCTGGTCGGCTTCTGGCTCTATCCGCTGGCGCCGCCGCGGCTCATGCCGGCGCTGGGGATCATCGACACCGTGCACGGGGTGCAGGACTTCTCGAAGCCGGATTACGGGACGCTCACCGCTCTGACCAACCAGTACGCGGCCATGCCTTCGCTGCACTTCGGGTGGTCGCTCTGGTGCGGGGTGGTGATCGCGGTCATCGCGCCGAGGTGGTGGATGAAGGGGCTGGGGCTGCTGCACCCGTTCTTCACGGTGTCGGCGATCGTGGCCACGGGGAATCACTGGGTGCTGGATGCGGTGGGGGGTGCGGTGGTTGTCGGCGGGGGGTTCGGGTTGTCGTACGTCTTTCAGGGGCCGCGGGCTCGGGTGGTTCGAGTGGCGGTGGAAGCTGACGAGGAACGGGCGTTGGTGAAGAGGTAGCACCCAAGGGGGTGCCGCCTGGTGTGGTCCGGCGGGCGCGGGGCCGTTGGGGCTGTTCGCGCCCACGCGGCGGAGCCGCATATGGATACAGCCCCGCGCCCCTGGACAGCCTTAACTGAGCGTCACCTGGAGCTCCTTGACCCCGTTGATCCACGCCGAGCGCAGGCGGCGGGGGTCGCCTGCTGCCCGTAGGTCGGGCATGGCGTCGGCTATGGCGTTGAAGATCAGGTCGATCTCCAGGACCGCGAGGGACTTGCCGAGGCAGTAGTGCGGGCCTCCGCCGCCGAAGCCGAGGTGGGGATTGGGGTCGCGGGTGATGTCGAAGGCGTCCGGGTTCTCGAAGACCTCGGGGTCGTGGTTGGCGGCGGCGTAGAAGATGCCGACCCGGTCGCCCTTCTTGATCTGCTTGCCGCCGAGTTCCGTGTCCTGGGTGGCCGTGCGCTGGAAGGCGTTGACGGGCGTGGCCCAGCGGACGATCTCCTCCGCCGCCGTCGAGGGGCGCTCGGCCTTGTAGAGCTCCCACTGGTCGGGGTGGGTGAGGAAGGCGTGCATGCCGTGGGTGATGGCGTTGCGGGTCGTCTCGTTGCCCGCGACCGCCAGCATCAGCACGAAGAAGCCGAACTCGTCGGAGTTCAGGTTGCCTTCGTCCTCCGCGGCCACCAGGGTCGTGACGATGTCCTTCGCCGGGCACTGCTTGCGGTCGGCGGCCATGTTCATCGCGTAGGCGATGACCTCCATGGCCGACTCCTGGCCCACCTGCTCGCTGATCGCGTACTCCGGATCGTCGTACGAGATCATCTTGTTGGACCAGTCGAAGATCTTGGCCCGGTCGTCCTGCGGGATGCCGATGAGCTCGGCGATGGCCTGGAGGGGCAGTTCGCAGGCGACCTGGGTGACGAAGTCGAAGGACTCGCCGGGCAGGGTGCGCGCGGTCTCGACGATCGCGTGGGCGCGGTTGCGCAGGCGTTCCTCCAGGGCGCGGATGGCTCGGGGGGTGAACACCCGTTGGACGATCCCGCGGACCCTGGTGTGTTCCGGCGGGTCCATGTTGAGCAGGATCAGGCGCTGCGCGTCGATCGCGTCTCGCTCGATGCGCTCGTTGAAGCGGATGATCGCCGTGTTGAGGTACGACGAGAAGATCTCCGGGTGGGTGGAGACGTACTTGACGTCCGCGTGCCGGGTGACCGCCCAGTACCCCTCGTCCTGGAAGCCGGCGACATTGCCCGGCTGGGGGATCCAGCGCACCGGTTCGGCCCGGCGCAGCTCGGCGAACTCCGGCAGCGGTACGCGGCTTTGCAGCAGGTCGGGGTCGGTGAAGTCGAACCCCTCGGGGAGTGCTGGACAGGTCATCGGCAACTCACTCCAGCTGTCTGGAAACTCTCTGACGGTCCATCAGGAACAGAGCTGCCGTGACGGTAGTAACGGGTTCTACAAGAGGCAAGGGGCATGGGGCCTCCAATTGTGTGCACGACCCTTGCGGTGGTGGGTGGCTCGTCAGCAGACTGCAAAGCAGCGCGAAGTAGAACACGTACTAGTTCTGCGTCTGTTCCACGGAAGTTCCATGGATCCGTTCGGAGGAGAGGACCCGCACCCATGGCCGCCGAACCCGTGATCGTCGAAGCCGTCCGCACCCCCATCGGCAGGCGCGGCGGCGCGCTCGCCAACCTGCATCCCGCCTATCTGCTGGGCGAGACCTACCGTGAACTCCTCGGCCGTGCCGGCATCCCCGCCGACGCGGTGGAACAGATCGTCGGCGGCACGGTCACCCATGCCGGCGAGCAGTCCATGAACCCCGCGCGCACGGCCTGGCTGACCGTCGGGCTGCCCTACGAGACGGCGGCGACGACGGTCGACTGCCAGTGCGGCTCCTCGCAGCAGGCCTCCCACATGGTCGCCAACATGATCGCGGCCGGGGTCATCGACGTCGGCATCAGCTGCGGTGTCGAGGCGATGTCCCGGGTGCCGCTGGGGTCGGGATCGAAGCACGGCCCCGGGAAGCCGTTCCCGGACGAGTGGAACGTCGACCTGCCCAATCAGTTCGAGGCGGCCGAACGGATCGCGCGACGCCGGGGGCTGACCCGGGAGAACGTCGACTCGCTCGGGCTGATCTCCCAGGAGCGGGCGGCCGTCGCCTGGTCCGAGGAGCGCTTCAAGCGGGAGACGTTCGCGGTCCAGGTGCCGACCACCGAGGACGAACAGCGGGCCGGGCAGGGCATGTGGCGGCTCGTCGACCGGGACGAGGGGCTGCGGGACACGTCCATGGAGGCGCTGGCCGGCCTGAAGCCGGTCATGCCGACGGCGATCCACACGGCGGGCAACTCCTCCCAGATCAGCGACGGCGCCGCGGCGATCATGTGGGCGTCGAAGCGGATGGCGCGGGCGCTGAAGCTGAGGCCGCGGGCGCGGATCGTGGCGCAGGCGCTGGTCGGCGCCGACCCGCACTTCCACCTCGACGGTCCCATCGACGCGACCCGCGCGGTGCTCGGCAAGGCGGGCATGTCCCTGAAGGACATCGACCTCGTCGAGATCAACGAGGCGTTCGCCTCCGTGGTGCTCAGCTGGGCCCAGGTCTTCGAACAGGACCTGGAGAAGGTCAACGTCAACGGCGGCGCGATCGCGCTCGGACACCCGGTGGGATCCACCGGGGCGCGTCTCATCACGACCGCGCTGCATGAACTGGAGCGCACCGACAAGGAGTTCGCGCTGATCACGATGTGTGCGGGCGGGGCGCTGGCGACGGGGACGATCATCCAGCGTCTGTAGGAGCTGGTGAAGGCGGCGGGGGCGAGGGAGAGGATCGGCCCCGCCGGGGTCTCTGTCCGGTTCGAGTGCGGGCCTCCATGATGGCGACATGGCAGAGGGACTGCGATGGGTGTCGAGGCGTATCCCCTCGGCTACAGCCTCGTCTTCTGCGAGCACCTCGCGCCGGAGGAGGTTCTCGTACGGCTCGGGGCGCGGCGGGAGGCCCTGTATCCGCTCACCCGGCTCCAGGCGCAGGACATCGAGGTCCGCAACGCGGCCGACGAGCCCTGGAACCTGGATCACTTGGGGGACCTGGACGTGGCGGCCCTGGAGGAACTGGGCTTCCTTCGCTCTGAGGTCGACGCCGTCGTGCGGGCCGGTTCGGCCGGGGGCTGGGCGTACGCGATCCAGGCCTCCGTGTCGTACGTCTCCGCCCGCAACCACCTTCCCGCCCTGTCCCGCGGCACCCGTGTCCTCGCCGTCAGCCGGGACGTGAACGCCACGCAGCGGGTGGAGTACGCGGTGGTCGACGGGCGGGTCCTGTCCTCCTTCGACCCCGGGATCCCCGCCTACGACGACGGGGTCGAGCCGTCGGCGCTCGGCTGGCCGTCGGACAGCGGGGGTATGACCTCGCCGCAGGTGCTGGAGTATCTGGAGAGACGATTCGCGCTGTCGGTGCCCGATGCGTCGGAAGGGCTGGCGCTTCCGGCGGCGGCCTTCTCCCGGCGGGAGGCCTGAGCGTCGGGCTCGGAGGCGTCGCGGGACCGGACATCTCCTGGAGCGATGAGTTTTCGCGGCCGCGGCCGTCCTCACTACGACGTGGGAGGTGTGCGCGATGGGCGCGACGGTACGGCAGGAAGCTCTGGAGCGGCTGCGGGTTCTGGTCGGGGAGTGGGTGGTGGAGGCGGAGTTTCCCGGACAGGCGACGGGGGCCGGGCGGAGTGTGTTCGAGTGGGCGCTGGACGGGCAGTTCCTGGTGCAGCGGACCGAGGCCCCGCATCCCGCGCCGGCCAGTACGGCGATCGTGTCGGTCGAGCCCGGGACGGGGGCGTACACGCAGCACTACTTCGACTCGCGGGGTGTCGTACGGCTGTACGCGATGACCTTCGACGGCGAGGTGTGCAACTGCTGCGTGCGGAGGAGGACTTCTCCCCGCTGTCCTTCCGGCAGTGCTTCACCGGGCGGCTGAGCGCGGACGGCGACAGCATCCACGGCGTGTGGGAGCAGTCGAAGGACGGGTCGGCCGAGTGGGAGACGGACTTCGGGCTGACGTACCGCAGGAGCCGCTGAGATGAGGCCCGTTGACAGGCGGCCCACGGTCGCGAACGCGCGCGGGATCGTCGACGCGAGCCGGTACCTGGTGCTGGCCACGGCGGACGCGGAGGGGCGGCCCTGGAGTACGCCGGTGTACTTCGCGCATGTGGGGTGCCGGGAGTTCTTCTGGGTGTCCTCGCCGGAGGCCGTCCATTCGCGGAACATCGCGGTGCGGCCCGAGGTGGGGATCGCGGTCTTCGACTCCTCGGTGGAGATCGGCACCGGGCAGGGGGTGTACGTGTCCGCCGTCGCCGCCGAGCTGGTGGACGGGGCCGAGCGGGCGCTGGAGGTCTTCTCCCGGCGGTCACTGGGGCACGGCGGCCGTGTCTGGACCCTCGACGACGTGCGGGGCGACTCCGGGATGCGGCTGTACCGGGCGGTGGCCGGGACCCACTCGATGCTGGCGAAGGATGGGCGCCCGGACCACCGGGTGACGGTCGAGCTGGGATGAGGGGGGAGCGGGCTGCACCCGGGGTCCGGGTGTGCGGTCCCTCGTGGCGGCGGGCGCGGAGCGGGATCGTGGATGACGGATCGCAACGGTCCGTCGGCCCAGGTCACCGCCCACGCATTCCTGTCGCGCCCCGGCACGCTGTGGGAGGACTGGTCGCGGGCCGCCGCAGAGGGGGCGGAGCAGGTGACGAGTCCGGCCCCGGTCCGGACGGCACCGCGAGCGTGAGCCCCTGGGACCGAGGCGCCGGGGTCCGGAGCCGGGGGCTCAGGTGACGGGCCCGAGGCGTTCGAGGCCGGCTGCCGCCTCCGCGGCGGACGCCGTGTCGCCGAACTGGGTGAACAGCTCGCGGGCCAGGGTGTAGTGCTCCCGGGCCCCGGTGGGGTCGCCGCAGTGTTCCAGTGCCGTGGCGAGCCCGAGGGAGGTGTGGGCGCGGAGGCGGTCGACGCCGGCGTGGTCGGAGGGGGTGCCGACGGTCCGGAACACCTCCGCCGCCTCGGACCAGCGTTCCAGGGCCAGCAGGTCCCTGGCCGTCTCGCAGCGCAGCAGGGCCGCCGCGAACTCGTTCAGGCCGGGAACGTCCCCGGTGCGGGTGCCGAGCAGGGCCCGGTGCAGAGCCAGCGCCTCCTCTCCGCGTCCGGTCTCCCGCAGCGCGGTGCCGAGGACCCGCTGGGAGACCGCCTTGCCGGTGGAGTCACCCGTGGTCTCGAAGAGCCGGGTGGCCCGGGCGGCCGCCTCCGCCGCCTCCGCGGGCCGGGCCAGACCCATGCAGGCCCCGCTGATGTACGACCACGCCCAGGCCTGCTGCTCCAGATCACCCGTCTCCGACGCCAGCTCGAGCGCCCGGCGTGCGATGTGCTCGGCCTCCGCGTACTGGTAGGCGCCGACCGAGTGGGCCCAGGCCAGGCAGTTGAGCTGGTGGGCCTCGGTCGCGCGGTCACCGAGGGCGGCCGCGGACCGGACGCCGTGGGAGAAGAGGGTCTGCCACTCGGGCCACTGGCTCCAGCGGTCGGAGAACCAGTACAGGGTGCGCGAGGCGTGCAGGATCTCCGTGTGCCGGCCCGCCGCGAACATCAGGGGCAGCGCGCCCGCCCAGTTGGAACGCTCGGCGGTGAGCCACTGCTCCGCCTCCCCGGCGGACCCCGGGGTGAAGGCGCCGGGTTCGCCCGCCCAGGTTTCCGGCGCACCGGGCGCCTCGAACCGCCGGCCCGCCGTGGCGGCCGACCGCAGGAGCCAGTCCGCCATCCGCAGCCGCACGACCCGGGTCACCGACTCGGGCTCCTCCGCGCTCAGTCGCTCGCGTGCGAAGAGCCGTACGAGATCGTGCAGGGCGTACCGGCCGGGCGCGGTCTCCTCCAGCAGGCCCCGGTCGACCAGCAGGTCGAGGGAGTCCTCGGTGGTGAGCGGGTCCTCGCCGGTGATGACCGCGGCGAGGTCGGGGCCGAGGTCGTGGCCGGGTACGAGGGAGAGGCGGCGCAGCAGGACGCGGTGCGGGTCGGTGAGTTGGCCGTAGGAGAGGGTGAGGGCGCTGCGTACGGCGAGATCACCCGCGACCAGCCCGCTCAACCTGCGTCCCTCGTCGGCGAGTTGGCCTGCCAAGCGGGCCGGGGTCCAACTCGGGCGGCTGGAAAGGCGGTTGCCGACGATGCGCAGGGCCAGCGGGAGATGGCCGCACAGTTCGGTCAGCCGGGTGATCGCCTCGGACTGGCCATCGGTGCGCGGGGCACCGAGGATCCGCTCCAGCAGCCTCGTCGACTCCCCGCCGCTGAGGCCGCCGAGCCTGATCCGCCGGACGCCTTCGAGACCGGCCAGCGGCCGTCTGCTGGTGACCAGCACGAAACTGCCCTCGGCGTCCGGCAGCAGCGGCCTGGTCTGGTTCTCGTCGGCCGCGTCGTCGAGGACGACCAGCGCCCGCCGGCCGGTGAGCGCGGCCCGGTAGACGGCCTCCCGGGCGACGGGGTCGACCGGGATCCGGTCCGGGGGGTGACCCAGTGCCGTCAGCAGGAGGACCAGCGCCTCGGCGGCCGGCAGCGGGGAGTCGCTCATGCCGTGCAGCTGGACGCAGACGCTGCCGTCCGGGAAGGCGCCGGCCAGCCGCCGTGCCGCTTCCGCCGCCAGGGTCGTCTTGCCCTGCCCGCCCGGCCCGAAGAGCACCGCCGCACGCGTGCGCGTGCCGGTGGCGAGCGCCTGCAGATCGGCCAGTTCCTGCTTGCGGCCGGTGAAGTCCGGGACGGTCCGCAGGAGATACGGCGATGCCGAAGGCCCCCCGCGGTCCCGGCCGGCCT
Organism: Streptomyces sp. NPDC005402; assembly: GCF_040606575.1. Lineage (NCBI taxonomy): Bacteria > Bacillati > Actinomycetota > Actinomycetes > Kitasatosporales > Streptomycetaceae > Streptomyces > Streptomyces sp. NPDC005402. Next base: position 40,226 of record NZ_JBEXFB010000004.1, read on the forward strand.
CGGCGAGCCGCCGCAGGAGCTCGCCCTGCTCGGCGTCGAGCCGCAGGGCGGCCGCGAGCGCGTCGACCGTACGCCGCTGCGGCCCCCGGCTGCGTCCGCGCTCCAGGTCACCGAGCGCGCGCACGCTCACCCCGGACGCCTCGGACAACTCCTCCAGGGTCAGCCGGGCGGCCCGGCGCAGGGACCGCAGCATCACACCGAAGGCGGTGCCGCCGTGCGGTACGTCGGACTGCGGAACTTCACGATCATGACTGGTCATCACGACAATTAGAACAAGCGCTTCCTGCTTCCGCCGCTACTTCCGCCCGTACTTCTGCCTGGCGACCACCGTCCGCTCCTGGTGTGCTGGAGTCTCACCTACCAGAGGATGCACCGACATGGCGTACATCACCGTTGGCGAAGAGAACAGCACGCCGATCAAGCTCTACTACGAGGACCACGGCACCGGACAGCCCGTCGTGCTGATCCACGGCTACCCGCTCGACGGCCACTCCTGGGAGAAGCAGCTCCCCGCGCTGCTGGAGGCCGGTCACCGGGTCATCACCTACGACCGCCGCGGCTTCGGCCGCTCCTCGCAGCCCACCACCGGCTACGACTACGACACCTTCGCCGCCGACCTCGACAAGGTCCTCACCACCCTGGACCTGACCGACGCGGTCCTCGTCGGCTTCTCCATGGGCACCGGCGAGGTGGGCCGCTACCTGGGCACCTACGGCTCGGGCCGGGTCGCGAAGGCGGCCTTCCTGGCCTCCCTGGAGCCCTTCCTGCTCAAGACCGACGACAACCCGACGGGCGTGGACCAGTCGGTGTTCGACGGCATCCTGGAGGCCGTGACCAAGGACCGTTACGCCTACTTCGACGCCTTCTACCAGGACTTCTACAACCTGGACGAGACGCTCGGCAGCCGGATCAGCGAAGCGGCCGTCCGGGGCAGCTGGAACGTGGCGGCGGGTGCCTCGGCGCACGCCTCGGTGGCCTGCGTGCCGACCTGGATCACCGACTTCCGGGCCGACGTGGCCAAGATCGACGTACCGGCGCTGATCCTGCACGGCACCGGCGACCGTATCCTGCCGATCGACGCGACCGGCCGGCCCTTCCACGCGCTGCTGCCGTCCGCCGAGTACGTCGAGATCGAGGGCGCCCCGCACGGCCTGCTGTGGACGCACGCGGAGGAGGTCACCTCCGCGCTGCTGGCCTTCCTCGCCAAGTAGCCCTCGGGAGATCAGGGGCTACTCGCGCCCCGACGCGGCCACCGCCAGCAGGGCCACCAGCCCCGCCGCGATGGCCAGCGGAATCGCGAGGCCGTGGTGGAGCACCAGCCACGCGCCCACCCCCGCCCCGGCCACCATCGCGATCACGGACGCCGTACGGCGGGGTGAGCGGGTGCCGGGGCCGCCGCCGGCCCGGGAGTCGGCGGCGAGGCCGGTCAACGTCATGGTCAGCACGGTCGTCGTCAGGTCAGGGACGCCGAGCTTGCGGACCGTGGCGTTGCGCAGGCCCATGGCGAACGCGGTGACGGCGATGAGGGTGTAGGCGGTGGCCGTGGCGCCGGGCGCGGCGAAGGCGACCACGGCCGAGACCCCCAGAAGCACCGCCTCGGCGGCGAGGGTGAGCCGGGCCCAGGTGCGGCGGGAGCCGGAGCCGAGCCGTACGGCCACCCGGCCGCCCGCCACCGCGCCCACCACGAACGCCGCCAGCGAGGTCAGCGTGTGCTCCACCGAGAAGCCGGGCGCCCCGGCCGCGGCGAACCCGAGGACGACCACGTTGCCGGTCATGTTCGCGGTGAAGACGTGTTCCAGGCCGAGATAGCTGACGGCGTCGATCAGTCCGCTGACCACCGTCAGCCCCAGCAGCACGGCCACCAGGCGCAGCCCGCGCGCCTCGGGATCGCCGGCTGCCTTCAGGCCGGTGCCGCTCTGTTCGCTCATCGAGTCTCCGGAATGCCGGACGGTCGGGGTGCACCCAAGTCCACCATGGCTGCGGGGGACTCTCGGATGTCGGGGCGTCCCGCGCGTCCGTAGCGTCGAGGACATGAGCGATGAGACGCACACATCCCCTGCAGTACGGGCGAGTTGGCGCACACGGAAGGGACTCGCCGGTGCGGCGGCCCTGCTGCTCGCCGGGCTCGCCGCGGCCCCGGTGGCAGCGGCCGCCGACCAGGGGGCGCAGCACACGCGGCGCGGTGACCTGGTCTCCGTCGCGCCGGTCGCCGACCGGGACGCCGGGCAGGTCAGGTCGTTCCTGACCGAACGGGACGTCGACGCCGACGTGGTGCGGTACGGCGTACGGGCGTACCGGCTGACGTACCGGACCGTCGATCCGCACGGCCGGCCCACCACCGCGACCGGGCTGCTGACGCTTCCCCGGGGCGGCGCCCACCGCCTCGACCTGGTCTCCGACACCCACGGCACGATGGTGGACCGCGACTACGCGCCCTCGGCGAGCGAGGACTTCGGACGGGTGCCGTCGTATCTCAACGCCGCCGCGGGCCGGGCGGTCGCCGCCCCCGACTACCTCGGCCTCGGCAAGGGCCCTGGCCCGCATCCGTACATGGACACCGCCTCGTCCGTGACCGCCTCCGTCGACATGCTGCGCGCCGCGCGGACGGCCGCGGAACGGCTCGGGCGCCCGCTGACCGGTCAGGTGTACGCGACGGGCTTCTCGCAGGGCGGCCAGGTCGCGATGGCGCTGGGCAAGGCCCTGCGGGAAGGCGCCGACCGGCACTTCCGGCTGAGGGCACTCGCGCCGGTCAGCGGCCCGTACGACCTGGAGGGACAGGAGATGCCCGCGCTGTTCGACGGCCGGGTCAACGACACCAGCGGGGTCCTCTACATCTCGTACTGGCTGGTCGCGCAGAACCGCCTGCACCCCCTCTACAAGGACCCGTCCGAGGTGTTCCGCGCGCCGTACGCGGGCCGGGTCGAGGGCCTGCTCGACGGGAGCCACGAGGAGGAGGACGTCGTCAAGGGGCTCGCGCCCTCGGTGAAGCAGCTGCTCACGCCCGCCTTCTACGAGCGTCTGCGGCACCCTTCCGGCGCCGTGCTGGACGCGATGCGCGCCGCCGACCACACCTGCGACTGGAAGCCGGAGGTGCCGGTACGGCTGTACGCCGGTACCGCCGACACCGACGTGCCCATCGGCAACACCCGGGCATGCGCCCGCACCCTCGCAGGTCAGGGAGCGAGGGTGCGGGTGGTCGATCAGGGGCCTGTGGACCACTTCGGTTCGATCGTGGTGTCGGCCCCGCAGGTGGTGCGGTTCTTCGACGGCGTACGGCGGTGACGAGCGGCGGCTCAGTACCAGCCGTTGGCCTGCCAGAAGGCCCAGGCTCCGGTCGGGCTGCCGTAGCGGGAGTTCATGTAGTCGAGGCCCCACTTGATCTGGGTCTTGGCATTGGTCTTCCAGTCGGAACCGACGGAGGCCATCTTGGAGCCGGGCAGGGCCTGGACCAGGCCGTAGGCGCCGGAGGAGGAGTTCGTGGCGTCGACGTCCCAGCCGCTCTCGTGCTCGACGATCTTGCTGAACGCGTTGTACTGCGCGGCGTTCGGGATCATCTTGTGCGCGATGGCCTTGGCGGAGGCGGGCGAGTTGGTGGTGGCCGCCTGGGCCGGCGCCGCGGTCAGGACCAGGCCGGCGGTGGCGGCGGCCATCGCGACGGTGGTGATGGCCTTCTTCGGAGAAGCGATGCGGCGGGCGATGCGGGAGACCGACACGGGGAACCTTTTCTTCGGGGACGGGGGTGTCGCTCGCGGTCCCGGGGGACATGCGTCGGCGCCGAGGCCCGTGGGCTTGTCGGCGCCGTGCGACGTCGTCCAGAGAAACAGGCTCGGAAGGCGCCCGCAATGACCCCTTTTACTAGTGGTGGCCGAATCGCCGGGAAAGGGCATGCGTGTGATCGGGCTCTCAAACCGCAGGTCAGAGGGGGTACGTAAGAGGCGTTATGTCCGAAATGCTCCTACTGTTCCCGCTAGTAGGTGAGCTGGGTCATGTGGGGCGCTTCACCGTTCGGGCGCCTCGAATGTGACCTGGGCCTCGAAGGCCGCGCGGCGGGTGGCCCGGCGCAGCCCCCTGAGGAGGGCCGGGCCGAGGGTGAGCGTCAGGACCACGGTGACCACGGCCCGGCCGAGGTCCCAGCCGAGGGACGTGGCCACGCAGTACGCCACGAAACGGGCCAGGTTGGCGGGGACGCCGGCGTGCGGGTCGAAGGCGATGTCCGAGGCCAGGGCACCCATGAAGGGCCAGCCGGCCATGTTCATGGCGGTGCCGTAGGCGAAGGCGGCGAGGAAGCCGTAGGCGGCCAGCAGCCGGACCTCCGTACGGCCCTGTGCGCGGGCGGGTACCGGCAGCAGGCCCGCCCCCATCGTGAACCAGCCCATCGCCAGCATCTGGAACGGCATCCAAGGTCCCACCCCACCCGTCAACAGGGCGGACGCGAACATCGTGACGTTGCCGAGCACGAAGCCGAAGCCGGGGCCGAGGACGCGGCCGCTGAGCACCATCAGGAAGAACATCGGCTCGATACCGGCGGTGCCGGCGCCGATCGGCCTGAGCGCGGCGCCGGTCGCCGCGAGTACGCCGAGCATCGCCACCGCCTTGGGGCCGAGCCCCGACTCCGCGAGCGCCGCGGCGACCACCGCGACCAGGAGGACGAGCAGTCCGGCGAAGAGCCAGGGGGCGTCCTGGGTGTGGGTGCCGACCTGGGAGGTGGGCGGGGCGAGGAAGGGCCAGCCGAAGGCGACGACACCCACGGCGCTGACCAGGGCGAGGGTGAGGAGGGAGCGGGGGCCGAGGTGTACGGCTCGGGTCATGACAGGGCCTTTTTCACCTCGGTGACCGTGAGCCACCGCTGGGGGGCGAGGATCTTGCTGACCTGCGGGGCGAAGGAGGGGGAGGACGTGATGACGTCCGTCGCCGGGCCGTCGGCGATGACCTCGCCCTCGGCCAGCAGGATCACCCGGTGGGCGAGTTCCGCGGCGAGTTCCACGTCGTGGGTGGCGAGCATGATCGCGTGGCCGGTGGCCGCGAGTTCCCTCAGCAGGCCGACCAGGCGGGCCTTCGCCGCGTAGTCCAGGCCGCGGGTCGGCTCGTCGAGGAGCAGGAGGGGCGGGCGGGCGGTCAGGACCACGGCGAGGGCGAGAGCGAGCCGCTGGCCTTCGGAGAGGTCGCGGGGGTGGGTGTCGTCGGTCACGCCGGTCAGGAGGTCGTCGACCAGCGCGCGGCAGGTGCCGGGTGCGGCGCCGGCGTCGTGGTCGGCGGCCCGGCATTCCGCGGCGACCGTGTCGGCGTAGAGCAGGTCCCGGGGTTCCTGGGGTACGAGGCCCACTCGGCGCACGAGGTCCCGGGGGGCGGTGCGGTGCGGCGGGGCGCCGCCTACCCGGACCGATCCGGCGGAGGGTTCCGTGAGACCGACCAGGGTGTTGAGGAGCGTGGACTTGCCGGCGCCGTTGCGGCCCATGAGGGCGATGGTCTCGCCGGGGCGGACGGTGAGGTCGAGGTGGCGCAGGGCCTGGACGTGGGCCCGGCGGACGGAGAGGGAGCGGACCTCGGCGAGCTGGGAGGGGGCGGGTGCGGTCGGCTTGGGGCGGCGCAGCCGACGGACCCGGCCCTCGGCCGGCCCCTGGGGGGCGGCCTCGCCGTCGGCGGCCGCGGGTGCGACGTCCACGAGTGCTCGTCCGGCCAGCCGCTCCCTCAGTTCCCCCGCCCTGCGACGCGCGTCCCGCACCGTGAGCGGCAACGGAGCCCAGCCCGCCAGCCGCCCCAGGTCCACCACCGGTGGGTACACCGGTGACACGGCCATCATCTCGGCCGGGGTGCCGAGGACCGGCGGCTCCCCGCGGGCGGGCAGGAGGGCAACCTGGTCGGCGTACTGGATGACACGTTCCAGGCGGTGTTCGGCCATGAGGATCGTGGTGCCGAGGTCGTGGACCAGGCGCTGGAGGACGGCGAGGACCTCCTCCGCCGCCGCGGGGTCCAGTGCCGAGGTCGGTTCGTCGAGGACCAGGACGCGGGGGTGCGGGGTGAGGACCGAGCCGATCGCCACGCGTTGCTGCTGGCCGCCGGAGAGGGTCGCCAGCGGGCGGTCGCGCAGGGGCGCGAGGCCCAGCAGGTCCAGGGTCTCCTCCACCCGGCGGCGCATCACCGTCGGCGCCAGGCCCAACGACTCCATGCCGTAGGCGAGTTCGTCCTCCACGGTGTCCGTCACGAAATGGGAGAGCGGGTCCTGGCCGACCGTGCCCACCACGTCGGCCAGTTCGCGTGGCTTGTGGGTGCGGGTGTCGCGGCCGGCCACCGTGACCCGGCCGCGCAGGGTACCGCCGGTGAAGTGCGGGACGAGCCCGCTGACCGCGCCGAGGATCGTGGACTTGCCGACCCCCGACGGACCCACGAGCAGGACGAGTTCACCCTCGGGCACCTCGAAGTCGACGCCCCGGACGGTGGGTTCGGACGCCCCGTCGTACGTCACGGACACATCCTCGAAGCGGATCACGACGACGGCTCCTTGGCGGAGGGATCGGGGGCGGGGGCGAGGAAGGCAGGCAGGAGGCCCAGGAGGACCGCCGCGGCCGGCCGGACGGGGAGGGCGGGGGCGACAAGGGGCACCACACCGGGATGCAGGGCGGCCGGATCGGTGGCGCCCGCGAGGAACATCGCCGCCGCCACGGCCGCGCCGGAACCGGCGACCAGGAAGGACCGCGTGGTCCAGCGGTCCGGACGGTACCGGGTGCGCGGGGTGCGGCGGCCGCCCAGACGCAGACCCGCGAGGGCGGCGGCGAGACCGGCGAGGAGTACGGGGATGCCGTACGTGCCGCCCTCGGCGGTGAGCAGTCCGTACGTGCCCGCGCAGACGCCGAGCAGGCCGCCGAGGGTGAGCGCGGTGGTCGTACGGCGGACTCCGGGCGCCACCTCGGCCGTTCGGCCGTAACCGCGGGCGTCCATGGCCGCGGCGAGGGCGACCGAACGCTCCAACGCGCCCTCCAGGACCGGGAGTCCGACCTGGAGAAGGCCTCGGACGCCGGTGTCGGGGCGGCCTCGGAGGCGGCGGGCGGCGCGCAGGCGTTGGACGTCGGCGATGAGATGGGGGGCGAAGGTGAGGGCCACGACCACGGCCACGCCGAGTTCGTAGAGGGCGCCGGGAAGGGACTTGAGGAGGCGGTGGGGGTTGGCGAGGGCGTTCGCCGCGCCCACGCAGACGAGGAGGGTGGCCAGTTTCAGGCCGTCGTAGAGGGCGAAGACGAGGGACTCCGCGGTGACCCTGCCGCCCAGGCGGATGCCCTGGGCCCAGTCGGGGAGGGGGAGTTCGGGGAGGGTGACGAGCACATGGGTGCCGGGTATGGGGGAGCCGAGGACGATCGTGAAGAGGAGCCGGACGAGGAGCACGGCGAGGGCGAGCTTGAGAAACGCCGTGTACGAGCGGGACCAGGGCGTGTTCCGGCGGCAGGACGCCACCACGTAGGCGGAGGTGGCGACGAGAAGGGCGAGCAGCAGGGGGTTGGTGGTGCGGGTGGCCGCGATCCCGAGGGAGAGGGACCAGAGCCACCAGGCGCCGGGGTGCAGGGGCGCAGGCCGGACAGGTGAACTACGCGGCATTCCTGCGCCGCCTTGCTTGCCACACCGCGGCCGCTCCCAGTACGGCGATCGCTGCCAGGCCCGCGAACAGCCCCACGGACGGACCCCCGTCCGACGAGGCGGACTTCTTCCCCGGCTGCTTCCCCTTCTCCGTCCCCGTCACCTGCTCCCCGCACCCCGCCTCCGGGTACCCCGCGATCGCGCAGAGCAGGGCGTTCGTGCTGTAACGCAGTGGCTTCGCGGCCGCCGCCAGGGCCTCCGCCGTGGTCGCGTCCCGGGGTACCACCGCGCACTCGGTACGGCTCGCCGGGGGCTTCGCGCCGGACGGGGCGTCCGCGGCCGTACCGAAGTCGATGACCAACGCCACGCGTTTACGGCCGTCCCGCGCCGCCGTGTCCCCGCAGATCGCCGTGAACGACGCCGTCCCGCGCGGCTTGTCCGCGTCCGCCGAGTCCTCGCTCACGGCGAAGCGGAAGCCCTGGACGTCGCCGTCGGAGGGGACCGCGGTCGAGGGCCCCTGCGTGGCGTAGGTCCAGGTCGCGCCGGTGCGGTCCCAGAAGGACCAGTAGCGGTACCCGGCGGCGTGCGCCGGGCTCATGGTGGCGAGGAACAGGCCCGTCAGGAGGGAGAGGAGGGCCGCCCGCCGGATCACGGCCGCTTCCTCTTGTTGCGGCCGCTGAGGAGGAAGCCGATGCCCGCCCCGGCGGCGAGGCCCGCGCCGACCACCCACCACACGGAGCCACCGGAGTCGTCCTGGGACGCGGTGGCCGGTGCCGGTCCCGTCGCGGTCAGCCGCTTCACCAGGTCCGTGCCGCCGAAGTCGCTCGGGTCGGTGCCGGCCGCCTCGGCGGCGAGGATCAGCTGGGCGTAGGCCGCCGGCCCGTTCTGCTCGGCCCACTTCGCGGAGTTCCGCTCCAGCCACGCCAGGGGCCCCCGCGCGGCCTCGGGGCCGCCCTGTACGGCGAGTGCGACGACCGCGTCCGCCGTGTTGCCGTAGTCGGGCTGGTTCTCGGCACCGGGGAGGGCGGACGTGAGGTAGCCGTCCTTCGCGACCGCCTTGGCGAGGAAGGAGGCTCCGTTGGCCGCGGCCTTCGCAGGGGTGAGGTCCGGTGCGTCGGCGCAGGTGCTCTCCCTCGTGGTGTCGGCCCTCGCCGTCAGCGGACCCGTTCCGCGCGCGGCGAGGACGGCCGCCGCCGTCGCGTCCGCGTTGGCCCTGAGCTTGCCCTTCTTGTCCGGCTGATAGGCGAAGGCGCCCCCGTCGGCACACGGCAGGGACAGCTTCAGCAGGGCGTCGTAGGGCGACTTCCCGCCGGTGCGGATCTTCGAGACGAAAATGTTCTGGGTGGCGAGCGCGCCCATGACCACGGATGTCGAGTTGGCGTCGCTGGCCCCGCCGGGGGCGAAGCCCCAGCCGCCGTCCTTGTTCTGGACGGACTTCAGCCAGTTCACGGCCTTCGTGACCGCGCTGCCGTGGCCGCCGACCGCGGACAGGGCCTGGGCAGCCGCGGCCGTGCTGTTGGTGTCGACCATCAGCTTGGCATCGCAGGCCTTGGCCGGGTTCGCGCGGAACGCCGGGAACGCCCCGTTCGCGCACTGCTGCCCGGCCAGCCAGTCGACGGCCGCGGCCGGGGGCTCCGCGTGCACCCGGTACAGGGCGATGAGCGCGAACGACTGCCGCCAGACCCCGTCGTACGTGGGGTCGCTGCTGCCGTACAGCCCCGAGGGCAGGGACGGCGAGGGGGACGGCGAGGCGGCTGCGGCGGGCGCGGCCGTGCCGATCACGATGGATGCGGCCAGGACCGCGGCGCTGCGGCGGACGTTCATGATCGGCGGATGCCCTTCTCCCTGCGGAGAGCCGGGCAGCACGGGAGAACCCCCGGGCGGCTCGGCTCCGTATACCTCGACGGTGCCGTACACCGGCCGGTTGCCGATGCACGCGAGCCGGTCACGAACCGTACGGGGCAGTCCGGCTCACCGCCGGAAGGGGCGGATCACGGTGGGGGTACCTCCCAGGCCCTCAAGGCGCTGGGGGAGGGTCAGCGCCGGAATTGCACCGGCTTTCCCCTGTACGGGTGTGATACGACCTGGCTACTGTACTCGGCCGTAGGGAAGCGCCTGAGAGCCGCCTGTGGACCTGGGTGGGTGAGGCCGGTGTCCTCAGGCGGCCACGTACGTCACCGGATCGCTCCCCGTCACCGCCTCCGCCCGCCCCAGCTTCACCAGCCGCCGCAGATGCGCCTCGGCCTCCGAGACCGCGATGTTCCGTGACCCGTAGGGGATCTGCTCCCAGGGCCGGTTCCACTCCATGCGCTCGGCGAGCTGCCAGGGGGTGAGGGGCTCGGCGAGGAGGGAGCGCAGGTCGGTGAGGCGTTCCTCGTGGTGGGCGAGCAACTCCTGTACGCGGGCGGCCGCGTCGGTGAAGACATGCTGGTGTGCGGGGAGGACCTCGGCGGGGGCGAGCCGGCCGACGCGTTCCAGGGAGTCGAGGTAGTCGCCGAGGGGGTCGGTGACGGTGGTGTCGTCGGGGTCCTCGTACAGGCCGATGTGTGGGGTGATCTCGGGGAGGAGGTGGTCACCGGAGAACAGTCGCCCGGTGCCGGGCAGTTGGGCCGGGTGTTCCTCCTCCAGGTGCAGGCAGACATGGCCGGGGGTGTGCCCCGGGGTCCAGATCGCGCGGAGTCTGCGGCCGGGGAGGTCGAGGAGTTCGCCGGGGACGATCTCGCGGTCGGGCAACGCGGGGGAGAAGCCAGGCAGTTCGCGGCGGCGGGCGGTGCGCAGGGGGGCCACGTGTTCCTCGGGGGCGCCCGCCGCCTCCAGCTTGGCCGTCATGTAAGTGAACCAGCGCTCGGCCCGGGTCTCCCGGGTGCGCCGCACGATCGCCGAGTCCGCCGCGTGCATCGCGATCCAGGCACCGGAGGCGTCCCGCACCTTGCCGGAGAGGCCGTGGTGGTCGGGGTGGTGGTGGGTGATGACCACGCCGTGGATCTCGTCGACGGAGGTGCCGCAGGCCGTCAGCCCCTCGGCGAGGGTGTCCCAGGAGGCCGGGTCGTCCCAGCCGGTGTCGACCAGGACCGGCCCCCGGTCGGTGTCGACGACGTACACGAGCGTGTGGCCGAGAGGGTTGTCGGGGATGGGCACCTGGACGGACCGGACGCCTCCACCATGGTCGTGCACCTGCGCCATGAGTTCCCCAATCACCGCGTTCCCAGCACTATAACTAGAACGAGTTTCGACGGTAGCCCGAGGTCACCAACAGTCGCGGTGTGCGGCCCGTGGACTCCTCCCAGTGGAACTGGTATCAGTTCCGTATCTGATGGATCGTCAGCAGCCGCCGCAGGGAGGCGTTCGCCATGACCGAGCTCGTGGAACACGGACAGCTGTTCATCGGCGGGGAGTTGACCGACCCCCTGGGCGAGGACGTCATCGAGGTGATCTCCCCGCACACCCAGGAGGTCATCGGAAGGGTGCCGCACGCCTCGCGCGCGGACGTGGACGCGGCGGTCGCCGCCGCCCGCACCGCCTTCGACGAGGGGCCCTGGCCGCGGATGTCGCTCGACGAGCGCATCGAGGTCGTCACCAGGATCAAGGACGCCATCGCGGTCCGGCACGAGGAGATCGCCCGCGTGATCTCCTCCGAGAACGGCTCCCCGTACTCCTGGAGCGTCCTCGCGCAGGCCCTCGGCGCGATGATGGTCTGGGACTCGGCGATCACCGTCGCCCGGAACTTCACGTACGAGGAGCAGCGCGACGGAGTCCTCGGCCGCATCCTCGTGCGCCGCGAGCCGGTCGGGGTCGTGGCCGCCGTGGTGCCCTGGAACGTCCCGCAGTTCGTCGCCGCCGCCAAACTCGGGCCCGCGCTGCTCACCGGCTGCACGGTGGTGCTCAAGCCGTCGCCCGAGTCGCCGCTGGACGCCTACATCCTGGCCGAGATCACCAAGGAGGCCGGGCTGCCGGACGGCGTGCTGTCCATCCTCCCGGCCGACCGCGAGGTCAGCGAGTACCTGGTCGGGCACCCCGGCGTCGACAAGGTCTCCTTCACCGGCTCGGTGGGGGCGGGCAAGCGCGTGATGGAGGTCGCCGCCCGCAACCTCACGCGCGTGACGCTGGAGTTGGGCGGCAAGTCGGCGGCCGTGGTCCTCCCGGACGCGGACGTCGAGGCGGCCGTCGCCGGGATCGTCCCGTCCGCCTGGATGAACAACGGACAGGCCTGCGTGGCCCAGACCCGCATCCTGCTGCCCCGCTCCCGCTACGACGAGTTCGCCGAGGCCCTTGCCGCGGCGGCGAGTTCACTGGTCGTCGGCGACCCGCTCGACCCGGCCACGCAGGTCGGCCCGCTGGTCGCCGAACGCCAGCAGCGCCGCAACCTCGACTACATCAGGATCGGCCAGGAGGAGGGCGCCAAGATCCTCACCGGCGGCGGGCGCCCGGCCGGCCTGGACCGCGGCTGGTACGTCGAGCCGACACTCTTCGGGGACGTCGACAACTCGATGCGGATCGCGCGGGAGGAGATCTTCGGGCCCGTGATCTGCCTGCTCCCCTACGGCGACGAGTCCGAGGCCGTGAAGATCGCCAACGACTCCGACTACGGCCTGTCCGGCAGCGTGTGGACGGCCGACGTCGAGCGTGGCATCGAGGTGGCGCGGCAGGTCCGTACCGGCACCTACTCGGTCAACACCTTCAGCCTCGACATGCTCGGCCCCTTCGGCGGCTACAAGAACTCGGGCCTGGGAAGGGAGTTCGGCCCGGAGGGCTACGGCGAGTACCTGGAGCACAAGATGATCCATCTGCCGGCCGGCTGGGAGGCGTGAGCGAATGGAGGTATCTCCCGCGCGAGCCGATGCGAGCGTGGGGACGGGAGACCGCTGGCACGTCGAGGTCGACCGCTCCCTGTGCATCGGCTCCGCCCAGTGCGTCCACACCGCCCCCGACGGCTTCCGCCTGGACACCGCACGCCAGTCCCACCCCGCCGAGCCGGAGACCGACGCCAACGAGAAGATCCTGGTCGCGGCCGAGAACTGCCCGGTGGAGGCCATCATGATCACGCTCCTGGGGAGCGGGGAACCGGTGTTCCCGCCGGAGGAGTAGGCGTCGAGAAAATCATGGTTTGAGGGGGTTCATTCCCGGACTCACGTTCTATTCTGGACGCAGGCCTACGAGACGAGTGAGGGAGTCCAACCGGAGTAGCCGACTCGGGCGCGACGCGAAGGTTTCCGCCGGGGCCGACGTCGACGGTCGGGCTGAGAGGCCGGAGAGCAGCGGGAAGGCTCGACGGCGACCCCTGGACCTGATCCGGACCATGCCGGCGAAGGGAACCCGTCTCGTAGGTTTTGTGCGTGAGGGCGTACGCTCCTGCGGTCGTCGAACGGGACCGATGGGGTGGGAAACAAACGTGGAGAAGTCCGAGGCCAGGGAGCTGATCGAGCAGGCGCGCGCGGCCTGGGACGCCGAGGAGTGGCTGCGCGCCGCCGAGTTGTACGAGCGGGTGCTCGCGCACTTCCCGGACCTCGAGGCCAGCGCGGTGTGGTGGTACGACGCCGCACTCGCCCACAAGTTCCTGCGGAACTGGGCCAAGGCGTACGAGCTGGGCCGGGAGGCCGCGGCCCGCTCTCCGCGCGGCGAGGGCGACCCGGCGTACTGGAACCTCGGCGTCGCGGCCACCATCCAGCGTGACTGGGCGACCGCGCGGGACGCCTGGACCGGCTTCGGCATCCGGCTCCGGGACGGCGAGGGGCCGATCGACGACGGCTTCGGACACGCCTGCGTGCGCCTGGACACCGGCGAGCGCGAGGTCGTCTGGATCGAGCGGCTGTGCCCGACCCGCGGCCGGGTCGTCAGCGTGCCCGTCACGGGCGGACGGCGTTACGGCGAGATCGTCGTCCACGACGGCGAACCGAAGGGCGAGCGGGTCGTCGAGGGGTCGGCCTACCCCGTCTTCGAGGAACTCCTGCTCTTCGAGGCGTCCGAACTGCCCACCCTGGAGGTCACGGTGGCCGCCGGCGAGACGGCCGACCTGGAGGCCCTCCTCACGCTGTTCACCGACCACGGCTTCGGCGCCGAGCCGGCGAGCAGCGTCCGGGTGCTGTGCGCCTGCTGCAGCGAGGGCAGCCACGCACAGGAGCGCTCCGTCGAGGCGGGCGCCCAGCAGGTCTCCCTCGCAGCCCCCGAGGAGGAGGCCCGGCGGCTGTTGGACCGGTGGGCGGCAGAGACGGCCATCGGACGGAGCTGGAGCGGGCTCGCGGCCGTCGGCTAGGAAGGGCTGGGGGTCCGGGGTCGATCAGGGCCGGGGTTCAGTGAGGTCGATCAGCCGGCACACCGTCTCGATGTCGATCTTCACCTGGGCGATGGAGGCGCGGCCCGAGAGCCAGGTGATCAGGGCCGAGTGCCAGGTGTGCTCGATGACGCGGACCGCGGAGAGCTGCTCGGGCGTCGGGTCCGCGAGGCCCATGGCGTCCAGGATGATCAGCGTGGTCTGGTGGGAGACCTGGTCGACCTCAGGGCTCACACTGCGGTCCGCGAAGGTCAGTGCGCGGACCATCGCGTCGGCCAGGTGCGGTTCGCGCTGCAGGGCGCGGAAGGCCCGCATCAGGGTCTCCGCGACCCGCTCGGCCGCCGTCTCGCCCTGCGGCGGCTTCTTGCGGAGCGTGCCGTGCATGTGTTCCAGCTGGTCCTGCATGGTCGCGACCAGCAGATGGATCTTGGAGGGGAAGTAGCGGTAGAGGGTGCCGAGTGCCACCTGCGAGGACTCCGCGACCTCCCGCATCTGCACCGCGTCGAACCCGCCACGGCTCGCCAGTTGCGCGCTCGCGTGCAGGATGCGGCGGCGCCGCGCCTCCTGCCGCTCGGTCAGCGGTGGCGCGTCGGGTCGCGCGGTACTGGCTTCCACTCCGGCCGACTTGGCCACCTTGTCCACCTTGGGTTCCGTGACAGTCCGTGAGGGCTCGCGATCACACAGCATGGCAGGCTGCCGGGCCGTGGCGCGGTCGCGGCGTTCGTGGCGTGAATCACCTGATCCACCGCTCACAGGACCCCTACCTGCCGGTAGATTCAGAGCCTCCTGAACGATCAAGTCTGAAACTTGTTCTAGATTACCGTCTCGTCGTAATCTCGCGGGACCGTGCAGGCAGAAGGGGGCCCAGAGTGACCGCTGAGGCCAGTCAGGCGGGGTCTTTCGAGGACCTGGCCGCCGACGGCGAGCGACCGCTCCGTATCGCGCTCCTCACCTACAAAGGGAACCCGTTCTGCGGCGGTCAGGGCGTCTATGTACGGCACCTCTCGCGTGAACTGGCCCGCCTCGGCCACCGCGTCGAGGTCATCGGCTCCCAGCCGTACCCGGTCCTCGACCCGGGATACGACGGCCTGAGCCTGACCGAACTCCCGAGCCTGGACCTGTACCGCTCCCCGGACCCCTTCCGCACCCCGCGGCGCGACGAGTACCGCGACTGGATCGACGCCCTGGAAGTCGCCACGATGTGGACCGGAGGCTTCCCCGAGCCACTCACCTTCTCCCTGCGGGCCCGACGCCATCTCCGGGCCCGCAGCGGTGAGTTCGACGTGATTCACGACAACCAGACCCTCGGTTACGGCCTGTTGGGCGATGTCGGCGCACCGCTGGTGACCACCATCCACCACCCCATCACCGTGGACCGCCAGTTGGAGCTGGACGCGGCCGACGGCCGGCGGCAGCGGCTGTCCAAGCGCCGCTGGTACGCCTTCACCCGCATGCAGAAGCGCGTGGCCCGCCGCCTGCCGTCCGTGCTCACCGTCTCCGGCACGTCCCGCCAGGAGATCGTCGACCACCTGGGCGTGCGCGACGACCGTATCCACGTCGTCCACATCGGCGCCGACACCGACCAGTTCTCGCCGGATCCGTCGGTCCCCGTGGTGCCGGGCCGGATCGTGACGACCTCCAGCGCGGACGTCCCCCTCAAGGGCCTGGTCTTCCTCGTCGAGGCGCTGGCGAAGGTCCGCACGGAACACCCCGGGGCGCACGTCGTCGTCGTGGGCAAGCGGCCGACCGAGGGCCCGGTCGCGCAGACCATCGAGCGTTACGGCCTCGAAGGCGCCGTCGACTTCGTCAAGGGCATCTCGGACGCCGAACTCGTCGACCTGGTCCGCTCGGCGGAGGTGGCCTGCGTGCCGTCGCTCTACGAGGGCTTCTCCCTGCCGGCCGCCGAGGCGATGGCGACCGGAACCCCGCTGGTCGCCACGACCGGCGGCGCGATCCCCGAGGTCGCGGGCCGCGACGGCGAGACCTGCCTCGCGGTACCGCCGGGCGACTCCGGCGCACTGGCGGCGGGCCTGAGCCGACTGCTGGGCGACCCGGACCTACGGGCGCGGCTCGGGGCGGCGGGACGCGAGCGAGTGCTCTCCCGCTTCACCTGGGCGCGCGCCGCCGAGGGAACGGTGACCAGATACCGGGAGGCGATGGCCGCCACCGCGAAGGCGACCACGCCCCGCTCGACGGCGTCCACGGCTCGTGCGACGGCGGACCTGGCCGGTACGGCGGCGACCTCGGCCCGCACAGCGGCAGACTCGGCTGGTGCGGGGGCAGAGCTGGCCCTTGCGGCGGTGGACCCGACTGGCACGGCGGTGGACTCTGCCGGCGCGGCGGCGGACCCGGTGCGTGCGGCGGTGGACCCGGCCCGTTTGGCGGCGACCTCGGCCCGCTCGGCCGTGAACCCGGCCCGCACAGCGGCAGACTCGGCTGGTGCGGCGGTGGACCCGGCGCGTGTGGCGGCGTCCTCGGCCCGCTCGGTGGCGAACCCGGCCCGCACGGCGGCGGATACGGCGGGTGCGGCGGGTGCGGCGACGGACCCGGCCGGCGCGGCGGCAGACCCGGCACGTGTGGCGGCGACCTCGGCCCGCTCGGTGGCGAACCCGGCCCGCACAGCGGTGGATCCGGCGCGCGTGGCGGCGAACCCAGCCGGTACGGCGGCGGACTCAGCCGGTGTGGCGGCGAACCCAGCCGGTACGGCGGCAAACCCGGCCCGCACCGCGGCAAACCCGGCCCGGTCGGCGGCCCCGGACCAGGGTGGCTCGGCCGGCCCGGATCGCGGTCGGAGCGTAGCCCCCGTGAGTCGCGCTGTGGACGCCGTGCCGGGGGAGGGCGGTGCGGTGGGCGCCACTGATGCCCCCGCGCCCTCGAACAGCGCCGTACCCGCAGCCTCGAAGACCGCTGCTGCCCCCGCAGCCTCCACCAGTGACACCGGTGTCTATCCCGAAAGCAGGGCCACGTGCTGACCGTCGACTTCTCCAGGTTCCCGCTCGCGCCGGGCGACCGCGTGCTGGACCTCGGCTGCGGGGCCGGCCGGCACGCCTTCGAGTGCTACCGGCGCGGCGCGCAGGTCGTGGCCCTGGACCAGAACGCCGACGAAATCCGCGAGGTCGCCAAGTGGTTCGCGGCGATGAAGGAGGCCGGGGAGGCCCCCGAGGGCGCCACCGCGACGGCCATGGAGGGCGACGCCCTGGCTCTCCCGTTCCCCGACGAGTCCTTCGACGTCGTGATCATCTCCGAGGTGATGGAGCACATCCCCGACGACAAGGGCGTACTCGCCGAGATGGTCCGGGTGTTGAAGCCGGGCGGCCGGATCGCCATCACCGTCCCGCGCTACGGCCCCGAGAAGGTCTGCTGGGCCCTGTCCGACGCCTACCACGAGGTCGAGGGCGGACACATCCGCATCTACAAGGCCGACGAACTGCTCGCGAAGATCCGCGAGGCCGGCCTCAAGCCGTACGGCACCCACCACGCGCACGCCCTGCACTCCCCGTACTGGTGGCTGAAGTGCGCGTTCGGCGTCGACAACGACAAGGCGCTGCCGGTGCAGGCGTACCACAAGCTGCTGGTCTGGGACATCATGAAGAAACCGCTGGCCACCCGGGTCGCCGAGCAGGCCCTCAACCCGCTGATCGGCAAGAGCTTCGTGGCCTACGCGACCAAGCCGCACCTGCCGCGGGTGGCCACCTCGTGACCACTCCCCGGACAGAACACCTCGTCCTGCCCGGGGTCCTCACCGCCGAGCAGGCCGCCGCGACCGTCGCCGGAATCCTGGCCGTGCAGCGGGAGGACGGGGCGATACCGTGGTTCCGCGGGCACCACCTCGACCCGTGGGACCACACCGAGGCCGCGATGGCACTGGACGCGGCGGGCGAGCACGAGGCCGCCGAGCGGGCCTACGAGTGGCTCGCCCGGCACCAGAACGAGGACGGGTCCTGGTACGCCGCGTACCAGGACGGGCAGTTCGCGGAGGTCACCGACCGCGGACGCGAGACCAACTTCGTGGCCTACATAGCCGTAGGTGTGTGGCACCACTACCTGTCCACCGGCGACGACACGTTCCTCGACCGGATGTGGCCGACGGTGTACGCCGCGATGGAGTTCGTCCTGGGACTCCAGCAGCCGGGCGGGCAGATCGGCTGGAAGCGGGAGGACGACGGCAGGCCCGTCACCGACGGGCTCCTCACCGGATCCTCCTCGATCCACCACGCGCTGCGGTGCGCGCTCGCGATCGCCGAACAGCGCGAAGAACCGCAGCCCGACTGGGAGTTGGCGGTCGGTGCGCTGCGGCACGCGATCCGCCGGCACCCCGAACGCTTCCTCGACAAGGACCGCTACTCGATGGACTGGTACTACCCGGTCCTGGGCGGGGCGTTGACCGGTGCGGAGGCCAAGTCCCGTATCGAGGAGGGCTGGGAGCGGTTCGTCGTACCCGGTCTCGGGGTGCGCTGCGTCGTCCCCAACCCGTGGGTGACGGGCGGGGAGTCGGCCGAACTCGCCCTGGCCCTGTGGGTCATGGGAGAGTCCGACCGCGCCCTGGAGATCCTCCAGTCGATCCGGCATCTGCGGGACGCGGAGAGCGGGTTGTACTGGACCGGGTACGTGTTCGAGGACGGGGCCGTGTGGCCGCAGGAACTGACCACGTGGACGGCGGGATCACTGCTGCTGGCTGTGGCCGCGCTGGGCGGCCACGAGGCGACCTGCGCGGTGTTCGGGGGCGACCGGCTGCCGCTGGGGCTGGACACGGACTGCTGCTCCTGAGAGCTCGGCCCTGTCTGTCCGTCGGCGGGCGCGGGTGGTCTGTGGCTTGTCGCGCAGTTCCCCGCGCCCCTTCAGGGCGTTTCAGTGACGGTGAGCCCTATTGGCGATGGCGTGGCCCACGAAGAGGTAGACCACCGCTGCCAGGCCGTAGCCCGCGACCACACGGGCCCAGGCCTCGTCGAAGGTGAAGAGGTCGTAGGACCAGCCGGCGAGCCAGCGAGCGGCATCGTGGATGAACTGCACGAAGTCGTTCGCACGGTTGGCGTCCAGCAGGTACATCAGGATCCACAGGCCCAGGATGAAGGCCATGATGTCGGCGACGACCGCTATGACCGTCCCGGCTGAGTTGGCACCACGGCGCGTATGAGTGGACATGGTGTTCGAATGGCCGCGAATTCTCCGCCGAAACCTGGAGTCATGCGTTGAGCTCCGCCAGCACCCGCAGCGACTCCCGGTCCGGGGCCAGCGCCAGCAGGTCCGTCACCGGGCCCTTGCGCCACGACTCCAGCCGCTCGGCGATGCGTTCGCGCGGGCCGACCAGGGAGATCTCGTCCGCGAACGCGTCCGGCACCGCGAGCACCGCCTCCTCGCGACGGCCTTCGAGGAACAGCCGCTGGATCCTGCGCGCCTGTTCCTCGTACCCCATGCGGGCCATCAGGTCGGCGTGGAAGTTGCGGGCCGCGTGCCCCATTCCGCCGATGTAGAAGCCGAGCATCGTCTTGACGGGCAGCAGCCCCTCGGCCACGTCGTCGCACACCCGCACCTGCGCCATGGGGGCGACGAGGAAGCCCTCCGGGGCTTCGGCGAGCGAGGCCTCGTAGACCTCGGGCCGGTTCGGCGACCAGTACAACGGCAGCCAGCCGTCGGCGATCCGGGTGGTCTGGGCGATGTTCTTCGGCCCCTCGGCGCCGAGGAGGACCGGCAGATCGGCGCGCAGGGGATGGGTGATCGGCTTGAGCGCCTTGCCGAGCCCGGTGCCGTCCGCACCCCGGTACGGCAACGGGTGGAAGCGGCCGTCCACCTCGACCGGCGCCTGCCTCCTCAGCACCTGCCGCACGACGTCGACGTACTCCCGGGTCGCGGTCAGCGGCGACTTGGGGAACGGGCGGCCGTACCAGCCCTCGACGACCTGCGGGCCGGACAGCCCGAGGCCGAGCATGACCCGCCCGCCGGAGAGATGGTCCAGGGTGAGGGCGTGCATGGCGGTCGTGGTCGGCGAACGGGCCGCCATCTGCGCAACCGCCGTACCCAGCCTGATCGTTGACGTCCGCGCCGCGATCCAGGTGAGCGGCGTGAACACGTCCGACCCCCAGGACTCGGCCGTCCACACCGAGTGGTAGCCGAGCCGCTCCGCCTCCTGGGCGAGCGGCACCTGGTCGGGGGAGGGGCCGCGGCCCCAGTAACCGAGCGCAAGGCCGAGTCGCACGACGCCTCCTGACGATCCGTCAGCTCGTTGCAGCCGCTCGCGAATGTACGGCAACGGCCCCCCGCCCGGAAGGGGCGAGGGGCCGTCGTACGACCTCGAAGGACTCAGCCGCGCTGGATACCGCTGGTGTCCTGCAGCACCCCGCGGCGGCCGTCCTGCGTCTGGGCGACCAGACCCGGACCGCGCTGCTCGACCGCCAAGTACCAGGTACCCGGGGCGAGTTCGGCGATCGGCGTCGGCGAACCGTCCTCCGCGAACAGCGGACGCGGCACCGGCACGGCGAACCAGAACGGCGAGAACTCCGCGGCGGGCGGCTGCGGGGCCTGCGCCTGCGGCTGGGGCTGCGCACCGAAGGGCTGCCCCGGCTGCGGCTGACCACCGTAGGGCTGTCCCTGCTGTCCCTGCGGCCCCGGCTGCTGGGCACCCGGGTAGCCGTAACCACCGGGCGGCTGGGCGCCGTAGGGCTGCGGCTGGGGCGGCTTGGGGGCCGGGACGAGACCGGCCTGGAGGGCCGGGACGAGGGGGGTGGCGACGGCGGCCGCGGCCATGACCAGGGTGGCGACGAGAGCGAGGATCAGTCCGATACCGGCGCTGACGGCGTCCGAACTGGAGCCGTAGTCCGCGGCGCTGAGCGGGTCGAAGACGTTCCCGAGCGCGCTCCAGGCGGCGAACACCGTGAACGCGGTGCCGACCTGACCGAGGTCGAGACCCGCCACCTTCGGGAGCTGCGACAGGCCGCGCGACAGGACGACGAGGGCGGCGCCGATGATGCCCGCGAGGACCACCCCCATCACGACCGGACCGCTCGCCCAGGCGCTGGGGAGATCGGCGTCGTCGGAGACTCCGTCGACCGAGTACAGATCAAGGAACGACGCGATGAACAGCAACACCGCTGCACCGATCACCACGCCGTCGCCTCGAGTGAGGGAGCGGATATTCACTTCAAGTCCTTCGTAGGTCGTCTCGTCGTCGGTAGACCCTATCGTCCGCCCGGGCGGAGCGTACGACGGGATCCGCGCGCTGATCGTCACCCGCGCAGGAATCTCACGATTCCCTCAGAGATTCCTTGCGCCGCCTTCTGCCGCCACGCCCCGCTGGTGAGCAGTGCCGCGTCCTTGCTGTCGCGCATGTTGCCGCATTCGATGAACACCTTGGGAACCTTTGACAGGTTGAGGCCGCCCAGGTCGGTACGGGTGTCGAGGCCGGTGCCGTGGCCGATGTAGTTGGAGGGCCCGGTGTGCGTCGCGTGGCCGAAGTCGGTCGCGATGAGTTTGCCGAGTTCGGCGGAGGGGGCGACGATCCGGCGGGTGTCGGCGATGCCCTTGTGGACGCGGCCCGGGAGGATCACGTGGTAGCCGCGCTGCCCGGCGCCCGCGCCGTCCGCGTGGATCGACACCACGGCGTCGGCCTTCGCCCTGTTGCCGATTTTGGCCCGCTCGTCCACACAGGGGCCGTAGGGGCGGTTGCCGTCCTGCGTCAGTTTCACCGTCGCGCCCTGCCTCTCCAGCAGGGTGCGCAGCCGGTGGGCGACGTCGAGAGTGAACTTGGCCTCCGCGTAACCGGAGTTGGTCGACGTCCCCGTCGTGTCGCACTCCTTGCGGTTCGTGCCGATGTCCACCTTGCGGTTGATCTCGGCCGTGTGCCGGAAGTTGGTGAGGTTGTGCCCCGGGTCGATGACGACGACCTTGCCCCTGAGCGGGGCGGACGGTGCCTTGTCGTCGGCGGTGGTGGAGGAGACGGTCGGCGGAGCGCTCGCCCGCGGAATCGCCGCGGCCGCCGTCCCGTTGCCGTCGGCCGCCCCGCTCACCCCCTCGTACACCAGCCACCCGAGCAGCGCGCCCGGCAGGAGCACGGCGAGGGAGAGGACCAGCGGCCGGCGCCGGGGGCGGCGGGGCTGGGGGGAATCGAATTCAGGGCCTGCGTACGACACGACTGCGACTCTAGTCCCGCCCTCGGATCCCCGCCCTCAGATCCCGGCCCGCGTCCGCCGCAACACCCGCAGCGAGTCGGTCGCCGAGACCTCCGTGAAGGCGCCGGAGGCGAGGGCCCGAAGGTACACGCGGTACGGCGCCTGGCCGGTGAACTCGTCCTCCGGCTCCGGGAACACGTCATGGATGACGAGCAGCCCGCCCTCGGCCACGTGCGGGGCCCAGCCCTCGTAGTCGGCGTTCGCGTGCTCGTCGGTGTGGCCGCCGTCGACGAAGACCAGGCCGAGTGGGGAGCCCCAGATCTTCGCGATCTGCGGCGACCGCCCCACCAGAGCGACGACGTGCTCCTCCAGCCCGGCCCGGTACAGGGTCCTGCGGAAGGTCGGCAGCGTGTCCATCACCCCGAGCTCGGGGTCGACGGTCTCCGGGTCGTGGTACTCCCACCCGGGCTGCTGCTCCTCGCTGCCGCGGTGGTGGTCGAGGGTCAGTGCGACGACCCCGGACTCCCGGGCCGCGTCACCGAGCAGGATCGCGGAACGGCCGCAGTACGTACCGACTTCCAGAAGCGGCAGCCCGAGCCGCCCGGCGTCCAGGGCTGCCTCGTGGAGGGCCAGCCCCTCGCCGACCGGCATGAACCCTTTCGCGGCCTCGAAGGCGGCCAGGATCTCGGGCTTGGGTGCGGCCGCGGCCATGGGGTTCCTCTCGGTCGTACGTGTGGGCAGACGCCGTACGACCGCCATGCCGCCGTACGTCCTTCCGGGCCCCCATGCTGCCGCACCCTCCGCCCGACGGGGGACAGGGGGTGAGGCACGTACCGGAGGGGACGACCCACCGCGGTGGCAGGTGGCAGGTGGCAGGGGACAGGGGGGCGCTGGTCAGCAAGGCGCCCGCCCCGGCCGTCGTGCGGATCGGGGGCGGTCCCGCGCGACCTTCCTGGCGCCCCCGACGCCACTCACCCCCGCCCCAGGTGCGGGGCGGGGGTGCGGGCAACCGTCGGTCAGGCCGTGACCGTCTCGCCCGGCAGGGCCAGGTCCAGGTCGATCGCCCGGTCGTCGCCCGTGTGGGTGGCCGCGGAGGCCAGGGGGCCGCGGCCGGTGGCGCGGGCGGCGAGGACGTAGGCGCCCTGGGTGGGGACGGTGAGGACGTACGAGCCGTCGTCGGCGGAGAGTGTGGCGCCCGCCTGACGGCCCCGGCGGTCGATCAGCGTGACCTTGGCACGGGCGACGGGAGCGCCGGAGGCGTCCAGGACCCGGCCACGGAAGCCCCGCAGTACCTCGTCGGCGCGCTCGATGGCCGCCTCCTCCTCACTGCTCGCCCGAAGCTGCGGTGCCTTGTTCGGCTTCGGCAGGAACAGGGCCATCAGCAGTCCGACGGCCACCGCACCGGTCGCGATGAGGAAGGACACCCGGAAGCCGTGCATGGTCGGTACCGCGACGCCGCCGACGTTGTTCGCCGTGTTCGCCAGCACCATCCCGATCACGGCGCTCGACACGGACGTACCGATGGAGCGCATCAGGGTGTTGAGGCCGTTCGCCGCGCCCGTCTCCGACGCGGGCACCGCGCCGACGATCAACGCGGGCAGCGAGGAGTAGGCGAGCCCGATGCCCGCGCCGAGGACCACCGCGATCACGAGGCTCTGCCAGGCCGCGCTCATGAGGCCGAGGCCCGCGCCGTAGCCGATCGCGATGATCAGCATGCCGAGGATGAGAGTGACCTTGGGGCCGTACTTCGCCGACAGCCGGGCGTACACGGGCGCGGTGAACATCATCGTCAGGCCCAGCGGAGCAACGAGCAGGCCCGCGGTGACCATCGACTGACCGAGGCCGTAGCCGGTCGCCTTCGGGAGCTGGAGCAGCTGGGGAAGGACGAGCGAGACGACGTAGAACGAGACACCGACCATGATCGACGCCAGGTTGGTGAAGAGGACCGCCGGGCGGGCCGTGGTGCGCAGGTCGACCAGCGGGGCCTTGAGCCGCAGCTCCATGACGCCCCACAGGACGAGCACGACCGCGGCGGCGGCGAAGAGGCCGAGCGTGGTGCCCGAGGTCCAGCCCCAGTCGCTGCCCTTGGTGATCGGCAGGAGGAAGAGGACGAGACCGGTGGAGAGACCTATCGCGCCCAGGACGTCGAAGGTGCCCTCGGCGCGCGCCGGGGACTCCGGTACGACGAGGAGGGTGAGGACGATCGAGAGGGCGCCGAGGCCCGCGGCGCCGTAGAAGAGGGCGTGCCAGTCGGCGTGCTGGGCGATCAGGGCCGCGAGCGGCAGGGCGAGGCCGCCGCCGACGCCGATCGAGGAGCTCATCAGCGCCATGGCCGAGCCGAGCTTCTCGCGGGGCAGCATGTCGCGCATCAGGCCGATGCCCAGGGGTATCGCGCCCATGGCGAAGCCCTGGAGGGTGCGGCCGGCGATCATCGTGAGCAGGTCGCTGGTGAGGGCGCTGACCAGGGCGCCCACCACCATCACGGCGAGGCTGAGGATGAGCAGGCGGCGCTTGCCGTACAGGTCGCCGAGGCGGCCCATGATCGGGGTGGCGACGGCGCCCGAGAGCAGGGTGGATGTCAGGACCCAGGTGGCGTTGCTGGGCTCGGTGTCCAGCAGTTGCGGCAGGTCCTTGATGACCGGGACGAGCAGGGTCTGCATCACCGCGACCACGATGCCCGCGAAGGCGAGCACCGGGACGACAGCGCCGGACGCTCTCCGGGTGGGCTGGTCGGTCGGCGTGTGCGTCATGTGAGGGAGGCCTCCGGGCCTGGAAGATCGGCTTACGTGTGGCTTGAACTACGTATGCATGGGCAACTATTCCGATGCTTCGGCGTACTAACGATTTCTTTATATTCTCTTGGGGAAGCGCAGCCGGGTTGAGACCATGGCAGCCATGCTCGAAGCCGCTGAAGTCGCCCGCAGACCCCGCAGACCCCGCAGACCCCGCAGACCCCGCAGACCCCGCAGACCCCGCCGTCCCCGGTCGGCGCCGCCCGCCTGGCTGGTGGTGGCGCTGGCGTGCGCGGGACAGTTCCTGGTCGTCCTCGACGTGTCCGTCGTCAACGTGGCGCTGCCGTCCATACGTGCCGACCTGGGCATGAGCGAGTCCGGTCTCCAGTGGGTCGTGAACGCCTACTCCATCGCCTTCGCCGGGTTCATGCTCCTCGGCGGCCGGGCCGGTGACCTCTACGGCCGCAAGCGGATGTTCCTGGTCGGCCTCGGCCTGTTCACGGTCGCCTCGCTGGCCGGCGGCCTGGCCCAGCAGGGCGGCGAACTGCTGCTCGCCCGGGCCGTGCAGGGCCTCGGTGCCGCGGTGCTCGCCCCCGCGACCCTCACGATCGTCACGTCGGCCGTCCCCGAGGGGCCCGCGCGGGCCCGGGCCATCGCCACCTGGACGGCCGTCGGCGCGGGCGGCGGCGCGGCCGGCGGCTTCTTCGGCGGACTCCTCGTCGACACCCTGTCCTGGCGCTGGGTGCTGCTGATCAACGTGCCCGTCGGCGCGCTGGTCCTGCTGGGCTCGCTGCTGTGGCTGACCGAGAGCCGCAGCGGGGACGGGCGGCGCCTCGACCTGCCGGGAGCGCTGCTGGTCACCGGGGGGCTGGCGGTGTTGGCGTACGGCATCTCGCAGACCGAGGCCGAGGGATGGACGGCGGCCGCCACCCTGGTCCCGCTGGCCGTCGGCCTCGCGCTGGTCGCGGGCTTCCTCGTCGTCGAGTCGCGTACGACGGCCCCGCTGATGCCGCTCGGACTGCTCAGGGTGCGCGCGGTGGCGTCGGCGAACGCGGCGATGTTCCTGAGCGGCTCCGCCCTGTTCTGCACGTGGTACTTCATCACGCTCTACGCCCAGAACGTCCTCGGATACTCCCCGCTCGAAGCCGGGCTCTCCATGCTGCCGAGCTCCCTGGCGATCGTGCTCGGCTCCAAGCTCGCGCCCCGCCTCATGCACCGGCTCGGGGCGCGCCGGGTGGCGGCTCTGGGGACGCTCGTCGCGCTGACGGGTTACGGCTGGCAGTCGACGATGACCTCGGACGGCGGCTACGTCACCTCGATCATGGTCCCCGGCGTCCTGATGATGCTGGGCGCGGGTCTCGCCTCGACCCCGCTCGCCTCGCTGGCCACGTCGGGTGCGGCGCCGGGGGAGGCCGGGCTGGTGTCCGGGCTGGTCAACACCTCGCGCACGATGGGCGGCTCGCTGGGGCTCGCGGTCCTGTCGACGCTCGCGGCGGCCCGGACGGGGGGTGCGGGCTCGCCGGAGGCGCTGACGGAGGGGTACGCGCTGGCGTTCCGGGCGGGGACGGGGGTGCTGCTGGCCGGGGTGGTGCTCATGCTGGTGTGGCTGCCTCGGAAGATTTCGGTGACGTGAGGCAACCGTCCGGGCCGCCCATGGACTCCTCAAGACATCTAGGAGGTGCCCATGGGGGATCGGAAACAGGCTCGGGACGAGGAGTTCCAGAGCTTTGTCATCGGCCGCTGGCCGCGGCTGATGCGGACGGCATTTCTCCTCACGGGGGAGCAGCACGCCGCGGAGGATCTGGTCCAGACGACGCTCGAACAGGCCTATGTGGCCTGGCGCAGGGTCGGCTCGGCGGACGATCCGGAGGCGTATGTACGGCGCGTGATGATCAACGCGCACGCGCGCAGGCACCGCAGGAGGCTCAAGGAGTTCCTGGCGCGGGGGGACGACTCGGGCCTGGTGCGCGAGATCGCCGACACCGGTGACCGCATGGCCCAGGCCGACGACCGCGGCGCCCTGCTGACGGCGCTGGCCCAACTGCCGCCACGGCAGCGGGAGGCGGTGGTCCTGCGGTACTGGGAGGACCTGACCGAGACCCAGACGGCCGAGGCGATGGGCTGCTCGGTCGGCTCGGTGAAGAGCAACGCGGCCAAGGGGATCGCGAAACTTCGCGCCATACCCGGACTGGCCGACATGGCGACCCAGGGAGGGCGGAAGTGATGAGCGCGGACCGGGAGAAGAGCCACCACATGCATGACAGCGACATCGCCCTCCTGCTGGCCGACGCCGCCGACGAGGTAGAGATCGGCATAGCCCCCTACCAGGCGGTGCTCCGCGGTGGCCGCAGGCGCCGGGCCCGCCGCTGGGCGGTGGCCGCGGCCACGGCACTGGTGCTCGCGGGCTCCTCGGCGACCCTCGCGGTGGCGGGGTTGCCGGGCGGGGGCGGCGGGCAGGTGGCGACCCGGCCGTCCGTCCCGGCCGCCGCCGACCCCTCCAAGGCCCTGCGCACCACGCTGGCGACCGGCACCGACCAGGGGACCAAGTGGCGCGTTCTGATCGACGTGTGGTCGGCCCCGCGCGACGAGAAGCAGGCCGAGGCCCAGCGCGCCGCCATGGCCTTGCGCGGTGAGACCCCGCCGGACGCCCACAAGGCCTCCGACCTCATCGGTAAGATCACCTACTTCGTGCACCGCGAGTATGGCGGCGAGACGACGAAGGTCATGGAGAACACGGTCCCCGAGTCGGACACCATGACCGGCACGGACCTCATCTCCGGCTCGCTCCCGCTCCAGCCCGACGACAAGGCGGACGTACGGCTCGTCATCGGCTACGTCGCCAAGACCGCCCAGCGCGTCAACTGCACCTGGACGAACGAGACGGCGACGGTGGTGGAGAAGGCCGGCCCCGGGACCGGCACCGACGTCCCGGCGATCCGGTCGCCGAAGGGCTCCCCCTACGACTGGTTCGTGTGCCTGGCGCCGAAGGGCACCGAGTACAAGACGGCGGAGGTGATCGGGTAGGGAGCCGCCGGGGTTACCTGTTTCTTGCGAGGAGGCCTCGGCGTTCACGCAGGGGAGGAATCGCATCCGGGTGTCGCGACGCGGAGCGTCGCCGTATCAGGTTCAGGGCGCGGAGCGCCCGCAGTGAGCGCACCTACACCTGCACCGTGTGCGGAACTGTGTCTCCACGGGACAAGAACTCCGCACGTGTGATGCTCGTCCGGGCTGGTCTCAACCCGGCTGGTGCCGATGGCGCAAGACTTTCTGGAGCGCTGCTCCAGGAGGCGGCCTGAGCCAGGAATCCCCTTCCTTTCAGGGAGGGGAGGATTCAAAGCCACCCCTGCTGCCGGGCCGCCCGTACCGCCTCCATCCGGTTGCGGGTGCCCGTCTTGCCGATGGCGGAGGAGAGGTAGTTGCGGACGGTGGACTCGGAGAGGTGGAGCCTGCCGGCGATGTCGGCGACCGTCGCGCCGTCCGTGGACGCCTTGAGGACATCGCACTCGCGGGCGGTGAGGGGGTTCGGGCCGGCGCTCAGGGCGGCCGCGGCGAGGGCGGGGTCGATCACGGTCTCGCCGGTCAGCACCCGGCGGATCGAGACCGCCAGCTCCTCCACGGGACCGTCCTTGACGAGGAAACCGGCGGCACCCGCCTCCATGGCCCGGCGGAGGTAACCGGGTCGTCCGAAGGTGGTCAGGATCAGCACCCGGCAGTCCGGCGCCTGGTCGCGCAGTTCGGCGGCGGCGTCCAGACCGCTCATCCCCGGCAGCTCGATGTCGAGCAGCGCCACGTCGGGGCGGTGGACGAGCGCCGCGTCCACGATCGCGTCCCCGGCCGCGACCTGGGCCACGACCTCGATGTCCGGCTCCATCCCGAGCAGCAGCGCGAGCGCCCCGCGCATCATGCCCTGGTCCTCGGCGAGCAGCACACGGATGGACTTGGCGGCCCGGTGCTCCCGGGGCATCTCGTTCACGGCCCAAGAGTAGGGCGCGTCGGGGGGAGCGGTGGGGGTGCGACGTCGTTGCGCCGGAGCGCGCGGCTCACCGTCCTCATTGCCAACGGGCCGCTGCCCGAGCCGCCCGCCACGCCGCTCGTCTCCCGCTCCCGCGCCGCGGTCTCCGCCGCATCCTTGAGAACCGAAGAGGGGACGGACCTGTACGGCGTCACCCCGCGACCTCGCCGATCCGGGCCGCGCGCACCGCCCCCGCCGGCTCCCCGGACGGCTCCGGCGCCACCGACTCGACCGGCAGCTCGGCCCGCACCACGAATCCACCCCGTGCCCCCGGACTTGCCTCCAACGACCCACCGGCCGCGGCCAGCCGCTCGGCGAGCCCCTTGAGACCGGTGCCGCCGACGACCGGGATGGACACCGTGCCGGCGTTCTCACCCCCGCACTCACCCAGGGTCGGCGCCGTGCCCGCCGCCGTCCCCCGGCCGTCGTCCCAGATCCGCAGCCGCACCCGTTCCGCCGAGCCCTGCACGGAGATCTCGCAGCGCTCCGCCCCGCTGTGCCGTACCGCGTTGGTCACCGCCTCGCGGACCACCCAGCCCAGCAGGGCCTCGGTCTGGGCGGTGAGCGGGTGCCCGGATCGCTGGACGACGGGCTCGATGCCCGCGGCACGCAGGGCCGAGGCGGCCCGGTCGAGGTCCGTGCTGAGGCTGCCCTCGCGGTAGCCCGTCACCGCCTCGCGGATCTCGGTGAGCGCCTGGCGGCCGACCGACTCGATGTCGCAGACCTGGAGGAGCGCCGCGTCCAGGTCCCGTGGGGCGAGGCGCCGGGCCGCCTCCGACTTCACCACGATCACCGACAGGGTGTGCCCGAGCAGATCGTGCAGATCGCGGGAGAACCGCAGCCGTTCCTCCTCGACCGCGCGCCGGGCCAGTTCCTCGCGGGCCTCCCGCAACTGCCGTACCGCTTCGGAGAGGGACATGATCGCGGCCGTCACCATCGTGGAGATCCAGGTGGCGTACGCGGTGTCGAGGCCGCCCCAGCCGTCGCGGAAGACGCAGGCCGCGCCGGCGACCACGGTCACGACGGCCCCCACCCACCGCAGGTGCGGCAGCCGCACGACGGCGCCCGTCGCGAGCCCGAGCAGGGGGAAGAACAGCAGCCAGTTACCGCCGTACCCCATCGCCAGACCGCAGGTCACCAGCCCCATCAGCACCAGCGCCACCCGCGTCGAGGTCGCCTCCCGGGTCTCCTTGCAGAAGGCGCGGAAGGCGACGTAGATGTAGAGCGAGTTGAACGTGAACAGCCCGAGGCCGCCGATCCAGGGGCTGGGGGTCTCGCCCTGGAAGAGATTGGAGAAGGCGCCCATCCCCATCAGCAGCCACGGCAGCAGACCGAACCCGCTGCCCAGGCCCGCCTTGGTGGGGACCTCCCCGGCCCGCTCCGCGGCCTGGTACTCGGCGTTGAGGCGTTGCTTGTTCGCCTTGTAGTACCGCTGGTGCTTCCGCGCCTCGCGGATCCCCTCGCGGGTTTCGTCCACGCGGCACGAGAACTTGCGCGTCCAGGACATGACCGTTCCTCCGCTCAGAGGTTCCCGGCGTGCCGCCGGTAGGGCAGGACAGCGTACGAACCGAACGGCGGCAGCCATGCTCCCCGTTTCCGTCCCCCGTGTCATGCCGACGACGCTACGCATCGCGGAGGCCGCCCGGCAGATGTGCATGTACGGACTCGGGCAGTACGAATGTCACACGCCCGGAACCCGGGAACCGGCACCCCTCACGGTCACCTGACACACCGTCAGGAGCCTTCACAACTGCGTCGGGCTCGGCTATACAGAGGGCGCCGGACTGGAACGCGTTCTAGATCGGCCCGCGACGACCTCGGTGCGGCCGACGGTGCGGACGGCCGTACCGAGGTCTTGACCGAGCCCCTGTCAGGAGCCGTATGCCCATCGACGCAGCCAAGGCCCTCGCCGCCGAACCCCGGACCGGCGAGATCTCCTGGAACTCCAAGGACGTCCAGCTCTACCACCTCGGCATCGGAGCAGGCGTTCCCGCCACCGACCCCGACGAACTGCGCTACACCCTCGAATCCCGGCTGCACGTCCTGCCGAGCTTCGCCACGGTGGCGGGCTCGGGATCGCCGGGAGTGATCAGCGGCCTGTCCATGCCCGGCGTCGACGTCGATCTCGCCAAGGTCCTGCACGGCGGCCAGTCACTGGTCATCCACCGTCCCCTCCCCGCCCAGGGCACCGCGACCGCCACCCACCGCATCGCCGCCGTGTACGACAAGGGCAAGGCGGCCGTCCTGGTCATGCGGACCGAAGTCGCGGACGCCGATGGCCCGTTGTGGACCAACGACGCCCAGATCTTCGTACGGGGAGAGGGCGGCTGGGGCGGCGACCGGGGCCCCTCCGCCCTCCCCCACTCTCGGCTTCGCTCGAGCGGGGGGACCCCCACCGAACCCCCCACCGGCGCACCCGACCGGACCGTGGAGCGTGCCGTCCGCGAGGACCAGGCGCTGCTCTACCGCCTCTCCGGCGACTGGAACCCGCTGCACGCCGACCCGGAGTTCGCCAAGGTCGCCGGGTTCGAACGGCCCATCCTGCACGGGCTGTGCACCTACGGAATGACACTCAAGGCGGTCGTCGACACGCTGCTCGGCGGGGACGTGACCCGGGTGCGGTCGTACGTCACCCGGTTCGCCGGGGTCGTGTACCCGGGGGAGACCCTGCGGATCCGTATGTGGCACACGCCGGAGTCCACCAGGGTCGCCGTCAGTGCCGTGGAACGCGACGACGCGCCGGTCCTCGCCGACACCGTCGTCGAACACTCCTGAACCCACCACGCCGTACGAGGGGAGCCGCACCATGCGCGCAGCCGTACTGCACGAGATCGGCCAGGAAAAGCTCGAAGTCCTCGACGACGTCGAGGCGGTGGGCTTCGGACCCGGCAGGGTCAGGATCCGGGTGCGGGCCACGGGGCTGTGTCACTCGGACCTGTCCGCGATGGCCGGGGTCCTCCCGCAGCCGGCGCCCTTCGTCCCCGGGCACGAGGGCGCGGGCGAGATCCTCGAAGTCGGGGAGGGCGTGAGTAACTTGAAGCCCGGTGACCGGGTCGTCGTCTGCTGGCTGCCCGCCTGCGGAGCCTGTCCCGCGTGCAAGCGCGGCCAGACCGAACTGTGCCTGGCCGGGTTCATGAACGCGGGCACCCCCAACTTCCGGCGTCCCGGCGGTGATGTCTTCGGCTTCGCGGGCACCGGCACCTTCGCCGAGGAGGTCGTCGTCGACGCGGGCTGCGCGGTGCCGATACCCGACGACGTGCCCTTCGACATCGCGGCACTGATCGGCTGCGGGGTCACCACCGGACTCGGGGCCGCGCTCAACACCGCGGACGTGGAGGCCGGTTCGTCGGTCGCCGTCATCGGCTGCGGCGGTGTCGGCATCTCCGCCATCCAGGGGGCCCGGCTCAAGGGCGCCGCCGAGATCGTCGCCGTCGACCCGGTCGCCTCGCGCCGCGAGGCCGCCCTGAAGTTCGGCGCGACCCGGGCCGTCTCCCCGGACGAACTCGCCGACGCCAAGCAGCAGGTGACCGCCGGCGAGGGCTTCGACTACGTCTTCGAGGTCGTCGGCAGGTCGGCGACCGCCCGCACGGCGTACGAGAACACCCGGCGTGGCGGCACCCTCGTGGTCGTCGGCGCGGGCGCCATGGACGACTTCCTCCAGCTCAACATGTTCGAGCTGTTCTTCGACGAGAAGCGCATCCTGCCCTCCATGTACGGCGGCGGGGACGTCCTGCGCTCCTACGAGCGGACCATCGCCCTGTGGCGGGCCGGCCGTATCGACCTGGACGGCCTGATCACCCACCGGGTACCGCTGAGCGAGATCAACGAGGCGCTCGACCAGATGCGCACGGGGACCTCACTCCGTACTTGCATAGAGATCTGAGGGCCGCGATGACCGTGCCACTGCCACTCGATGGGCTCGCGGCGATCGTCACCGGCGCGGGCCGGGGCCTGGGCCGGGCCGAGGCGCTGGAACTGGCCCGGCTCGGCGCGGCCGTGGTCGTCAACGACTTCGGACAGCCGGGCCGGGACGGTTCCGGCGAGGCCTCCGCGGGACCGGCCGAGCAGGTCGCCGAGGAGATCCGGGCCGCGGGCGGACAGGCCCTCGCCCACACCGGGGACGTGGCCGACCACCGACAGGCCGGAGAACTCGTCGAGTTGGCGATCGCCGAGTTCGGCAAGCTCGACATCCTCGTCAACAACGCGGGCATCCTGCGCGACCGCATGGTCTTCTCCATGACCGAGGGCGAGTGGGACGCCGTGATCAGGGTCCACCTCAAGGGCCACTTCAACACCACCCGGTTCGCGGCCGCGCACTGGCGCGGGCGGTCCAAGGCGGCGGGCGGGCCGGTGTACGGCCGGATCGTGAACACCTCCTCGGAGGCGTTCCTCGCCGGGTCCGCCGGACAGCCCAACTACGCGGCCGCCAAGGGCGGGATCGTCGGACTCACCACCTCGACGGCCCTCGCGCTCGCCAAGTACGGCGTCACCGCCAACGCCATCTGCCCGCGTGCCCGCACCCGGATGACCGAGGACGTCTTCTCGGGAGCGGGGTTCGAGCAGCCCGAGTCGGGGCTCGACCCCCTCGCCCCCGAGCATGTCGCCCCGCTCGTCGGCTACTTGGCCTCACCGGCCGCCGAGCGCGTCAACGGCCAGCTTCTCGTCGTACATGGAGGGATGGTCGTGGTGGTCGAACGGCCGCGGGTGCAGGCCAAGTTCGACAGCAAGCAGGACACGTTCACCTACGACGAACTGGACGCGCTGCTCACCCCGCACTACGCGCGGCGGCCGACCGGGGAGACCTTCGCGGCCGCCGAAGTGCTCGGACTCAAACGGGAGTAGAGGCGCTGGGACCGGCACGGGGCCGGACACGCGGCGGCCCGCTCCCCGTACGAGGAGCGGGCCGTGTGTCGTCGTCTGTCCTCAGGCCGCGGCCTCGGACTGCTCGACCGACTTGCGGTGTCGGCCACGCGGGGCCGTGTCGCTGTCCTGGACCGAGATCGGGCCCCGGTGCTTACCGTGGCCCGTGGACTCCTGGACGTCGGCAGTCGACTGGTTCGTGCTGGCGTCGCTCATGGAAGTAATTCACCCCGTCAACATGATCTTTCTTACAGCGGGGGGAGTTTAACCGGCACACCACAGGGCGAATCCAGGCGGCCGGGCCAACCGGCACTACTTCGTTACAAGATTGCCCAACGGGGCTTGCTGCAAGGGCACAGGGCGTGCCACGACAGGCTCCGGAGGGTCCGGTTCGGGCGCCCGCGCGACCGTACCGCCGCCGCCCTCCGAACCCTCCGGGCCCGCGTCCCCCGCCCCCGTTGCCCCCGTTCCCCCCGGGCCCTCCGCCTCCCCGGTGAGGCCTCCGTTCCCCAAGAGTGCCGCCCACCGCGCCACCCCGCACGGCGTGTCCGCTGTGGCGTACGGCAGGAGCAGCTCCCCGTCCTCGGTCCACAGCCCGGCACCCGTCAACCACCCCTCGGGCGCCGGGAGATGCAGGACCTGTCGGGCGGCGGGCCGCCACACGCCCACCCAGCTGCCCATCGGACCGTCGACGCGCAGCGCCACCCCGCAGCCCTCCGGCATCAGCACCTGCCCCGGCTGGATCGCGAACGGCGTCACCGCACAGTCCTGCACCCGCAGACACTCCGGGAAGCGCACCGGCAACGTGCTCCCCAGGACCCCCCAGCCCAGCCGCGTACGCCCGGGCGAGGGCGCGTCCGAGGAGATCAGCAGCAGACCGCTGTCCGGGTCGGCCAGCAGCAGCCGGTCGTCGCTGCCGTCGGTGATCTGCAGCAGCGGCGACACCTCCCCACCCCGCTCCAGATCGACCACGACCGCCTTGGTCCGCCCCCCGGCCTCCCGGTCCAGGGCCAGCATCCGCCCGGCCCGGTCCAGCCACACCCCGCCCGAGCAGCGCCCCGGGATCTCCGCGAGGTGCTCCGGCCCGAAGGCACCGCCCGCCACCAGCCACACGGCACTGGAGCGCGGGCCCACAGCGAGGGCGTACGCGTTCTCGCCGCCCGGCGCCGGCGGCAGCAGCCGCAGGGACGTGCCGTCCGCGGGGCACTCGACCGCGCCCAGCGGCAGCTCACCGGTCTGCGGGCCGGTCGGGTAGAGCAGCGAGAAGGTGTGCCGCCCGTCCGCGAACCGCCTGATCAGCACCCGCCCGTCGCCCATCGGCTGCACCTCGGTGCCGGGCTCCTCGGGCTGGTTGCCGGGCAACGGCACCGCGTAGGGCTCGGGGCCGTCCAGGGTCCAGCGCTCGGGGAACCAGGAGTCGCCGTCCCGGGCGAGGCGGGCCGCGTAGGAGCCGTCGACGGTGATCACGCACTCCGTACGCGGGATCACACCTTCCGTGCGCGGGGTCTCGCCGTACTCGGTGATCGCGCGGCCCTCCGTCCGTGGCGTCTCCCCGTCCTCGGTGCTCGCGCCCTCCGTCCGCGAGGTCTCCCCGTCCCCGTTCTCCCCGTTCCCCGCGTTCGCCGCCATGGGTTCGATGGCACAGGCCGTCATCGTCCGGTCACCTCCGGTGACGAAACTAGTTTTCGCACGCGCAGACGGGGGACGGGCCGGCTTCCGCTTCACACAAAGGGGTGGCCCAGGAACGATTCGCCTGAGGAAACCGGGGCGACTGTGCTGAGCGGGACGGTCGTGGGCGGCTCAGGTTCAGCGGGACAGACCAGGCAGGTAGCCTTTCCCCGTGCCCCGTCTGTCTGAAGTCATCGCCGCGCTGGAGAACCTGTGGCCCGCCGAGCGGGCCGAGTCCTGGGACGCGGTCGGCACCGTCGTGGGCGAACCCGACCAAGAGGTCACACGGGTCCTGTTCGCCGTCGACCCGGTCCAGGAGATCGTCGACGAGGCGGTGAAGCTGGGCGCGGACCTGCTGGTCACCCACCACCCCCTCTACCTGCGCGGTACGACGACCGTGGCGGCCTCGCACTTCAAGGGCCGGGTAGTCCACACCCTCATCAAGAACGACATCGCGCTGCACGTGGCCCACACCAACGCGGACACCGCCGACCCGGGCGTCTCCGACGCGCTCGCGGGCGCGCTCGACCTCCGGGTCGTACGGCCGCTGGTGCCGGACCCGACCGATCCGTCCGGACGCCGGGGCCTGGGGCGGGTGTGTGAGCTCGACCCCCCGACGACGGTCCGCGAACTCGCCGCGCGAGCCGCCGCCCGCCTGCCCGCCACCGCGCAGGGCATCCGCGTCGCCGGCGACCCCGAGGCCACCGTCCGCACGGTCGCCGTCAGCGGCGGCTCCGGCGACAGCCTCTTCGACCAGGTCCGCGCGGCCGGCGTCGACGCCTTCCTCACCGCGGACCTGCGCCACCACCCGGCGTCCGAATTCCTCGCGGATCGCGCCCACAGTCCCCTCGCGCTGCTCGACGCGGCGCACTGGGCCACCGAGTGGCCCTGGTGCGAGCTGGCCGCCGCCCAGCTCGACGAGATCTCCGACCGCCACGGCTGGAACCTGCGCGTGCACGTCTCCAAGACGGTCACCGACCCCTGGACCAGCCACTCCCCTTCACCTGGAGCCCCCAACTGAACGCCGCGCCCGCCGACCAGATCCGACTCCTCGACGTCCAGGACCTCGACGTCCGCCTCCAGCAGCTCACCCACAAGCGCAGGTCGCTGCCCGAGCACGCCGAGATCGAGTCGCTCACCAAGGACGCCACCCAGCTGCGCGACCTGCTGGTGGCCGCCCAGACCGAGGAGAGCGACACCGCCCGCGAGCAGACCAAGGCCGAGCAGGACGTGGACCAGGTGCGCCAGCGCGCCGCCCGCGACCAGCAGCGCCTGGACTCCGGTGCCGTGACCTCGCCCAAGGACCTGGAGAACCTCCAGCGCGAGATCACCTCCCTCGCCAAGCGCCAGGGCGACCTGGAGGACGTCGTGCTGGAGGTCATGGAGCGTCTGGAGTCCGCGCAGGAGCGGGTGGCCGAGCTGACCGGGCGCGTCACCTCCGTCCAGTCGAAGATCGAGGACGCGACCGCCCGCCGGGACGCCGCCTTCGAGACCCTCGACGGCGAGATCGCATCCGTCATCAAGGAGCGCGAGGTCATCGCCGCCTCCATCCCCGCCGACCTCCTCAAGCTCTACGACAAGCTCCGCGCGCAGCAGGGCGGGATCGGCGCGGCCAAGCTGTACCAGCGCACCTGCCAGGGCTGCCGCCAGGAGCTCGCCATCACCGACATCAACGAGATCCGCGCGGCCGCGCCCGACACCGTGGTGCGCTGCGAGAACTGCCGCCGCATCCTGGTGCGCACGTCCGAGTCCGGCCTGTAAGGGGCGTCGCCGTGCGGGAGTTCATCGTCGAGGCCGACGGCGGCTCGCGGGGCAACCCCGGGCCGGCCGGCTACGGCTCCGTGGTCCTGGACGCGGCGACGGGCGAGACGCTGATCGAGACGTACGAATACCTCGGCGTCGTCAGCAACAACGTCGCCGAGTACCGGGGGCTGCTGGCTGGCCTGCGCGCCGCGCACGACCTGGACCCGTCGGCCTCCGTGCACGTCCGCATGGACTCCAAGCTCGTCGTCGAGCAGATGTCGGGGCGCTGGAAGATCAAGCACCCCGACATGAAGCCGCTGGCTCTGGCGGCCGGGCGGGTGTTCCCTCCCGGGCAGGTCACCTACGAGTGGATCCCGCGCGAGCAGAACAAGCACGCGGACCGGCTGGCGAACGAGGCGATGGATTCGCGGGCGTCGGCGAGTTCGGTACGGAAGCCGTCGGCTGCCGACGGGAAGCTGTCCTCCGAGGAGGGGAAGCTGTCGGCTGCCGGCGGGGAACTGTCCTCTGCCGAGGGGAAGCTGTCGGCTGCCGGCGGGGAATTGCCCTCTGCCGGCGGGAAGCCGTCCTCTGCCGACGGGAAAGAGTCCGCTGCCGAGGCCGACGTGCGTGCCGCCAAGGTCGTGGCAAGCCCA
Source organism: Streptomyces sp. NPDC005402 (assembly GCF_040606575.1). Taxonomy (NCBI): domain Bacteria; kingdom Bacillati; phylum Actinomycetota; class Actinomycetes; order Kitasatosporales; family Streptomycetaceae; genus Streptomyces; species Streptomyces sp. NPDC005402. The sequence goes on from NZ_JBEXFB010000004.1 coordinate 77,830, forward strand.
GGTTGGGCCCCGGCCGACATGGGCGCGCCCGCCACCTTCGTGCTCCTGCGCCACGGGGAGACCCCCCTGACCCCCCAGAAGCGGTTCTCGGGAAGCGGCGGCACGGATCCGTCCCTGTCCGACATCGGCAGGGAACAGGCCAGGAGGGCCGCCGAAGCCCTGGCCCAACGGGGCACGATCCAGCACATCCTCGCCTCGCCCCTGACCCGTACGAGGGAGACCGCCGCCGCCGTAGCGGAGCGCCTCGGCATCGAGGTCACCGTCGAGGACGGCCTGATCGAGACCGACTTCGGCGCCTGGGAGGGTCTCACCTTCGGCGAGGTGCGCGAGCGCTACCCGGACGACCTCACCACCTGGCTGTCCGACCCGGAGGCCGAACCCACCGGCGGCGGCGAGAGCTTCGCGGCCACGGCGACCCGGATCGCGGCGACCAGGGACAGGCTTGTCGCGGCGTACGCGGGCCGCACGGTCCTGCTCGTCACCCACGTCACCCCGATCAAGACGTTCGTCCGCCTCGCCCTCGGCGCCCCGCCCGAGTCCCTGTTCCGCATGGAACTCTCGGCGGCGTCCATGTCAGTGGTCGCGTACTACGCCGACGGCAACGCGAGCGTGCGACTCCTCAACGACACGTCACACCTGCGGCCGTAGCGCCGACGCCTCCCGGGCCAGCGTCTCGACCCGCCCCCAGTCCCGCGCGGCGACCGCATCCTCCGGGAGCATCCAAGTCCCGCCCACACAGCCGACGTTGGGCAGGGACAGATACTCGGGGGCGTTCCCGGCCCCGATCCCGCCCGTCGGACAGAACCGCGCCTGCGGCAACGGCCCGGAGAGCGACTTCAGATACGCCGTACCGCCCGCCGCCTCCGCCGGGAAGAACTTCATCTCCGTCACGCCCCGCTCCAGCAGCGCCACGACCTCCGAGGTCGTCGACACCCCCGGCAGGAACGGCACCCCCGACCCCCGCATCGCCTCCAGGAGTACGTCCGTCCAGCCCGGACTGACGAGAAAGCGCGCGCCGGCGGCCACTGAGTCTCGCACCTGGTCCGGCGTGATCACGGTCCCCGCACCCACCACCGCGTCGGGCACCTCCTTCGCGATCGCCCGGATCGCGTCGAGCGCGACGGGCGTCCGCAGTGTCACCTCGATCGCGGAAAGCCCCCCGGCGACCAGCGCCCGGGCGAGCGGCACGGCGTCGGAGACGTCCGCGATGACGACGACGGGGACCACGGGGGCAAGGTCCAGGAGCGAGGGGGCCATGGCGTCATCCTGCCCTCGGTGTGCAGCATGCGCAAAGGGTGTTGCACATGCTGCAATTCGCTGACCGGGGAGTTCAGTGAACCTCGTCCACCAGCACATCCAGCGCCCAGGCCGCCCCCGCCTTCGCAGGCGCCTCGGCCTCCACCTCGAACCCCAGCTCCCGCAGCGCCTCCACCAGCTCGGCGGGATCCTTGGGCGCGATCCCCGCCGACAGCAGACCCCGCACCATCCGCCCCTTCGTCGCCTTGTTGAAGTGGCTGACGACCTTCCGCGTCGGCGCGTGCAGCACCCGCACGGTCGCCGTCCGCTCCGCGACCTCACCCTTCGGTTTCCACGCGGCCGCGTAGGCGGAGGACCGCAGATCGAGCACGAGCCCGTTCCCGGCCGCCTCGGTGAGCACGGACGCCATCGGCTTACGCCAGTGCGCACCCAGCGCCCCGAGCCCGGGCAGTTTCACCCCCATCGAGCAGCGGTACGACGGAATCCGGTCGCTCACCCGGACCGCCCCCCAAAGCCCCGAGAACACGAGCAGCGAACGCCCCGCACGCCTCTTCGCGGCCGCGTCGAGGGAGGCCAGATCGAGGGCGTCGTAGAGCACCCCTGTGTAGATCTCCCCGGCGGGCCGCGCGCCGGCCGTCCTGAGCTCGACGTTCTTGGCGACCTCGCCCCGCAGTCCCTCGCTCAGCCCGAGCACCTCGCGCGCCTTCTCCTCGTCCGCGGCGCACAACTCGACGAGCGCGTCGAGGACGGCCTCCCGGCTCTCGTTGAGCCCCGGCAGCGACAGCGACTCCAGCTTCAGCGGGGCGCCACGACCGGAAGACGCCTTGCCTTCGGAGGGAGGCAGCAGGACCAGCACGGAACATCTCCTTCTGTTGAGCTCCGGACAGCGTACGGCGCCTGATCTGCTTACCCTCGCTGTATGCCTCGCCGCCGCATACGTGTGACCGACGTCCCCCTACGGGCCGCCTTCGCCGCCCTGCGCACCGAACTCGGCGTGCCCTCGGACTTCCCGCCCGAGGTGCTGTCCGAGGCTGAACGGCCCTCTCGGCCGGGGGCTCACGCCGACGCCACCGACATCCCCCTCTTCACCATCGATCCGCCCGCCTCCACCGACCTCGACCAGGCGATGCACCTCTCCCGACGCGGCACCGGCTACCGCCTCCGGTACGCCATCGCCGACGTCGCCGCCTTCGTCGTACCCGGTGGCTACCTCGATGCGGAGACGCACCGGCGGGTGATGACCCTGTACTTCCCGGACACCCGCATTCCGCTCCACCCGCCGGTGTTGAGCGAGGGCGCCGCGAGCCTGCTCCCGGACCAGGTCCGCCCCGCCGCCCTGTGGACGATCGACCTCGACGCGGAAGGCCGTACGACCGCGACCGAAGTCCACCGCGCCCTGGTCCGCAGCCGGGCCAAGCTCGACTACGAGGGCGTGCAGCGGGCGATCGACTCGGGGACGGCGGAGGAGCCGCTCGCGCTGCTTCGTGTCGTCGGCGAGCTGCGGGAACGGCTGGAGGTCGAGCGCGGCGGGATCTCGTTGCGGGTTCCCGAACAGGAGATCGTCGAGCGCGACGGCACGTACGAGCCGGCGTACCGCGCCGGGGCGCCGGCCGACGGCTGGAACGCCCAGATCTCCCTGCTCACGGGCATGGCGGCGGCGGACCTGATGCTGGCGTACGGGACGGGGGTGCTCCGCACGCTCCCCGCCGCCCCTGACGGCGCGGTGGGCAGGTTGCGCCGCACCGCGCACGCGCTGCACATCCACTGGCCGCACCATGTGTCGTACGCGGCGCTGATCCGTTCCCTGGACCCCCGGATCCCCCACCACGCGGCGTTCCTCCAGGAGTGCACGACGCTGCTGCGCGGCGCGGGTTACACGACCTTCCTCGACGGTGTCCTCCCTGACATCACCACCCACGCGGCCGTGGCCGCCCCCTACGCCCACTGCACGGCCCCACTACGACGCCTCGCCGATCGCTACGCCTCGGAGATCTGCCTGGCGGCGGTGGCGGGGGAGCCGGTGCCGGAGTGGGTGCGGGCGGCACTGGCCGCGTTGCCGGGCGAGATGGCGGACGGCGGCCGACGCGCGGGCACGGTCGAACGGGCCTGCGTCGACCTCGTCGAGGCGGCCCTGCTGAAGGACCGGGTGGGGGAGGTGTTCGACGGCTGCGTGGTGGACGTGGACGAACACCGCCCGACGGTGGGGACCGTGCAGTTGGAGATGCCTGCGGTGATCGGGCGGGTGGAGGGGGCGGGGGGGTTGGCGCTGGGAGAGCGGCTGCGGGTACGGCTCACGGAGGCGGACCCCGGCTCCCCGAAGGTGCGGTTCGCGCCTGCCTGAGGCCATGCCTCAGTTCCCCGGGCAGTGGGCTCGTCGACTGACGTCGCTCATGGTCGTGTGCCACGATCGAGGGAACGGTTCCCGATCTCTCGGGCAGGTGATCTTCCGATGTCCCGGTCTGGCGAGCGACAGAAGGAGGGGCGTGACATGACTGCCATGGCCCACGAGCCGCTCACGCAGGAAGAGGTCCTGCTGGAGGGCTTTCTCGCCCTGGACACACCGGAGGGTTTCCGGGCTGAGCTGATCGAGGGGGAGATCGTAGTGACGCCGCCGCCGGACGGGGAGCACGAGAAGTACATCAGCAGGCTCGTAAGGCAAGTGATCAAGCAGTCCCGAACTGACATGGACTTCTCTGGAAACAAGGGTCTCCGGGCGAAGAGCGGCGAAGCCTGTCCGAAGAACCACGTGGTCCCCGACGTTACGTTCGCACCTCTTGACCTAGACCTGTTTGCGCCCGCCGGATCCTGGATGCCCTGCGACGGCGTGGCCATGGTCCTGGAGGTGACGTCGACCAAGCCCAAGGCCGACCGTGAGGCCAAGCGCCGCTGCTATGCCCGCGGCGGCATCCCGCTCTACCTCTTGATCGATCGAGAGGCCTCATCGGCCACGTTGTTCAGCGACCCGGAGAAGGACGACTACCGGGAGCACTGCACCCGCCCCTTCGGCAAGGCGCTCACCCTCCCGGAGCCGTTCGCCTTCGAGCTGGAGACCGCGGACTTTCTCTGAGAGCTGCGGCGTTGCACCCGGAGGTCGACAGACACAGGGGGCGGCGCCGCATGGAACAAGCACTGTGGACAAGGGCACGACTGGGCCGCTGCGGCCCCCCGCTGGACCTCCTGACCGCCCGCTTCGACCGCCACGTCTACGCCCCGCACGCCCACGACGAGTACACGATCGGCGTGTGCGTCGGCGGCTCGGAACTCATCGACTACCGGGGCGGCCACATCCGCACGGGCCCCGGCTCGATCGTCGTACTGGCCCCGGGCGAGATGCACACGGGCGGCCCGGGCACCACGACCGACGGCTACGCGTACCGTGCCCTGTACGCGGCGCCCACTCTCCTCACGGAGGAGGCCGCCCTCCCGTACTTCCGCGAACCCCTCCTGGACGACCCGGAACTGGCCGCGGCCCTCCTCTCCGCCCACACCGAACTCAGCGCCTGCCCGGACCCGTTGGAGACCGAGTCCCGCCTCCCCTGGCTCCTGACGGCCCTGGCCTGCCGCCACTCCACGGCCCGCGTGGAGACCTGCGTGATCCCCGGCGCGGAAGCGGTCGCGAGAACGGTCCGCGACCGCCTGGCCGACGAGCTGCTGTCACCCCCGTCCCTCGCCGCCCTGGCCGCGGACCTGGGCCTGTCCCGCTACCAACTCCTCAGGGCCTTCCGTACGACGATGGGGGTACCGCCGTACGCCTGGCTGGCCCAGTACAGAGTCGCCAGGGCGAGAGGCCTACTGGAATCCGGTCTGCGCCCATCGGAGGTGGCCGTCTCGGTGGGCTTCGCGGACCAGGCACACCTGACGCGCTGGTTCCGCAGAGTGCTCGGGGTAACCCCGGCGGCGTACCGCAACAGCGTTCAAGACGCGAGCCGTTGAGACGCTCAGGATTTCCGCATGACTGCACGCGGCTGGTTCCTGTTCTCCCTGATGGGCGTGGTGTGGGGCATCCCCTACCTGATGATCAAAGTGGCGGTGGACGCCCCGCTGTCGGCGGCGACGGTGGTGTTCGTGCGCTGCGCCCTGGGCGCGCTGCTCCTGCTGCCGTTCGCGATGCGGCAGGGCGGCCTGTCGGAGACCGTACGACGGCACTGGCGCCCCATGCTGGCCTTCGCGGTCATAGAGATCATGGGCCCCTGGTACACGCTGACGGACGCGGAACGCCACCTCTCCAGCTCCACGGCGGGCCTGCTGATAGCGGGCGTACCGATAGTCGGCGTGGTCCTGGCCCGCTTCTTCGGCGACACCGAGAGGTTGGGCGTGAGACGGGTGACGGGCCTGGGGCTGGGCCTGGCCGGAGTGGGAGTCCTTACGGTCCCGCACCTGACGGGCGGAGACGCGAAGTCGATGGCGGAGGTGCTGGTGACGGTGGTGGGCTATGCGACGGCACCCCTGATAGCCGCGCGCCACCTGAAGGACGTCCCGTCCCTCCAGCTCACAGCCCCCTGCCTGGCTCTGGCGGCGCTGGTGTACGCCCCAGGCGCGGCGCTGACCTGGCCCTCCTCGATGCCCTCCGCCTCGGTCCTGACGGCACTGGCCGGCCTCGGAGTGATCTGCACGGCGGTGGCCTTCGTCGCCTTCCTCGAACTGATCAAGGAGGTCGGCCCGACGAGGGCGACGGTGATCACGTACGTCAACCCGGCGGTAGCGGTCGTGGCGGGTGTCCTGTTCCTCTCCGAGCCCCTGACAGTGGGCGTCGGTGTGGCCTTCGCGCTGATCCTGACGGGCTCGGTTCTGGCCACGGCGGGCCCGGTGAAGGTCACCGCGGAACCATCCTGCTGCGAGTCCCCGGTAACATGGTCCCCACGGCAGACGAGCCGGGCGGACGGCCGCGTGGAGTCCCCTCTTGGAGGACTCCCCGAGGAACGTCCGGGCTCCACAGGGCAGGGTGATGGCTAACGGCCACCCGGGGTGACCCGCGGGAAAGTGCCACAGAAAACAAACCGCCCGGCGCTTCGGCACCGGGTAAGGGTGAAACGGCGGTGTAAGAGACCACCAGTGCCCAGGGCGACCTGAGCAGCTAGGTAAACCCCACCCGGAGCAAGGTCAAAAGGAAACACCCAGGTGTTTCTGCGGGGACGTTCGAGGGCTGCCCGCCCGAGTCCCCGGGTAGACCGCACGAGACCGGCGGCAACGCCGGTCCTAGATGGATGGCCGTCGCCGGGGAGTTCGCGAGAACCCCCCGGAACAGAACCCGGCGTACAGCCCGACTCGTCTGCCACTTAGAGTTTCTGACCAGAAGAAACGGAGGTCAGAGGCCTTTTCTCTGTCTCTCCAGATCCTGGAGGCGTCCTAGAACTGGACGTCGCCTCATTTGATCGTTCGGTAATCTGCACGGCGTGGCGAAACACCGCCAGGGAGAGCTACGGCCGCATGGCAGTGCGCGGGCCGGGTGCCAGACGCCAAGGGGGAGCGAGGACGCCGTGGAACCGCTGAGGAGTGACGACCCCACTCACATCGGGGGCTTTACGCTCCGCGGCCATATCGGCTCCGGCGGTATGGGCCGGGTGTACCTCGGCGAGTCACCCGCCGGACAGCAGGTCGCCGTCAAGGTCATCAAGTCGTCCGTGCTGGATACCGAGACCCGCAACAGGTTCGTCCTCGAGGTGGAGAACCTCAGGAAGGTCTTCGGTCCCCGGGTCGCCGCCTTCGCAGGTGCCGACCCGCTCGCCGACCAGCCCTGGCTCGCCGTCGACTACGTTCCCGGCCCCGACCTCCTGCGCCACGTCCGCGACCATGGCACGCTCCCGCTCGTCGAGACCTCGAGCCTCGGCGCGCTGCTCGCCGAGGGACTCACCTCCGTCCATCAGGCGCAGCTCCTGCACCGGGACCTCAAGCCGCAGAACATCCTGCTCGGCCCCGACGGCCCCAAGGTGATCGACTTCGGGCTCGCGGTGCTCGCGGAACGCCGTACAACACTGACCGCGACGGGTGTCGTGGTCGGCAGCGTCCTGTGCATGCCACCCGAGCAGGCGGAGGGCACTCACCAACTGACCCCGGCGGCGGACGTGTACGCCCTCGGCGTGGTGCTGCTCTTCGCCGCCACCGGCCACTACCCGTACGACGGTGACAACTGGCTCGCGGTCGCGGCCCGGATCGGCGATCGGCAGCAGGCCCCGGACCTGATAGGACTGCCCACGGAACTGACGCCCGTTGTGTCCTCGATGCTTGCCTTCGACCCGGCCGACCGCCCTTCCCTCCCGGATGTCACGGGCGCACTGGTGGCCGTCCTCAATAGTTCCGGCGTCTCCGCTCGGCAGGCCCGGCAACGGCTGATCGCGCGGACGGCACCGCATGCCGACGGCCGACTGGTGCCGCCTCCGGGACCGATCGCCGAGTATGTGCCCACGGTCGTCGATCTCGTGACGCCGTCCGCGGAGGAACAGCCGGACACCGACGACGCAGACGTACAGGCGAAGGCGGATGCCCCCATCCCGCCCCCGCCGGCCCCACGTCCCGTCGTGACACGGCCCCGGACACGCCGCGGTCGCACCCCGGATGCCGCCACGGCCCACGACGTCGCCGAGGCCCTGCGCTCCGCCTACGCCAAGGAGGCCGCCTTCGTTCCGGCTCGCGGCGCAGGCCGCTGACCGACCAGGCATGCTTGGCCGATTCGACCAGGCCGGGCGGAGCCGCTGCGGTTCGGCGGCACCGCTGCAGGGGCGCGGGGCTGCGTCGGTATGTGGCCGCCACGAGGGTACGACCAGCCGCGACGGCGCCGCCGACGAGCGACGCACACCACGGCCGCGTGGCACATCCGCATAGCGGCGGTCGACCGGTCGCTCGGTTCCCGCAGCGACCTGCACGGACGGCACCCGCCATGGAAGACTTGCGCGGTATTCGACCACTCCCGTAGGACGCGGAGGCAGCAGCGTGACCCACCAGCCGGACGTCTCGGAGTCCAGGTTCCCGCCGGGGGCCCAGATCCTCGTACGGGACGAGGAGTGGCTGGTGAAGAACGTCACCCCGAGCCGGGACGGCGCCAAGATCGAGGCGGTCGGCGTCTCGGAGTTCGTCCGCGACGAGACGGCCGTCTTCTTCACCGAGATCGAGCGTCTGGCCGGTGACGGAGTCAGGCTCCTCGACCCGGAGGACACCGAGCTGGTCGAGGACCCCACCGACCACTTCCGCCGCAGCCGTCTCTTCCTCGAAGCCCTGCTGCGCAAGACCCCGCTCCCGCAGACCGAGCGCGGCCTGGCGCTCGCCGACCGCTTCCTCGTCGACCCGCTCAGCTATCAGCAGCGCCCGGCCGAACTGGCCCTCTCCCTGGCCAACCTGCGGCCCCGTCTGCTCATCGCCGACGTCGTCGGCCTCGGCAAGACCCTGGAGATCGGTCTCACCCTGGCCGAGCTGATCCGCCGCGGCCGAGGTGAGCGCATCCTCGTCGTCACCCCGCAGCACGTCCTGGAGCAGTTCCAGCACGAGCTGTGGACGCGTTTCTCCATCCCGCTGATCCGCCTCGACTCGGTCGGTATCCAGCGCATCCAGCGGGAGATCCCGGCGGGCCGCAACCCTTTCACCCACTACAAGCGGGTCATCGTCTCCGTCGACACCCTCAAGAACATCGGCCAGTACCGCCACCACCTGGAGAAGATCCAGTGGGACGCCGTCGTCATCGACGAGTCCCACAACCTCATCAACCGCGGCAGCCAGCGCAACGCCCTCGCCCGCGTCCTCGCCCCCAACACCGACGCCCTGCTGCTGGCCAGCGCCACCCCGCACAACGGCGACGGGAAGTCCTTCGCCGAGCTGATCAGCCTCCTTGACCCGGCGGCGATCGCCGACCCGAACGACTACGACGCCGAGAACGACCTCGGTCACCTCTTCATCCGCCGTACGAAGGTCCACCCCGAGGTGCGCGACCAGATCGGCAAGGAGTGGGCTGACCGCGACCCCACCGTCTCCGTGCCCTGCACCGCGACCGACGCCGAGGAGCGGATCTTCGCGGAACTCACCGAGCACTGGATCCCGGCGCCGGACACCTCCACCGAGTTCGGCACCGCGACGTCCGGCCGTACGGCGCTCACCGAGGACCGCCTCTTCCCGTACACGCTCCTGAAGGCCTTCCTCTCCTCCCACCGCGCGCTCGCCAAGACCGTCACCACCCGCAGCAAAACCCTGACCGACAAGGCGGCGAAGACGGCCCCCGGCACCCCGGCGGCCGCCCGCATCAGCACCGAACTCCAAGCCCTGGAGCGTCTGTTCGCGCTGACGTCGGCGATCGGGGAGTCCGGGGCGCAGGGCGACTCCGCCAAGCTCGACGCGCTCGTGGAGCAGCTCACCGACATCGGTGTCCGGCCCGGCTCGGCCACCCGGGTCGTCGTGTTCTCCGAACGCGTCGAGACGCTGAAGTGGCTTGCCAAGGTCGTCCCCGCCCGCCTCGGTTTCACTGAGCAGCAGGCGCGGCAGGCGGTGAAGGTCATGCACGGCGGTCTGTCGGACAAGGAGCAGATGGCCGTCGTCGAGGCCTTCGGCCTCGCCCACGACCCCGTCCGCATCCTGTTCACCGGCGACGTGGCCTCCGAGGGCGTCAACCTGCACCGCCAGTGCCACGACCTCGTGCACTACGACATCCCCTGGTCGCTGATCCGCATCGAGCAGCGCAACGGCCGCATCGACCGCTACGGCCAGAAGCACAACCCCCGCTTCCGCGCGCTGATCCTGCACTCCGACACCCCGGGCGCAAAGGACGACCGCACGGTCGCCCAGAAACTCCTCGAGCGCGAGGAGGAGGCCTACCGTCTCGACGGCACCGCGGAAGCGGTGACCGGCCTGTACCGGGCCGAGGAGGAGGAACGCCGTCTGATCAGGGATCTCCTCGCCGGCCGTACGGTCGAGGAGTCCCTCGCCGCCTCACCCACCCCCGGCGACCCGCTGACCGCGCTCTTCTCCCAGCCGTCCGTCCTGCCCGAGCACCACCCCGTGCCCAAGGCGCAGGTCCCGTCGCTGTTCGGCGGCGACACGGAGGCGTTCGTACGGGCGGCCCTCGACGAGGTCTACGACGAGCACCCGCACGACGCCCTCGACCTGTCCGAACACCGCCACACCGGACCGAGCGGCGAACCGGCCCCCTACCTGAGCCTCGCCACCGCCAAGGCCCCCGACCTCCTCCACCGCCTCGACATCCTGCCGCCCGACTACCTGCGGGAGCAGAAGCTGAAGGAGCGCCTCCTGGTCACCTTCGACCGCGGCCTCGGACAGCACAGCCTGGACGAGGCCCGCGGCAAGTCCGGGTCCAGCTGGCCCGCCATCGGCTACCTCACCGACATCCATCCCTTGGTGGAGTGGCTGGTGGACAAGGTCCTCGTGCAGCTCGGCCGCCAGCAGGCACCGGTCCTCCTCACCCCTCGGGCACCCGGCCCGACCTTCCTCGTCCAGGGCATCTACTCCAACAAGCTCGGCCGTCCCACGGTCGTGGAGTGGATGGCCGTCCGCGGCCTGCCCGGCGAGCCCGAGGTGGTGCCGATGCCGGACGCCCTCGCGGAGGCGGGCGTGGGCCCCGACATGGCCAACCCGGCCCCGCCCCGAGACCTCCCGGCTCTCCAGGCCCTGGTCCCGGCCGCGGTGGCGGCGGCCCGGGAGCACCTGGAGGCGCGCAAGGACGCCTGGACCCAGCAGATCAGCGCCCAGCTCGACGACTACCGCGCACGCCTCGGCCGCTGGCAGCAGCAGTCCCTGCTGCCCGGCCGGATCGTCGCGGACACCATCCGCCACCAGACGGAACTGGCCGACAAGCTCTCCGCCACCGGCCGCCCGCTGCTGCGCGTCCTGGCCGTCCTCGACCGCGACGCCTGACCGGCACCAGCCTCTCTCCCTTCGAAGCCACCCGCAGAAACGGTCCTCGACGTGACGTACGACTCGCTGGTCAACCACGGCGACTACTTCTCCGCCCACTACCTCGCCGAGGTCCTCCCCAAGGACCTCAAGGCGAAGGACGGACTGCTCGCCCGCTGGGCCGAACACGAGGCCGAGGAGAACAAGAAGCCGGCGGACCAGCCGCGCACCCTCACCCCCCGCCAGGGCCTACGAGCCCTGCGCACGCCGTACTTCGCCGAGCGCGCCGACCTCGCCGAGCGCGCCCAGGCCGAGATCGACGCTCCCGAGGACGAGTCGGGCTGGCGCACGCACGACGACCCGCGCTGGGTCAAGACGGTCGCCGAGCTCCACGAACGTGTACTGAGGGCACTCGGATACACCCCCACTCCGGTGACTCTCACCGTCGAACGAGCGGGCCGCACCTACGACATCGAGGTCGCCCATGCCGAACCCGGGCTGGTCGCGATCGCCTGCGGCTGGGCCGCCGAACCGGACGCCGCCCGCGACCCCGCGGGCCCCGGCCGGCTCCTGCACCCGGTGGACATCCCGCAGGGCGAGCCGCTGACCGACGCCGACACCCTGGTCCGCTTCCTCTTCGCCGCCGACGAACCGCCCCGCTACGTCCTGATCCTGGTCGGCGGTGTCGTCGTACTGGCCGACCGCACCGCCTGGAGTGAGGGCCGCTACCTCGCTGTCAGCCTCGACTCCGCCTTGGAACGCCGGGACGACCGCCCCGGCGGCGAACTCGACACCATCGCCGCCCTGTTCGGCGCGGACTCGCTCCGCGTCCCGGAGACCGGCGGCACGAACCCCCTCGACGACCTCGTCTCCAAGTCGGGCAAACACGCCGTCGGCGTCTCCACGGAACTGCGCGAGGGCCTCAAGGACTCGGTCGAACTCATCGCCCAGGCCGTCCTGGACCGGCTGGCCGAGCCCGGACAGGGAGTGACTGCGGCCGACCTCGACGACCCGCAGCGCCTAGCCCGCCGCTTGACCCGCGAGTCCCTGCGCTACCTGTACCGGATCCTGTTCCTGCTGTACGCGGAGGCCCGCCCGGAGCTGGGCATCCTGCCGTCGGACTACCCCGAGTACGGGGCGGGTTACGGCCTTCAGCGCCTCGGCGACCTGGCCGTCCGGGACCTCGTCGGCCCCACGGCGCGCGACGGCTTCCACCTCTACCAGTCGATCGACCTGCTCACCCGCATGGTGAACAAGGGCCACCGCCCGTACGGCACCGAGGAGGAGGACCGGGCGGCGGAGGCGGCGGACCGCGAGGCGGAGGCGGCGGAGGCGGCCGAACTCGCGGCCGCTGGGGGAGACCTGACGGAGGCACAACTCACCTTGCGTGCCCGCCGCTTCGAACGGGAACGGCGGGCCCGGCGCAGTGAGGACGTCGGCCTGCGCTTCGAGCCCCTGCGCTCGGACCTGTTCGAGCCGGGCGCGATCCGGCTGATCGACCCGAAGGTCCCCAACCCCCTGTACGACGAGGACGACCCGTCCGCCGGACCGGAGTTCTTCGACACCCGGCTGCGCAACGCCACCCTCCACAAGGTGCTGCGCCGACTGATGCTCACCAAGGGCCGCAAGGGCGAGCGGGGCGGCTTCATCTCCTACGCCCAGCTCGGCATCAACCAGCTCGGCGCCGTGTACGAGGGCCTGATGTCCTACACCGGCTTCATCGCGCGCGAGACCCTCTTCGAGGTCGCCAAGGGCGGCGACGCGTCGAAGGGCAGCTGGATGATCCCGGAGTCCCGGGCCAGCGACTACCCGAACGAGGTGTTCGTCCAGCGGCTGAACGACGATACCGGCCTGACGGAGCGGGCCGAGTACCCGCCGGGTTCGTTCGTCTACCGGCTGGCGGGCCGCGACCGCGAGAACACCGCCTCCTACTACACCCCGGAGTCCCTCACCCAGGTCACGGTCGAACTGGCCCTGAAGCACCGCCTGGACCAGAACGGCGAGGTGACGTCGGCGAAGGAGCTGCTGGGGTGGAAGATCTGCGAACCGGCCCTCGGCTCCGGTGCGTTCCTCAATGAGGCGATCAACCAAGTCGCCGCCGAGTACCTGAAACGGCGCCAGGCCGAGACCGGTGTGGAGATCCAGCCCGACCAGAGGCTGGCCGAGCTGCAGAAGGTCAAGGCCTACGTCGCCCTGCACAACGCGTACGGCGTCGACCTCAACGCCACGGCGGTGGAACTGGCCGAGGTCTCGCTCTGGCTCAACACCATGCACCCCGGGATGCAGGCGCCGTGGTTCGGTCTGCACCTGCGGCGCGGCAACTCCCTTGTCGGCGCGGGACGGAAGATCTACGACAAGGACGCGCTCGGCAAGGGCAAGTGGCTCTCGAAGAAGGACACGCTCGCTCCGAAGGAACTCCCCTTCAGGGAGGGCGAGTTGCCGGATGGTGCGGTCCATCACTTCCTGTTGCCCGCGCTGGGGTGGGGCGCGGTCGTCGGGGACGCCAAGTCCAAGAAGATCGCCGAAGAGCTGGACAAGGCGGCCGTTCAGCGGATGGAGAAGTGGCGCTCGGGCATACAGCGAGCCCCGAAGACCGTGACACAGCGCCGACGGCTCCAAGGGGTCGCACGGCGTGCCGAGTTCCTGTGGAAGCTGGTCGTCGAGCGGCTGAACCAGTCCGAGCGGGAGATCTCGCGCGAGATCGACGTCTGGGGCGCGGACTGGCTGAAGCATCCCAAGCAGGCGGTACCGAAGGAGGTCGTGTACGGCGACCTCACGCGGCCGGGGACGCCGTACTGGCGGCTCAAGACGGTCATGGACGTGTGGTGCGCGCTGTGGTTCTGGCCGTTGGACCGGGTAGGGGAGCTGGTCGGCCCGGAGGACGTGCCCGACGACGGTGGTGGCGATGCCGGGGGTGACGAGCCGGCGTCGGAGGCGGGCGATGCGCCGGTGGTGGTGGCGGCCACCGGCCCGGCGCCTGGAGACCAACTCTGGGTGAAGGAGGGGCTCTTCGACGACGGGCTTCCTCAGCAGTTGGAGATGGGGGAGGCCGAGCCCGGGGCGGAGGCGGAGGACAAGAAGCCGGCGCGGAAGCAGACGTCCGGTAAGCCAAAGGGGCGGCGCGAGGTCATTCCCCTCGCGACGCTGGACGACTGGATCGACTTCCTTGAGTGCGCGCTCGGGGCGAAGGACGTGCCGGCGGATTCCCTGGTGGCCGGTTTCGGGAACCTGGAGGCGCTGCGGGAGTACGAGGTGAAACTCGGCGGGTTCATGGGGATGGACTCGCCGTTCCGGTTGAAGGCGCGGTTCCCGTGGTTGGACACGGTGGAGGACGTGGCCGGGAGTGAGGACCGGGATGACGTAGGCGCGGACGGGGGGATGGGGTTCTTCCACTGGGAGTTGCAGTTCGCGCATGTTTTTGCCGGGGAGGCCGGTGGGTTTGATGTGCAGGTGGGGAATCCGCCGTGGGTGCGGCCGGAGTGGAAGGAGGACTCTGTTCTCGCCGAGCGCGATCCGTGGTTCATGCTCACGGAGAAGCCGAGCGCGGCGGTGAGGAAGGCTCGGGTTGCCGAGCTGTTCAGCGGTGCCGAGGCGCGGGCCTACTTCCTGAACGAGCTCGTTGCCATCATGGGTGTGTCGAGCCAGCTTGGCTCGCCGGTCGTGTACCCGGTGCTCGGTGGCACGCGGCCCGATCTGTATCGCGCGTTCATGTGTCAGACCTGGACCCACGCTGGGCGTGACGGCACGGTCGGGCTCATTCACCCTGACACGCATTTCAGCGGTGACAAGGATGGTCTGCTGCGGGCGGTTGCATATAGACGGCTGCGTGTGCACGGGGACTTTTCCAACGCGAGCAACCGCTTCTTCCCTCCGCCAGTTGGTCATGCCAGCCACTTCGGCGTGCACATCTATGGGCCTGACCGGGAGATCGGCTTTGACCATTTGTCCTGGCTGTTCTCAGTGGATGCTCTGCGCCTGTCCGCCCAGCACGATGGAACGGGACCTGACCCGGTCGTGCGGAGGGGGGACACGTGGGACGAGCGGCCGCACAGAAAGCGGATCATCCGGGTGAACCGCGCGACGCTGGAACAGTGGCAGCGACTGACCGGGGAGGAAGAGCAGCGGGTTGATCAGGGAAGGCTGCTCTCTCCAGTGAGTGCGGCGGAAGGGGAGGCGATCAGGGCGCTCGCGGACTATCCGCTGCGACTGGGGCCGCTGAAGCCACCGATCTCCTCGGGCTACAACGAAACCCTCGCCAAGAGAGATGGCCTGATCGACTACAACCTTCCGAACGAGGGTGGCTCGGTCTTCCAACCCGAGAAGTGGGACGACGTCATTCTCAAAGGCCCCCAACTTGGCCTTGCAAACCCACTGTTCAAGCAGCCAAGCCAGGGCAGCAGCGAGGTGCTCGGCCTCAACCACCTCACGATTCCTGACGACGCAGTGCCGGAGACGGAGTACGTGCGCGTAGCGACGCCGGAGCTGTACGCCGAGAAGCAAGACCAGTGGCTGGACAGGTGCGGGCTGGAACAGCTGCGGGCGTCGGAGGATGCAGTGGCTGAGGCACGGCGAGTGTTGGCGGAGGCTCGGGGAGTTCCGGAGGACGAGGTCGGGGCCGAGGAAGTGGATCAACACTTCGTGAGGCGGTCGACCCGGGCCTACACGAAGTTCTACCGGCTGGCATGGCGAAAGATGATCGCTCCGGACACGGAGCGCAGCTTGTACGAAGCGCTCCTTCCACCGGGGCCCGCTCACATCGATGGCATGCGCAGCACTCACTTGGGCAACAATCGCATGACCGCTCTCACGGCCGGATTCTGGGCATCCATCCCAGTCGACTACCTGCTGCGTACTACACGCGTGCGCAACCTTGATGTGACGCAGGCCGGCCGACTTCCGATCCCGTCCGAAAGGCACCCGCTGGCATCAGCTCTGCTGCTGCGTACCCTTCGGCTCAACTGCCTCACGAAACAGTACGCCGCGCTCTGGTCCGAGCTGTATGACCCGACTTGGCCGGGATACGAGTCCTGGGCCCGGGACTGGCCTCGTATAGAGCCGCTGCACAAGGTGAGCTCCGAGTGGACCCGAGCTACCGCCCTGCGAACCGAACGTGCACGCCGTGCGGCACTGGTCGAGTTGGACGCCTTGGTCGCTGTCTGGCTCGGTGTGGACGCTCACTCGCTCGTCGCCATGTACAAGGCCCGCTTCCCGATCATGCAAGACTTCGACGCCGTCACCTGGTTCGACGCCGAGGGCCGCCGCATCGCGGGCAGCCGTCACACCTTCGGTCACGGCCAGACCAAGGACCACTACGAACAACTCCGCGCCCACCTCGACGGCGAACGCAAGGAGCCGCCGGACGGCTACACGCCCCCCTTTTACAAGGCGAACCGTGAGGCCGAGATGCGAGAGGCACACGCCTACTTCTCGGCGCGGCTCCAAGAGGCCATCGACAAGGGCAAGTGGACTCCGCCGTCCACCTGACCGGGATACGCCGACGCCCCGCGCCCGGTACGGAACCGGATGCGGGGCGTCAGCATGTCGTACGTCAGTGATCGGCGGCGTACGAGACGAAGGCGACCCATTGGTGTGCACTGAAGGCGAGTTGGGGGCCCTGCACGCGCTTGGAGTCCCGTACCTGGATGGTTTCGGGAGCGAAGGCGACCTCCACGCACTCCGGGCCGTCGTTCGTGCTGTAGCTGCTCTTGAACCAATGCAGCACGGAACCGTTCCCCGTCGAGGGGTTGGTCATCATGTCTCTCCAAGCACTTTCTCGATGAAGGCCAGCGACTCACGCGGCGTGAGGGCCTGGGCCCGGATGATGCCATAGCGGATCTCGTGGATCTGAACCTCCTTGGGATCAGAGATCAGCCGACTGGTGAGCTGGACCTCGTTGTGACCCACGGTGTCCCCTTCCTTGAGCCGGAGCAGCTGAAGTGAGCCAGCGAGACCGGCGTGGTCCTCGCGGTCTGTGGGCATCACCTGGATCTCCACATTCCGCCGCTGACCGACCTCCAACAGGCGTTCGAGCTGCTTCCGCATCACCATTCTGCCTCCGAGAGGACGGCGAAGCGTCACCTCTTCCTGGACGAAACTGAAGACGGGGGCCGGCTGCTGGTCGAAGATCTCCTGCCGTGCCAAGCGCGCGGCGACGAGCCGCTCAACCTCGTCCTCGCTGAAGGGTGGGCGCCGCATCCCATACAACGCCCTCGCGTACTCTGGCGTCTGAAGAAGCCCATGGACGACGGAGTTGGCGTAGGCGCACAGCTCAACCGCCTCCCCCTCCAACTTCGCCAGATCCCGAACCTTCTTCGGATACCGAGCCTCCTCCACATCCTTCTTCAACCCCGCGAGCAACCCGCCCGCGTCCAACACCGGATCCGCCGCCTCCAGGAACTTCGCACTCGGTGCCCGCCGCCCCCGCTCAACCGAGGACACCTGCTCCTCGCTGTACCCGACGGCCGCCCCCAACTCGGCCTGCGTCAGCCCTGTCCGCTCCCGGCACGCCTTGAGAATCTTGCCCACCGTCCGCAGTACCGCCGCCGACTCCTCGTCATCGGCGCCGTACGGCTCCATCCCGTCACCGCTCTGCTGCGACCGCCCCGTCACGCTCACGCCCGGACACCTCCACGTGCCGCCCGTACCCAACTCCCCGCCGCCACACCGCGTAACGCCACACCGCCCGGACAGAGCCGGACAGCACCCGGACAGTGACGCTGCGTACCGCCGTCATCGCTTTTCAGAGTAGGGTCGGCCGACCACGCTGAGTGACATGAACGCCGATATTGCCCCCACGAGGGCACCGCACTCCGACCCCACCCAACCCACCGCCCCCACCCTCCACTTCACCCTCCGCCTCTCCGCCACCCCGAGAGGCGCCCGCCTCGCCCGTCACCTCGCGGCCGAGCAACTCCACACCTGGGGCTGGCCGTACGACACCGAGGCCAACCACATCGCCACCCTCCTCGTCTCGGAACTCGCCACGAACGCCGCCCTGCACGGCCGAGTCAGAGGCCGCGACTTCCGCCTCCGCCTCACCCTCCACCCCGGGGACGCCACGCTCCGTATCGAACTCACCGACGCCCGCCCCGCGCACCACCCGCCCACCCCCGGCACTCTTTCGCCGCCTTCCCCGGACGACGACTCCGGCCGAGGACTCCTCCTCGTCGAGACCCTGGCCACCCACTGGGGAACGACGTGCGGCGACCCGTACACCAAGACCGTCTGGTGTGAAGTCGTCCTCGCGTGACTGTCAGTGCCGTTTGGGACCCTGCTCGCCATGACACGGACAGAATTCGCGTACGTCTCCTTCTTCTGGGGCTGGTGGACCTTCTTCGAAGCGGTCTGGATCGCCGCGCGGTGGCAGTCCCGGTCGCGTGTGCTGGGCGCGGTGGTGTACCGGTTACCGGGCGTGCGGCGCGTCGGGCGGGGCGCGTGCGAGAGGCGTTTGACAGCGCTGCTGAAGGAGTTGGAGCGGCGCGGCGTACCGGCGGAGGCGCGGCCGGAGCAGGACGAACTCGTCGACCGGCGGGACCATATCGCCGCCGGCCGTTCCGTGTCCGTACTCCTCCAGGCGGTGCCCCTCCTGACCGCTTTGCTCCCCTTCGTGTGGTCGGCTTCGCCCGCCCGGACCACAATCACACCCCTGTGGATGTGTGCTGCCATTGCCGGATTCAGTGCCGTCTCCATGGCACTGATGGCCGCAGACATGCGGGCCGTCACGGTCTCCGACGCGGCGGGGACCGTGACGGAGGCGGCCGTCCACTTCCTGGAGCTACTGCTCGTACCGGACGGCCGTCGCGCCCAGGACTCGGCCCTCGATGTCCATGCGCGAGTCTTCGCCCGCCTCTGCCAATCCCTGCGCGCACAGGCCCGGCACGCCCCCCGCAGAACACCGCCCGTCGCCCGCGAACAGCTGAGGCAGACCACGGAACGGCTGATCGGCGCGCTCACCCACGCCGACCAGCGCTACCTCTTCAGTGAGGGAGCGGACCGCGACACCGCCGTACGTCACCTGTCCCTGCTGGTCGCCGGCGCCCTCCGGTACAGCTGCCGTCCGCGTGGGCAGCGGGACAGCCTGGTCGTCATCGACACCGCGCTCCTCGCGGACGCACCGGAACCGGACGCGGCGGCCACCGAGGCCGAGCCGCTACGGAGCCGCCTGCTGGCGGGGGCGGGCAAGGCGGCGGTGGCCGTGGGCCTGCTCGCCGGGGCCGTTCTCCTGCCCGGTGGGGGAGCGGTCTCGGAGCTGCTGGCGGCCGGGGGGCTGGCGAGCGTAGCCCTGGTCTGCCCGCCGCTCCGGGAGGCCCTGCACCGCGCTCGGGAACTTCTCGTCGGCGGCCCGTCCACCGGCGACAACGAGCCGGCGCTGCCGGGCGAGGAGCACAGCCGCCCTCCGGTGTCCGTCCCGCCCGGCCCCTGCCCGCACTGCGCCGACCACTCATCCGTCACCGCGGGATCACGGCCGGTAGGCTGAGAGACGATCAAAACCGAGCGATGACCGGGCGCGACACGAGGGCGAGGGCGACGAGACGACATGGCCGGGCTGGAGGACAGCAGCCAGGGGCGTACACGGGACCGGCGGTCGGTGTACGAGCGGTACCAGGTGGGCGCGGGGGACGAGGGTGCGCAAGAGCCCCTCACTTTCGCTCTCGAGGTGACCGCCGACGGCCATGCCACCGATGTGGAGCGCGAGGAAGAACCAGACCGAATCACCTCGCCCTTCGACCCGGACGACATCGACATCGAGACCCGCACGACCACCGTCGACCTTCTGCTGTCCCGACTGCGCAACGAAATGGTCGACCTCGCCCCGGACTTTCAGCGCCGGGCAGGCATCTGGACCGACGAGAAGCAGAGCCGGCTCATCGAGTCGCTTCTGCTGCGCATTCCGATCCCCTCCTTCTACGCGGCCGAGAAGAAGGACGGCAGTTGGGCCATCGTCGACGGCATCCAGCGACTGACGTCCATCGCCCGGTTCGTGGCGCCGCAGACCGTCGGCAAGCCACAACTCCTCCTGAAGGGGTTGGAGTACCTGGTCGGATTCGACGGGCAGAGCTTCGACAACCTCTCCGGCAAGCTGCAGATCCGGCTGCGGGAGACCGAGGTCGTCGTCCATGTGATCCGTCGCGGTACGCCGGAACCAGTGATGTTCAACGTCTTCGCCAGGCTGAACACCGGCGGTGAACCCCTCACCCGGCAGGAGATCCGGCACGCGTTGATCCCTGGTAGGGCACGCACCTTCCTTGTCGAACTCGCCGAATCGCAGGAGTTCCGCAGGGCAACCAGGCATAGCGTCGTCGGGGATCGAATGGCCGACCGGGAAATGGTGCTGCGGTTCCTCGCCTTCCGGCTGACCGCTCCGCAGGATTACAGCCGGGGGGACTTCGACGGCTTCCTCGCGGACGCCATGCACCGGATCAACCGCCTCGGCGCCGACGGGGAGCAACGACTGCGTGAGGAGTTCCTGCGAGCCATGACGGCGGCGGAGGCGATCTTCGCGGAACACGCCTTCCGCAAGTTCCGTCGCGGCCAGCGGCGCAAGTCCCCCATCAACAAAGCACTGTTCGAGAGCGTCGCGGTGAACCTGGCGGCGCTGACTCCGGCCGAGTGTGACGAGTTGACGGAATGGGACCTCACTCTGGGCATCGCCGAATGTCTGGAGGACGCGGACTTCGAGCGGTCCATCTCCGTGGGCACCGGCGATCCGAAGAGAGTGCACAAGCGCTTCGAGACGATCGAGGAGATGTTCCGGGAAGTGCTGAGTGACATCCGGAAGGAGCGCGAACAGTGATCACTCAACTCACCCTGGTCAATTTCAAGGCGTTCCGCCGGCTCAGCCTTGCGCTGGGGCCCCTGACTCTGCTGACCGGCCTCAACTCGTCAGGTAAGAGCAGTGTTCTGCAGGCACTTGGCATGATTCGACAGTCCTACGACGCCGGCGGGCTGCGGGGAATGGGAATCGCGTACAACGAGGCCTCCGAGGACGGTTTCCTGCTCAACGGTGAGCTGGTGGAGCTGGGTACGGCTCAAGATGTTCTGCATGAGGACTTCGGCGCCGCCGACGACCTGAGCCATATCGTCGGGAGGCCGGCGTCCCCGTACGTGGCCTTCGTCGTTGAACAGGAGGGCGCTCGGTACGGGTGGGGCGCCGCGTACGACACTTCGCAACCGGACCAGGACCTTATGCCGGTGTGGATGCCTCCGCCCGAGGGAACGGCTCCGTTCGCGTACCGCCCGTTCCAGTACCTCCAAGCCGACCGCATCACGCCCGCCGTCACCTATCCACGTTCCCATCAGATCGCCATCGCCCGCGGCTTTCTCGGCGTGCGGGGCGAGCATGCGGTGAATTACCTCCGCCATCATGCCGAGGACGTCGTCGACGCGGACCGGTTGTGGCACCCCCGCGCCACATCCCCTCAGCTCCTGGATCTGACGAACGCCTGGATGCAGGAACTCTGTCCCGGCGTCAATCTCCAGGCTTCCGCCATCGAAGGCACCGACTCGGTACGGCTTTCCTATGGTTTCGGCGGCACCGCCGGCATCAACGCCACCCGCCGACGCCGTCCCACCAACGTCGGCTTCGGCCTGACGTACGCGCTGCCGATCGTGATCGCCTGTCTCACAGCCACGCCCGACAGCCTGATCCTGCTGGAGAACCCGGAAGCCCATCTGCACCCGAAGGGCCAGACCAGAATGGCGGCCCTGCTCGCCGCGACAGCGGCGACCGGTGCTCAACTCATCGTCGAGACACACAGTGACCACGTCCTCAACGGCGTCCGCATCGCGGTCAAGCAGGGCAGGTTGCAGCCCGAAGGCGCAGTCGTCCACTACTTCCGAGGGAACGGAGCGGGCGCCGAAGTGGTCAGCCCCCGCATCGACAAGGACGGCATGCTCGCCCAGTGGCCCCAGGGGTTCTTCGACGAGTGGGAGAACTCGCTCGATCAGCTGCTGGACTGACGGGGCATCGACAGAAGGGGGAGGAAGAGCGTGCCGCTGCTGTTCCTGAACGAGCGGTCGTGGGCGACGGCCTGTGACCGCTCGCGCGCCAACGTGGCCATGGCCGACTTCGTTGACGCTGTTCGGGCCGTCGTCAAGGAGGACCCGGACGAGACGGCTCTGGTGAGCGAGGTCGCTCGGGAGTCGCTGGAGATCGCCGAGGGGTACACGATCGGCGACTGGTTCCTCGACGATCCGAAGAACCGCGATCGGTGGCGGCGCCTGCGGGCTCTGCAGAACAGGTCTCCGGTCAAGAGCGTCTATCCGGCGCCTGACGCCGACGGCCATCTCGAATACCGTCACAAGGGCGAGGAGGTCCTGGGACTGGGCGCCGCGCACTTTATGCAGGGCATAGCCGTCAGCCTCCCGGTAGCACCTGAGTGGACTCCGGCCTCGGTCACCCTCGAACGCCGCGAACTCGTCGAACTCGACGACGGCACCCTGGAGTTCGAGGACCTCTCGGTCGAGGTCCGGCACATTTCCGTGAGGACCCACGTCGGCGACCATCTCGACTGGATCCGGAAATCCCGCCTGGCGAGAGCGGACAGCGGCCGGCAGATCTGGGAGCGCCGCGCCGACCTCTACCCACACCTCCAGTTCCTGCCCCGAACCGAAGGCCACCTCGCCGACCTTGACCCTCGCTGGGTCGTGCCCGTACGGGGCTGCCTGGAACGGCTGGAGGCGGCGGTGGCCCTCTGGGACCCGGCGACGCGGCACGAACCGGAATGGCAGACCAAGGTCACCCCGGAGAGCCAGACGCGCCGAGAAGTCTGCCGCTTCACCGACCTCGACGGCGAGCGGCGCCTCTTCGAGCTGCACGCCCGCTTCACCCCGGGCATGGGCCGCATCCACTTCCGCCTGGTCCCGGAGGAGCGGGCGATCCGGCTCGCGCACATCGGCAGCAAGATCCGCCCGGACCTCTGACCCGTCAGAACAGCGTGCCCTGACCTTCCGGTATCCGCGGCTTCTTGACCTGGGGCGTCGGCCGGGGGGCTTCCTCGACTGGTGCGGACGCCGGCGGGGGCGCCTCCTGTACAGGAGGCTTGCGCTTGCGTCCCCGCTTTCCCCGAGGCGCCGGCACCCCACCCGCCAGCACCTCCTTCAGCCGGTCACGGGCCCGGGTCTCCAGCTGACGGATCCGCTCGCGCGAGACGCCGTACTCCTCGCCGATCTCCTCCAGCGTCTGACGCTCACCGCCCACCAGCCCACAGCGCCGCCGCATCACATCGGCCTCGCGCTCGCTGAGACAGGCGCGGGCCAGCAGTTCCTCCACCCGCAGCCGGGAGTACTTCGGAGCGAGTACTTCCTCCGGCGTGGGCGCCAGGTGCAGCGTCGCCACCAGCTCGCCCAGATGCGTCCCGTCACCGATCTCGCGGTCCAGGGAGTCCGTGGGCCGGCTGATCCGGCGTACCGCGTCGACCTCGGCCACGGTGAGGTTCGCCGCCACGGCCACCGCGCCCGCCGAGAGGGACTGTCCCTGAGATGCCAGCCGCGCCTCGACCGTCGCGACCTTGCGCACCTTCTCATGCAGGTGCACCGGGATACGGATCAGCCGGCTCTCGTTGCCCAGCGCCCGCTCCAGTGCCTGCCGGGCCCACCAGGTCGCGTACGTAGAGAACTTGAACCCCTTGCTCGGGTCGAACAGACAGGCCGCGTGCATCACCCCGGTCACGCCGTGCTGCACCAGGTCTTCGTAGTCAAGACCCTGGCCCTGTAGACGCTGGGCCAGCTTGTGCACCAACCGGAGGTTGTGGATGACCAGCGTCTCGTAGGCGCGGCGGCGGATGTCGGTGCCTGGGAGGGCCGTGAGCTCGGCCTCCTCCGGTCTGTGGTCGATGTGCTCCGGCCCGCCCTTGAGGAGGACACTCAGCCCGACCTCCTCCTCGGCGGTCAGGAGCGTCTTCCACGCGGTGTGCCGGAACCGGTCCTCGTTCATACGGGCCCGCGCGGCGGCCATCGCGGAGTCGAGGTCCGTGAGGACTTCCCCCTTGCCGCCGAGTTCGTCCGCCTGCGGCTCTTCGTCGAGTCGGGCTTCCTCCGGAACCGCTGCGGCCTCCGCCCGGCGCGGAGTCGGGATCGCGCCGATCACCACTCCCTCGCCTCGAAGGGCCGTCGTCAGCAACTGCCGTTCCGCGGCGTCCAGTCCGCACAGCGACACCAGCCCGGCGAACGCGGGTGCCGGGACCATGCCCGCGGCGACGTACTTGCGCGCGAGCCCCAGGACTCGGACGACGCGCACGCTCTCCCGGGTAGGGGCGGCGGACCGCTCGACGACCAGTCCCTGCTGCGCCAGCGCCACTTCCAGCCTTTTCAGGCCATCTGAATCCAGCCCCAGGGGAGCCGTCACCGCTGTGAACTCGTCCTCCGTTACGCGGCCGCCGCGTGCGCGACCGTGCAGGTCGGCCAGCAACGCCGTCATCGTGCCGCGCAGATCACGCACCCTGTTCCCCCGGGTGCCCGGTGCGTCCGCCGTCATGAGGAGACTGTGGCACAGGCCACTGACAATCGACCCTGTGATGCGGGAACGCTGCGTCCACCTCCTGTGGCTGGATGTGAGCGCTTTCCCGAACGGAGGGGCGCTGGTCGGCATATGCCGGATACGATCTTGCGGACCGGTACGTTCGGTCACCAGGGGGCAGCATGGGGGACACGGGGGCCATGGGGCCAAGAGAAGAACTCGTCGCGTTCGTACGCACTCAGCTCGTCGGGCCCGCCCAGGACGAGCACGAGACGGTGACCTCCCCGCCCGACAGGCTGTACCTGATGGGCACCCTGTATCCCCAAGACGCAGACCTGCACCGGCAGTTGACGCTCTCCGCCGAGGTGCTGGACGCGCCTGGCGCGGAGGAACAGCGGGAGGACACCGCCCAGCGGGACGACCCCGTGCCGGAAGCGAACTCCTGGCTTCCCTCTTCTCTTGGACTGTCCCTGTTCACCACCGCCGCCGAACTCCGCGTCACGGTCGAGGGCTCCCGCTACCTCACCGAGCGGGATGAGCACGGGCGACGCCGCTGGCAGCGCATCCCGCTGCCCGCCGAGCCGCGCTCCTTCAAGGCGGGGGAGCCCGGCGCCCTCGTCTTCGACGGACGTGGTGAGATTCGGGTGACCTGGCGGACGTTCGGGCACGGGCGACTGGTCACGGTGGCGCTCGTCAACACGGCCCGCGCGCCTCGCCAGTCCCTCAGCGCCGCCGAGCGCGAACGGCAGTGGGACAGCATGCTGTTCCAGGTGGGGCTCGGCGTCGAGACAGTCGACGGGGAGGTCCTTCCTTACCCCGGTATCCGGCTCGCCAGCCGCGACGAGGAGGAGCAGGAACTCCGCCTCCAGTATCGGCACGTCAAGACCTACGCCGTCGGCCATGGCTGCGCCGTGCGGGAGGAGCGCACTGGCGACGGGCGCGTGACTCGTGTCCACGCCGAGGTGATGCCGCAGACCGAGGTCCCCACGGTGCGGGCGGCGGGGCCGAGGACGCCTGTCCTGCTGCTGGAGCGGCTCGCCGACGAGACCCTTCCCGTCGGTCAACTGCGGCGAGAACTGGACGAGTTCGTAGGCGGCTACCGCGCCTGGTGCGACGAGCAGTGGGCCACGGACGTACCCTCCTCGGCCCGGCCCGCCGCCCGCCGCATCCTGGAGCGGATCAGCACCGCCGTACTGCGCATGGAGAGCGGCGTACAGGCCCTGTGCGCCGACGAGAACGAGGATCTGCGGCGGGCCTTCCGTACCGCGAACGCCGCCATGGCCCTCCAGATGCGGCACAGCGAAACCGACCAGGCCGGACAACGGCACGCTCGCAGTGCCGCTGTACAGCTGGACCCGACGGCTGACCCGGCAGCCTCCTGGCGCCCCTTCCAGCTCGCCTTCTTCCTCATGGCGGTGGAGGGCGCGGCCGACCCGTCCCATCCCGACCGGGAGACGGTCGACCTGATCTGGTTCCCGACCGGTGGTGGCAAGACGGAGGCGTATCTGCTGCTCGCCGCCTTCGTGATGGTGTTGCGCAGGCTCCGGCCGCGCGGCACCTCGGGCGGCGGGACCGCCGTACTGAGCCGGTACACGCTGTCGCTGCTGACCACACAGCAGTTCCAGCGTGCCGCGACCACCGTGTGCGCCCTGGAACGCCTCAGGCAGGCCGATCCGGTGGCGCTCGGGCGTGAGACCTTCTCCATCGGGCTGTGGGTCGGCGAGGCGACGACCCCGAACTCGTACCAGTCGGCCGTGGAAGCTTTCGACGAGGTGCGAGCCGCCGCCACCCCGGACGACCGTTTCATTCTCGACCGCTGCCCCTGGTGCGGCACCCGCATCGTGCCCGAACGCAAGTCCCCGGACCGCTCCGACTACGGCATCGACGCGCGCGCCTCGTCCTTCCGCTTCTTCTGCCCCCGCGACGACTGCGCCTTCCACGACGAACTCCCGGTAGCCGTCGTCGACGCCCACCTCTACGACAAGCCCCCGACGTTCGTCCTCGGCACGGTCGATAAGTTCGCCCGGCTCGCCTGGGAGCGGGACGCCGGACGGCTCTTCGGCCGCGGCGGTGCCCTGCCGCCCGACCTCGTCATCCAGGACGAGCTGCACCTGCTCACCGGCCCCCTCGGCACCACGGTCGGCCTGTACGAGGCGGCCATCCTGCAACTGTGCTCGCCCGCCCAGCAGGGACCGAAGATCGTCGCCTCCACGGCGACCATCCGCCGCTCCGGCGAACAGGTCCGCAGACTGTACGGGCGGCCCGTACAGCTCTTCCCGCCCGCCGGCCTGGACGCGCGCTCCTCCTACTTCGCCGAGCCCGACTCCGGACGGCCCGGCCGCCTGTACGTCGGGGTCATGGCGCAGGGCCACACGGCCGGTCGCGCCACCGTCGCCACCGCCGCCACCCTCCTCCAGGGGCCGTTGCAGCTGCCTGAGGAGCACCGCGACGACTACTGGACCCTCGTCGCCTACCACCACAGCCTCCGCGAGCTGGGCCGCACCGTCACCGCCGCGGCCGACGACATCCCCGCCCAGCTCGGCGGCATCGGCCCGGTCGCGGAGCGGCGGGTGCTCACCGAGGGACAGGTGCAGGAGCTCACCAGCAGCCTGGACCGCAGCGAGCAGCCTCTCGTGCTGGACCGGTTGGAGAAGTCCTGGGACGATCCCGCGGCGATTTCCCTGCTGCCCTGCACCAACATGCTGTCCGTGGGCGTGGACGTGAAGCGCCTCGCCCTGATGCTGATGCTCGGCCAGCCCAAGGCCACCGCTGAGTACATCCAGGCCACCAGCCGGGTGGGACGGCACCGCGTGCCCGGACTCGTGGTGACCTTCCTCAACGCCACCAAGCCGCGCGACCGTTCGCACTACGAGACCTTCGGGACGTACCACGCCGCCCTGTACCGGCACGTCGAGCCGACCACCGTCACACCCTGGTCCGTGCCCTCCCGCAGGCGTGCCCTGCACGCGGCCCTCGTGGTGCTCGTCCGGCACGGCCTCGGGCTCAGCGCCGAGGACGCGGCCGGCGACGTCCTCGATCGGGTCGCCGATGTGAGCACCCAGGCGGAACGGCTCGTGGAGTGGGTCTGGCGCAGTGACCCGGAGGCGGCGCCGGGGGTCCGGGACGACCTCTTCAGGCTGTTCCAGGACTGGCAGGAGGCGGCGCGGGAGGCGCGGAGCGACGGCAAGCGCCTGCACTACCGCACCCAGGGCAAGGGCCAGCACAACCTGCTGCGCGACTTCGACCGCGGCGGGGGCCTGTGGGAGACCCCGCACTCCATGCGCAACGTCGACCGGGAATGCCAGGTCGTGGTGAAGGGAGCCGACGCATGAGCCGCCGCCGGGTACGCCAGGCGCAGACCGTGGTGCCCTTCGGTACCGGAGCCGTACTCGACGTGCAGGGCGAGTCCTTCGTCGCCGCGGGCATCGGCGACTGGCCCCGAGCCCATCAGCCCGTGTCCTCGCCCCGGCTCGCCGCGCGTCTCGGCGTCTCCGGCTTCCGGGCGGCGCCGCCCGCCCCGCACGACGCCTGGGACATCCCGGACGCCGCCGGCCCGCCGTACATCCGCTTCCCCGCCTGGCTGTTCTGTCCGGCGTGCCGACGGATGACGCACTGGAGGGTGGCCGACGAGCGGCCGGGGCAGCCGCCGCGCTGCCGCAGCTGTTCGCCACAGCGACAGCTCACCCCGATGCGGTTCGTCCAGATCTGCCCGTCCGGTCATCTCGGCGACGTCGACTGGTGGTACTGGGCGCACTCCGAACTCACGCCGGAACAGCGGGAGTCCTGCCCTGACCGGGACCACTTGCGGTTCCGTTTCGAGGAACGGGCGACCGGCCTGGAGGCCCTGTCGGTAGCGTGCACGGCCGACGGTTGCCGTGCCGCGTCCCGGGACCTGCTCGACGTCCTCGGCGCCAAGCGGATGCGGTGCACCGGCCGTAACCCGTGGCAGCGCCGGAGCGAAGCGGCCAAGGACTGCCCCGGGCCCGTACAGATCGTCCAGCGGACCGCGGGAAACCTGTACTACCCCGTCGTCCACTCGGCCCTCGACATCCCTGAGAGCGCAGAGACCGCCACCGACGGGGAGATCGCCGAACAGGTACGCCTTCACGAGATGTGGCTCGCCCTGTGCAAGGCGCCCGACGGCCCGCGCGCCCCGCTCATCCGGTCGATGATCACCGAGGACACGGGAGCCGACGACGCCCTTCTCGACGACCTGCTCGCGGAGGAGACCGGCGCCCCGGCCGCCGAGCCCGGCCAGCACCCCCACCAGGTCGTGTACCCGGACCTGAGCAGCGACGAATGGGCCGCCTTCATCGCTCCCGCGCCGGAGCCCACCCGGGACTTCGTCATCCGGGAGGCCGGGCTCGGGCTGGAGGACGAGACCGAGGCGCCATGGGTGGATCTGCGGAGCAAGGTCGCGCGCGTGGTCGTGGCCGACCGGCTCCGTGAGGTGCGCGCCATCCAGGGCTTCAGCCGGGTCACCCCGACCGCCAGATTCGTCCCGGTGGACACCGGCCGACGGGCCCGCTGGCTGCCCGCTGTGGAAGTCTTCGGTGAGGGAGTCTTCCTCGCCCTCGACGAGCGGCGACTGGCCGAGTGGGAGCGAGACCGCGACGTACGCGACCGGGTGCGCGGACTGCGGGACGACCTCGACCGGGCCTTCCAGAAGGACCGCCTCGAAGCCCTCACCGGGCCCGAACTGCTGCCCCGGTTCGTGCTGTTGCACACGCTCGCCCACCTCCTGGTCCGGCAGCTGTCCTTCGAGTCCGGGTACTCCACCGCCTCCCTGCGCGAGCGCGTGTACGCCCGGTCCGGCGGCGGCACACAGGCGGGTGTTCTCGTCTACACCGCCGCGGGGGATGCCGAGGGGACCCTCGGAGGCCTGGTCCGCCAGGGCGAGCCGCCCCGGCTCGCCGAAACCCTGCTGCGGCTGACCGAGGCCGCCGCCTGGTGCTCGGCCGACCCGCTGTGCGCGGAACACACCGGGCAGGGCTACGCGAACCTCAACCGCGCGGCCTGCCACGCCTGTTGTCTGCTGCCCGAGACCAGCTGCGAGACCGGCAACGCGCTGCTCGACCGGGTGCTGCTCGTCGGCGGGGCGGGCGTCCCCGGCTACTTCGAGGACGTCATCACGGCGGCCCGGGAGCTCGCGGTCCGCGAGATCGAGGACGACGACCGGTGACGCTGACGTACCTCGACCTCAGCGAGGAACAGCAGGATTTGCTGCGCGACCTGCCGTTCGAGGGGCACCATGTCGTCACCGGGCCGCCGGGCTCCGGCAAGAGCGTGCTCGCCGCCCAGCGTGCCGGCCTGCTCGCCCTCACCGGGGTACGGGTTCATCTGCTCACCCGGTCCAATCTGCTGCGCCAGACACTGGCGGCTCACGGCGACGTCGAGATCTCCACCGTGCACGCGTGGATCCAGGCCTGGCACCGGGCCCGTACCGGCGAAGGGGCCCCGCAGGCTGCCGAGGACTGGTTCGACTGGTCCGAACTGTTCGCCCTCGCCGCCGTGGAGGAGCCGGCCGAGCCGTACGCCGTCGTCGTGGACGAAGGCCAGGACCTGCCCCGGTCCTTCTACCGGTTGTGCCATCTGCTCGGGGCTCCCGTCACCGTCTTCGCCGACGAGTGCCAGCGCATCACCGACACCCAGTCCACGCTCGACGAGATCAGCACGGCGTTGCGGGACTGCGCCCGCCACGAGCTCACGACGGGACACCGCACGACCCGGCCCGTCACGGCCCTCGCCGCCCGCTTCCACACCGGAGCCAACCCGCCACCTCTGCCGTCCCGCACCGGACCGGTTCCCAGGTTGTCGCGGTACGCCGACCAGCGCGCCCTGGCATCCCAGCTCGTCGCGCACGCCGAACGGCATCCGCAACGCACCATCGGCGTGGTCCTGCGCACGACACGGCAGCAACTCGCCCTGCACGAACACCTTGAGCGGGCCGCGCCCCAGCTCCGCTCGCAGGTGTACGTCGGCGCCGCCGCCGAGGGGCGTCACCGCACGCTCGACCTGAAGCGGCCCGGCATCCGGGTCATCAGCCGGGCCAGCGCCAAGGGCCTGGAGTTCGACAGCGTCTTCGTGCCCGACATCCACACCGACAGCGGCGACCCGGGAGCGGCCGCGCTGCGGATGACGTACTACGTACTGCTCACCCGCGCGCGGGAAGAGGTCCACCTCGGGTACGAGGGCGACCGGGAACCCCCAGCGGTCGCGGGCATCCCGGCCGACCTGCTGGTTCGCGCCGTATGAGATGTCGTAGCCGTGTAGGAGACTTCGTACCAGCCGTCGCTTAAGGACAAGGAGCCACCGGGTGCGCCCCACTCTCGCCGCCGAACAGGTCGGGGACAGCCTCACGCAGTACCTGACCACCACGTTCGCCCTCGCGGACGAAGGTGAGCGGCGTGCCCTGGAGGACTTCCTGCGGGACCCGCAGGACGGCATCTTCCGTGGCCCGTACCTGCGGATCCGCACGCCCTTCAAACCGGCCGGAAACGCCTGGAAGTCGGCTCTGGAATGGGCACCCGAAGGCTTCGAGCCCTACCGGCACCAGGCACGGGCCTGGCAGCGGTTGTCCACGCTGCGCGGGCCGGCCCGCCCGACCCTGATCACCACCGGCACCG
Organism: Streptomyces sp. NPDC005402; assembly: GCF_040606575.1. NCBI lineage: Bacteria > Bacillati > Actinomycetota > Actinomycetes > Kitasatosporales > Streptomycetaceae > Streptomyces > Streptomyces sp. NPDC005402. The sequence goes on from NZ_JBEXFB010000004.1 coordinate 108,997, forward strand.
GATCGGGCAAGACCGAGTCCTTCCTGGTGCCCGTGCTCGACCACTGCCGCCGCGCGCGCTCGGCCGGGCAGGACGGGGTCAAGGCGATCCTGCTGTACCCGATGAACGCGCTCGCCACCGACCAGGCACAGCGCCTCAACGAGCAGCTCAAGGACCCTCGCCTGGCCCAGGTGTCAGCCGCCCTCTACATCGGCGACGAGCCCGCCACCGGCTACGCGCGCGTACAGACGGACCGGGCACGCATCCGCAGCGCCCGGCCCGACATCATCATCACCAACTACAAGATGCTGGACCTGCTGCTCCAGCGCGCCGAGGACATCCCGCTCTGGCAGGACGAAGCCCTCGCCTACGTCGTGGTCGACGAATTCCACACCTACGACGGTGCCCAGGGCACGGACGTCGCCATGCTGATGCGACGGCTCGGCGCCGCCACCGGCAAGGCACGGCCCGGCCGCCCGCTCGGCGACGTATGTCCCGTCGCCACCTCGGCGACCCTCGGCGAAAGCGCTCCCGCCGTGACGGGGACCCTGAACCTCCCGGCGGCGGAGGGCGGCGGCACCATCCTCGACGTGGCGGCCCAGGTCTTCGGCACACCGTTCGGCCCGGACTCGGTGATCGGCGAGGACCGGATGACCGTCCAGCAGTTCGCCGGGAAGTCGGACTTCACGCTGCCCTTCCCGGCCCCGCAGGACGTGATCACCCTCGGCGACCCCCTGCGCGACCCGGACGCCATGGACCGTCTCGTGGACGCCTTCACCCGGCGGCCCGACGAGCACCGCGACCGCCCGCCGACCCCCGTCGAGCTCGGCGAGATCCTGCGCACCCATCGGCTCACCGCGGCCGTCCTAGAGATCCTCGACGGGCGGCCCAAGACCCGCGCCGAGATCATGGACGCGCTGCCGCGCTACGCCTACCACTGGGGCATGGCCGTCCAGCAGCAGCCCGAGGAGGCCGCGCAGGCCCTGTCCCGGTTCATCGCCCTCCTGTCCGTCGCGCAGGGCCCCGACAGCACGGAGCAGCGGCCGCGGCCGCTGCTGACGGTGGAGGTCCACCAGTGGGTGCGGTCGGTCTCACGCGTGCTGCGCGGCATCGGACCCAGGCCTGAGTTCCGCTGGGACGAGGACCGGCCCCGGGAGGAACAGGCGACGACCCTCGACGCCGGCGACGGCCCGGTGGCCGACGGGCCCGAGGCAGCGGTGGCCCTCGACTCCGCCGTACCACCGGCGAACGTCTTCCTTCCCGCCGTCCACTGTCGGCAGTGCGGGCGGTCGGGCTGGGCCGCTCTCTCCCGCGAACACGACCGGGCCGAACTGGAGATGAGCCCGGCGAAGATCCGGCAGGCGTCCCTCAGCAGGGACAAACGGCTGGTGCGCACCCTGATCGCAGCCACGGTCGCCGAGGCTCACCGGTCCGCCTTCGACCCCGCCGAGGACACGGGGCGGCGCGGCTCCGTCTTCGTTCTCGACGGAGAACAGGGCCGCATCCGGCCCATCGACCCCGCCAAGGACTTCGAACGGCCCGACGCCTACGGCGTGCGCGCGGCCAAGGGCCTCAGGGATGCCGCGTTCGTCCGCGTCGACCTGATGAACGACCAGGCCGCCGCCGACGACCGCTGCCCCAACTGCGCCACCGGCAACGCCATCCGCTTCCTCGGCCGCGGACTCGCCCCCCTGGCCGCCGCGTCCATCACCCAGCTGTTCACCGGCGGCGAACTGGCGCCCGGCCCGGAGCGGCGCACGCTGCTGTTCAACGACTCCGTGCAGGACGCCGCGCACCGCGCGGGCTTCGTCGCCAACCGCGCCTACGACTTCTCCCTGCGTGCCCTGCTGGCGGACCAGCTGGACGAGGACACCGCACGGCCACTCAACGACATCGTGGCGGACTGCCTGGCCGAGGTCGTCGACCGTGACGTCCTCGCCGCCGTCGCGCCCCCGGCCCTGCACGACATCCACGGTGTGGACCTCCTGCTGTCAGGCCGCAGCAAGGGCAGCCGCGCCACCTGGGAGCTGGTCGGCGAGCGGCTGTCCTTCGCCGCCGTACTCGAATTCGGCCTGCGCTCCCGCCAAGGCCGCACCCTGGAACTGACCCGCACCGCCGCGGCCGAGGTCGACCTCACCGACCCCGGGCAGGCCACCGAGATCGTCCGGGACCTGCTCCAACGGACTCCGGCCCTGGTCGCCCTGGCGGACGGCACCGTGCCGGACGAGGAACGCTTCCGCGGCTACGTCCGCGGCATCCTGGAGCGGCTCCGCATCCGGGGCGCCGTACGCCACCGCTGGCTCGACCCCTGGCTCGACGAGGCCGGAGTGCGACGCTGGCTGGTATGGGGCGGACGGCCGTCCGGCATGCCCGCCTTCCCACCCGGCATCTCGGCACCCGCCTTCCTCCTCGACCGGGCCAAGGACAGAACACAGTTCGACACCCTCGGCTCGGCACAGAACTGGTACCAGGACTGGACCACACGCTGCCTGGGCCTGCCCCGCGACGCGGCCGCCGAGTTCGTCCGTGCCCTGCTGCCGCGCCTGGCCGAGGCCGGCATCCTCTGCGTCCACACCGCCAAGGACGGTGCGACCCGGGTCTACGGCCTCCAGCCCGGTCACATCCGGGTCCGCAAACTCGCCGACGACATCGTGAGCGACGCCTACGCGTGCTGCCCCGTCTGCTCGTGGCAGCAGACGGTCCACCCCGACCACCTGGACGCCTGGCACCGCCAGCCCTGCCCGCGCTACCAGTGCCCCGGAGAACTGCTCGCAGGCGCCGCCGACCCCGGCAACGAATCGGTGGCCCGCCTGCGCGACTACACCAAGGACTACTACCGGCGCCTGTACCGGGAGACTGGTGCCTACACCGTGGTGACCGCCGAGCACACCGGCGCCCTCACCCGGAAGGAACGGGAGACCGTCGAGGCAGAGTTCCGGCGTGGCACCCACTACACCGACCCCAATGTGCTGTCCTGCACGCCCACCCTCGAACTCGGCATCGACATCGGCGCTCTGTCAGCCGTGGTGCTCGCCTCCCTGCCCAAAGGCCCCGCGAACTACGTGCAGCGGGTCGGCCGGGCCGGACGCTCCAGCGGCAACGCCTACCTCCTCACCCTCGTCGACCGCGGCCCGCGCGACCTCTACTACCTGCAGGAGCCGCGGCAGATGATCGCGGGCGAGATCCACCCGCCGGGTTGCTACCTTTCGGCCGCCGAGATCCTGCGCCGCCAGTACGTGGCCCGCCTCGTCGACCTCGCGGCCCGTGGCCTGCTGCACGGTCCCGACGAGGACGGCGCGCCCGAGGTGCTCCCGCTGCCCCGACTCGCCTCCGCCCTCTTCGGAGACACCGGCTGGCTGCACGACTTCACGGATGCCGCGCTGGCCCGTGGCGCGCATCTCGTGGAGGAGTTCCTGGCGCTCTTCGTCGACGAGGACGACGTGCCCGCCGTGGACGAGGAGACGGCTCACGCCCTGCGCTCCTTCGCCACCGAAGGGCTCCGCCCGGCCGTCGAACGAGCCGCCGCCACCTGGGAAGAGCGCCTGACCGACCTGCGCGGCCGCCTCACCGCCATCGACGAGGCCCGCGCCCAGCTCATCGCCGGAGACCCCGAACACGTCCGGCAGGACCGCGAACTGCGCGCCGAACGGGCCGCCGTCGCCCGCCGGTTCGCCGAGATCGGCCGGGAGAGCGCCCACGGCACCCTGGTCGACCTCGGCCTTCTGCCCAACTACAGCCTGGTGGACGGTGGCACGGAACTGGAGGCGACCCTCACCTGGACCGAGGAGGGCGAGGACGGGACCACCACCTACGACAGCAAGGTCGTCAGCCACGAGCGGGCGGCCCGGCTGGCACTCACTGACTACGCCCCCGGGAACCTCTTCTACTTCAAGGGGTACAAGCACCGAATCTCCGGCCTGGACATAGGCAGTGCCGAACGCCCCAAGTGGCTGGTGTGGCGGGTGTGCCCCAGCTGCGGCTACGTCCGCACACACCGGGCCGAGGACGACACCACCGCCTGCCCGCGCTGTCACGGCAGCGCCATCGGCGACCGCGGCTGTCTGCACCGGGTACTCCAGCCCACCCGCGTCACCTCCCGGGAGCGGCGCGACGACGCCCGGGTCAGGGACGAGTCCGACGACCGCGAGAGGCTCACGTACACAGTCGTCACCGCCGTGGACATCCCCACCGAGGACATCGAGTCCGCGTGGCGGCACCAACAAGCCACCTTCGGCTGGGACTTCAGCCGACGAGCCGCGGTCCGTGCCTTCAACCTCGGGCAGAGCCGCTTCGACGTCCCCGCCACCGACTCCTTCGCGGGCGAGGACGTCCGCCTCAACCCCTTCTACGTGTGCACCCAGTGCGGCGGCGCCACGGCGAAGGGACGCCCCGCGCCCGACCAGTCCCCGGACGCCCTGAGCCCGTCCCTCGCCCGCCGTCCGGACCGGTCCCACCACCGGCCCTGGTGCCCTCGCTTCCGAGGCCGGGGCCGCCCGGACGGCGACGTCTCTCTGCTGCTCGCTCACGAACTGCACACGGAGGCCCTGCGCATCCTGCTGCCCGCCGCCACGACCCACGTCGAGGAACGGTTGTCCTCCTTCAAGGCGCTGCTGCGGGCGGGCATCGCGGAGACCTACGGCGGTAACCCCGACCACCTGGAGGCCGTCGTGGCCTCCATGCCCGACCAGTCGGGCGGCGGCGAGATCCGGCGTCGCTTCCTCGTGGTGTACGACACCCTCCCCGGCGGAACCGGTTATCTGCACCGCCTCGCCGACCCGGCCACCTTCCGGGACGTTCTCGTGGCGGCACGCCACCGCATCGATACCTGCCCCTGCAAGGAAGAAGGCAAGGCGGCCTGCCACCGCTGCCTGCTGCGCCACGTCTCGGGCAGTGAGTACGCACACGTCAGCCGGGGCGCGGCGCTCGGCATGCTGCGCGAGTTCCTCGGCGACGCGGTCGAGGGCTGGCAGATCGCCCCGGTTGCCGCCACCCATGAGATCCCCCTGGGGCGCCAGGTGGAGAGCGAGCTCGAAGCCTGGTTCCTGGAAGGACTCGTAGCCTGGGCCCGCCGCAAGGACACCCAGGCGAGCGTCCGGCACGCCCAGGACCCCTCCGGCACCATCGCCACGGATCTCAGGCTCACGGCACCGGACGGGCGCACCGTCGTCCACTGGCAGATCAAGCCCCAGGAGGATCTCGGCTGGACCCGCCCGGACTTCGTGGTCCGCAGACTGGACGCTGAACCTCTGCGGGTAGCGATCTATCTCGACGGCTTCCAGTACCACGCCTCGGCCGACCACAACCGCATCGCCGACGACGCGGCCCGCCGGGCCCGCCTCCGTGCCGAGGGCTGGGTGGTGTTCCAGCTGACTTGGACCGACCTGGCCCGCTGGGACGGTGAAGGCGCCGCCTCCGACCGGCCGGCCTGGGAGCCGTACCAGAACAACGCCATGCGGATAGCGGGGCAGGTTCTCCAGGGGCAGTACGGCGGCGATCCCCGTGAGCTGCGCGACACGGTCTGGCAGAACCCCGTGGTCACGCTGCTGAAGTTCCTCGCCGATCCCGGTCCGCGGCGGTGGCGACTGCGTACTCAGGCAGCTCTGTCCGGTCTGATCGCGCTGCCTGAAGCGGTTCGGACGGCCACGACCGTCCAGAACGCGGCTACCCGGATCAACCAGCACCTCCGCGGGGAGGACACGCCCGGTACTCAAGGGCCTGTCCAAGTGGTGAGCGTGACCGACGCGAGCGGCTGCCCGCTCGTTCTGGCGGTCGACATGACGCCGGGTCCCGTGGCCGCGGCCTGGACCGCGCTCGTCGTCCTGGACGACAGCCGCGAGGCCGTCACCAAGGACCCGACGGCCCACCAGCACCGCTGGCAGGCCTGGCTGTACTGGGGGAACCTCATCCAGTTCCTCTCCGAAGGCGAGGGCGACGCCCGGCAAGTCGCCGCGAGTGAGCTGCCGCTCTTCGACGCCGCGCAGCTCCAGGTCGCCGCGGGAGTGGGGGGACCGGGAGGCGGGCAGCCCGGGGTGGCCAGGGACGCTGCCTGGGAGGACGTACTGCCCCTCCTCGACGAAGAGGAACCGGGGCTGCGCGACCTCGCCCACCGTCTCGCCGACATGGGCGTGCCAGCGGCCGAGGCAGGCCACGAGTTGAACGACTCCGGATGGCAGGCCGAACTGGCATGGCCCGCCGCCAAGGCAGCCGTCGTCCTGGCCGCGACGGAGGACGACGGCCCCGACTACGAGGCGGCCGACCGCGACGCGGCATTCGCCACGGCGGGCTGGGACGCCCGGACCGCCCTCCAATGGGACCCCACCGACCTCGCACGACGTATCGCCGGAACGGACCGTACGGGAGCAGACGAACGATGACCACGCCCACCCCCGCCGCCCCGACCAAGGTCACGCTGCGCCTGCTGGAGAAGACCGACCGGGAGATCGTCAAGCTCGACCGCGCGATCGTCGGCGCCGTCTACAAGTTCCAGCACGACTTCCGGGCCAACCCCCGCCAGCAGAGCCTGCGGCTGAAGAAGCTCGAAGGCCATGACCGCCTGCACTCCGCGCGCGTCAACGCCGACTACCGGGCCCTCCTGCTGCAGCTGAGCGAGTCGGAGTGGCTGCTGGTCGCCGTCAAGCACCGGGGGCACGTGTACGAGAACCTCGACCGTCTCTCGTACGGGATCAACCAGATCACCGGCAGCATCGACTACGTCGACCTGGAGATCGTCGAGTCCGGCGTGCTACGCAAGGGACGCCCGCCGGTGCCCCGCTCGGCCCCTGAGACGCCCCAGCCGGTGCAGGAGCGTCCGCTGTTCGCCGACGTCACCCCGGAGCAGCTCGTGGAGCTCGGCGTGGCGGAGCCCCTCATCCCGGTCGTCGCCCGGCTGACCTCCGACGAGGAGCTGCTCGGACTCGTCGAGTACGCCCCGCGGCACACCGGCGAGGTGCTGTTGCGGCTGCGTGACACCCCGTACCAGCAGGTCCTTGACGAGGTCACCAAGCCGGTCGAGGTCAAGGACATCGACCCGGAGGACTACCAGGCGGCGGCGGAGCGCACCGACACCACGGTCATCACGACGGACAAGGACCTCGAAAGCATCATCGAGGAAGGTGACTTCGGACGCTGGAAGGTCTTCCTCCACCCCACCCAGAAACGGCTCGTGACCCGCCGGTACTCAGGTCCGGCCCGGGTCGGCGGCGGTCCCGGCACCGGCAAGACGATCGTCGCTCTGCACCGGGTGAAGCACCTCGTGGACCAGCTGGGACCCGGCAACAACAAGCAGATCCTGCTGACCACCTTCAACAAGAACCTGGCCGCGGACCTGCGCGCGCGGCTGCTGGCCCTCGGTGGCCCCGAGACCGTGGCCCGGGTGGAGATCGCTCATGTCGACCAGTTGGCGACCCGGGTAGTCAGGGAGGCGGACCCCGGCAGCGTCAAGAGCCGTATCGACGACACACGTGCCCTGAACGAGTGGCGGCAGATACTGCTCGAAACCGGTGAGACCAAGTGGGACGCCGAATTCCTGATGGACGAGTGGACCCAGGTCATCCTCGGCCAGGCGGTCAATTCCCGGGCCGGGTACTTCAAGGCACGCCGAGCCGGACGGGGCAGGAGCATCACCCGCGCGGACCGGGCCGACATCTGGCAGTTGACCGAAAGGTTCACCCAGAGGCTCGACGAGAAAAACCTGGAGACCCACCGCCAAGTCGCCGAACGGGCCGCTCGTCTGGAGATGGAACGCACGGCACGGATCGAGGCGGCGGCACGGGACAAAGCGGAGCGCGGTGGTCTCGGCAACGTGCACGCCGAGTCGGCGACGGGCGCCTGGCAACGGTATCGGTACCGGCACATCGTCGTGGACGAGGCCCAGGACCTGGCCGCTGCCCATTGGAAGATGCTGCGGGCCATGGTTGCTGCCGGGCCGGACGACATCTTCCTGGTCGGTGACACCCACCAGCGCATCTATGACAATCGCGTCACCCTGGGCAGCCTAGGCGTACACATTCGTGGCCGCTCCGCCAAGCTCACCCTGAGCTACCGCACCACCCGCGAAATCCTCAAGGCCGCCCTTCGTGTGCTGGGCGACGAGAGCTACGACGATCTGGACGGCGACGAGGAGACCCTGGCCGGCTACCGCTCGGTGCTGTACGGGAGCGAGCCGGTGGTCCGGCGCACCCACTCCGCGGGGGAGGAACTGGACGCGATCACCGAGCAGATCAAGGCCTGGCACGACATCCGTCGTGAGGACATCGCGGTGTGCGTCCCGACGAACGACATGGTCGCCCAAGTGGTGGCCAGGCTGGCGAAGAGCGGCATCGTGTCCACCGAGATCACGGCTGACGGGCCCCGGGTCGACGAGGGTGTTCACATCGGCACGATGTACCGGTTCAAGGGGCTTGAGTACCAGCGGATGGTCATCGCGGGGGTGCAACGGGGCCTTGTCCCGAGGGCTTCCGTGGAGGCATTGCGCCGCACCGACCCGGCCCGGTACCAGGCGGAGTGCAAGCGGGCCCGATCACTGCTCTTCGTCGCCGCGACACGGGCCAGGGACGCGCTCACCATCGTCTGGCACGGCGAACCCAGCCCGCTGATGGGAGGCGTGGCAGTTACTGCCGGTACCCACTGAGGAGAGTGATCTCGTGTGGCTACTGCGCAACGGACGCAGTGCGAGGCCCCCTGCCCCGCGACGTGATCGCGCATGATCGTGGGCCGATGTCGACATGAGGCGCTTGTTACTGAGTCCGTCGTTTCGGTGCCGGTGGTCCGGGCGAAACGTGCCGTGCAAGGGTCTCGCGACGAAAGCACGTTACGCACGACGATGCCCTCCGGCGAGACTCATCCCCATGGCACCCGAAAATCGCCCTAGTTGGGTCCCGCCGCCGGGCATTCCTCCTTGTGGCGAGCGCCATTGGCCCTGCGTTGCACCGTGTCCGCGTGGTAGAAAATAATGCTGTTCCCACGCTCTGACCGCTTCCGGCCATCTGCCCTCGGGCGTTAGGAGCCCTCGGCTGTGTCACCCACTTTGTATCGAGACACTGGTTACACGCTCCGGCACCTGATCGAGAACATCGAAGGCGGCCGTATCGGACTCCCCGACATTCAACGCCCGTTCGTCTGGTCCGCGGCGAAGACCCGCGATCTCTTCGACTCGATGTATCGGGGCTACCCGATCGGCACCCTGATGTTCTGGGAGACCGGTGCTGAGGTGGGGACGCGGCAGATCGGCACGGAAGCCGGTGATCGGGCTCCTCAACTGTTGGTCGTTGACGGGCAGCAGCGGCTCACCGCTCTGTTCGCTGTCCTCACCGGACGCAAGATCGTCACCAAGTCTTTCGACGAGATCAACGTTCGCATCGCGTTCCACCCGGAGGCCCAAACGTTCGAGGTCACGGACGCGGCGATCGAGCGTGACGCCCACTTCATTCCGGACATCACGGCGCTCTGGGCCCAAGGTGGTTACAAGCCCTCCGTCCGGAAGTTCTTCCACCGGCTCGAACAGGCCAGCGGCCAGCCCTTGTCGGACGCTGCCAAGGATGAGCTGGAAGAACGCGTAGACAGGGTCCGGGACCTGCACGAGTTCCCCTTCCAGGTTGTGGAGCTGGGTGCTTCGGCCAACGAGGAGCAGGTCGCCGACATCTTTGTGCGCATCAACTCCGAAGGCGTGAAGCTCAACCAGTCCGACTTCATCCTCACCCTGATGTCAGTGCATTGGGAGAAGGGCCGCCGCCAGCTCGAAGACTTCAGCCGCAGTGCGGTGGTCGCAGGACTCCCTGGTCCGAGCCCTCGAAACGCCTTTCTGGACCCCAGCCCCGACCAACTGCTGCGCGTAGCCGTCGCTGTCGCCTTCCGGCGCGCCCGGCTGCAGCACGTCTATAGCGTCCTACGAGGAAAAGACCTTGAAACCGGCAAGGTCACCGCCGCTCGACGGCAGGAGCAGTTCGACCGGCTTGCCCAGGCACACACGAAAGTCCTGGACCTGACCAGCTGGCACGAGTTCTTCCGGTGCGTCACGGCGGCCGGCTTCCGCAGTCGCAAGATGATCACCTCCGACAACGCCCTGCTGTACAGCTACACGATCTGGCTGATCGGACGCCACGATTTCGGGCTGACGGTCGAGGAACTCCGTCCCGTGATCGGACGGTGGTTCTTCATGGCGCACACCACCGGTCGGTACTCCAACTCGCCGGAGTCACAGATGGAGTTCGACCTGGGACGGATCGGTAGTCTGCCGCCAGGTGACGGCCGAGCCTTCACCGCGGAACTCGACCGGATCATCGCAGCGAACTTCACCGGCGACTACTGGGACATCTCCCTGCCTAACCGGCTGGACACATCCTCGTCGCGTTCACCGGTGCTGTTCGCCTACCAGGCGGCGCTCAACATCCTCGACGCCGAAATGCTCTTCGGCGACCAACGAATCCGTGACCTGCTGGACCCCTCAGTCCAACCCGCCAAGGCTGTCGACCGGGACAACCTGTTCCACCGCAAGGCGCTCGCCGAATTGGGTATCACTGACCGGCGCCAAGTCAATGCCATCGCCAACATGGCCTATGTGACCTGGCCGGCAGACGGGCTGTCCAGCGCCGACACGCCACTTGACTACTGGCCGCGTATCACGGACGCGATGGACCCGGAGGTGCTTGAGCGGCAGGTACGGTGGCACGCGCTCCCGGTCGGCTGGGAACAGCTCGACTATTTCACCTTCCTGGAACGGCGGCGCCAGCTGATCGCCAAGGTCGTGAGGGAAGCGTTCGAAACCCTCACGGGAGAACGCCCTGCGTACGTCCCGACCACCCCGGCCGACATGATCGCCGCGGGCGAGTCCCAGGGCACCGAGTTCAAGGCCAGCGCCCGCTGGAACGTGCACACCCGGCAGGCCGACAAGTCTCTACGGCACAACATCGTCAAGGCCGTCTGCGGGTTCCTGAACGGCGAGGGCGGAAACCTGTTCATCGGTGTCGCTGACGACGGAACCGTCCTCGGCATTGAGGACGACCTCACCACTCTGGAGTCGCAGGCCAGCGTCGACGGGTATGAGCTCTTCATACGCCAACTCCTCGACAGCAGTCTGTCGACCCCGACAGCGACCACCGTCCGCGTACGCTTCCCCGAGATTTCTGGCAATGTCGTCTGTCAGATCAGCGTTGCCGCGGCAGGTAAGCCGGTGTTCGCCAAGCCTTCCAAGGGTGGCAACGGCACCACCGACTTCTGGGTCCGGGTCGGCAACGCCACCAAGCAACTCCACGGCGATGACCTCCTGCGCTACCAGGAGGAACACTGGGGATGAGCATCCGTGGAGGTCGTTTTCTCCCGTTATTTCATCCCGGGATGCGAATTTAATCCGGTGATGTCGGGTCGCGCCAGGAGAATGCTGTTCTCTCCGGTGAGGCGTCGGGCCATGAGGTCGGTCATGGCGAGGTGGACCATGGCTTCGGAACGGTGTGGGTGGGTTTCGTAGTCGCGTGCCAAACGTCGGTGGAGCATCAGCCAGCCGTAGGTCCGCTCTACCGCCCACCGTTTCGGAATGGGGGTGGATCCCCTGGTCCCAGGGGCGCGTTGGACGATTTCGAGGTCGATGCCGAGAGCGAAACGGAGTGCTCGGCGAAGTGCTTGCGGTAGCCGCCGCCGACCAGGCCTTGCGCAGGTGATCGGCGGCGGCCTGCTCCAGGAGGGTGCGGCCGGCCGTGGAGTTCTGGATGCCTGCGACGGTGACCAGCACGGCGAGGAGCAGGCCGAGGGTGTCGGTGATGATGCTGCGCTTGCGGCCCGCGATCTTCTTGCCCGCATCGATTGCCTGCGTCCTGGCGGGGACCGAGGTGGAGGTCTTGACGCTCTGCGCGTCGATCACGCAGGTCGAGGGGTGGCGGTGCTTGCCCTCCTGCTGGCGCACCAGCTCCCGTAACAGGCCGTTGAGCTGGGCGAAGTTGCTGGCGGTCTGCCATTTGGCGAAGTAGCCGTAGACCGTCTGGCGGGGCGGGAAGTCATGTGGGAGGTAGGTCCACTGGCAGCCGGTGCGGTCCACGTACAGAATCGCGTTCATGATCTCGCGCAGGTCGTGCGGGGCGGCCTGCCGAAGTCCAGGGTCCGTCCACAGCGCTCGAAGCGCCAGGCGGACAGCACAGGCTCGATCAACTCCAAGCGGGCATCGGACAGATCACTCGGATACGCACGACGGTCGGTCACGACCTGGGCATACCGCCGATAGGGGGCGTGTGCCCAGGCGTGCACCCTGCCCTGCCGAATCACGGAACAGACCCGGGCGTCCTGGAATGAGACAGGCGTAGGGCGCCCCTCGTCCCAGTCACCCACACCATCCGCCTCACCATCCACGACCCACACTGCAGACCCGGCAGCACCAAACCATCAGTAGGTGCAAAGCTAGAGATAACACCGCATCCAAATGAAACAGCCTGCCCTTCACGAGGATTCACATCCGGTGCTGATGCCTCTACCCTGCCCTCCCCGCCCCCAGATCAGCGCACCCGCTCCCACGCATGCAGCACCGCCTGCGCATAGGCCACACGGACGTCCAGCCCCCGGGGCTCGTAGTGGTACACCTTGTTGATTCCCCGGTAGTCCAGGGCCGTGCCCGCTCCACTCATACACCATCGCGTACGGGTCGGGCCGTCGAGGCTGGTGTCGCTCGTGTCGCCCTCGAAGAGTGAGTAGACCAGCATGCAGAGGAAGAAGAGCAGCCAGACCGGAGAGCTCAGGACGTACAGCATCCAGGTGACCCCCCTCCCGACCTTCCCCGTGAACGCCCGCGGCGCGCCGCTGAGTTGTACGGTCCACCGGATGCGGCGAGGCCAGGGGAGGAACCGGCCCGCGCGGCGCGTGATGCGGGCCAGTGGGGTGCCGTCGGCGGCGTACACGTCGTGGACGTCCGGGCCGGCCGGCTGGATCGAGCACATCAGCCCACCCCCGCCTCCGCCGTGGATCCAGAAGGGAATCGGAGACCGGCGACTCCACCGCTCCGTCGACCGCCGCTCGAAGACCTCCGCCGCGGGGGCGGCCTCACGCTGAGCACCCGTCAATTGGATCGTCGAGCTCATCTCGATGTCGGGCTGAGATCCTGCCGGGACAGGGTTGTTCGCTTTGACCACGAATGTGTATCGGGTCTGCGGCGACTGCATCGGCGCGGGAAAGGCCGAAGAGGGGCGCTCCTGGGGAGTGGGGTGCATTCTGGTCTCCGGCTCCGGGTGAGATACGGATTCGTAGAGGATACGGCCGCTGTTGACGCAGGTTCGAAGTTGCTGGGCCAACTCAGCCGAAGGGATTCACGGCGGCTGCGCGGTCGGCGAACTCCCCGGCGGCATTACGCGCCCTGTCGACGCTTTCGTGGAACTTCTCGGAGGCGTACTGGACGTCGTCCGTGACGAGACGGGCGCCTTCCGTGTACAGCCCTTTCGCGCCCATCACCGCTTCGTAACCGCGCGCCGTCCATGACCTGGGATCGACGTAGTGGGAGACCGTGTTGCCCGCGCCGTCGATCACGGGCCTGACGGAGTCGGCGATCGCCGGAATGCGACCCAGAGGTGTGTTCTCGACCAGCGTCGGCATGAGTTTCTGGAACGGCTTGTCCAGCAGCCCGGCACCCGCCCGGTACAAGGTGGAGTCCCCGAACTCCTTGGCGACGGCGACCGCGAAGCGATCCTTGAGGGTGTCGGCGGTGACGTGGATGGCATGCGCCTTCGAGCCGAGCTCACCCCAGTTCCGCATCACCCATTTCTCGGCGTCCTCGCCGAACTTCGCGGTTCCGCCGACACTCTCGACGATGTCACCCGCACGCTTCCAGGAGTCGGCGGCCTTCACCCCGAAGTCGAGGACGTTCATGGGGATCTTGACGCCGGTGAACGTTCCCTTGGCCACCTTTCCGACGCGAGCCAGGTCACCGAAGGGGATGAAACCGGCCAGGTCGAGACCGATGTCCATCCAGTTGCCCTTCTTGGAGCCGGCCGCCCAGCCGACCCCGTGAAAGGCGAGCGCCCCGCCGTTCAGCACCATGCCGATCGCCTCGAAGGCGATCGCGCCGATCACCGTCTCGGAGAAGACGACGGCCAGGACGTCGCACGCGGCGCTGGCGTAACCGAGCCAGTCACCGATCTCGTAGATCGTGTCGGCGTGCTCCTGTATCCATTTCCAGACGTCACCGGCGAGATCCTTGATCTTGTCGCCAAGGCCGTCGAGGGCGTCCATGAAACGGTCGAAGAGGCCCGGTTCGTCAGGGGCGCCCTCGGCAGCCCTGCGAACGGCCTCGGCGGCCGCACGCGCGGCCTGCTCGTGCTCACTGAGCAGGTCCTGGGCCCTTTTGATGATGGCGTTGAGGTCGCCGGTGGCCTCGTCGACCCGTTTGACGGCGTGGTCGAGCGCCTTCTGGGCGTTGTCCAGGGCGGCCTGAGTGTCGAAGGTCCGGCCCGCCAGCCGGAGATCCGGGTTGGACTTCGCCTCCTCGAGCGCACGGCGAGCGTCTTCCGCTTCCCTCTCGTAGCGGGCGGCGAGCGTCTGGAAGTCGGTGAGTTGCGTGTGCCAGGTGTTCAGGGCATGCGCGGCCTCGATCAGCGATGCGTGTCCGTCGGCGAGGTATTTCGGCAGCTCTCCGACCTTCTTGGCGAAGCCGGCCGCGGCGTCGCCCTCCCAGGCGCCGTCGGCTTTGCCCACGCGGGTGAGTGTGCTGTGGGCACTGTTCAGTTGGTTGCCCACCTTGCTGAGAGCCGTGACGAGCTGTGCCACTGATGGCGGCACGCCGGGGGCCGGGTCGAAACCGAGCGCGTCGTAGGTCTGTGTGCTCATGCGTGTGTCTCCCTCGACGCGATCAGCCGAACGGGTGTGCCTGCGGGACGAGGTCGTCCCCGACTGCGGGGTCGTCCTCGGCGTCGCCGAAGGCAATGGTGTCGGCGATGTCCGCGAGGACTGCCTGGTAGTGGAAGAGATCCTGGACGTCGGCTGTGCTCAGACACAACAACAGGAGCCGGTCCTCCTCCGGGAACGGCAGCCAGAGCTCGACGCGCACGAAGAATCTCTCCTGCTCGCCGTCGGCGAGTGTCCAGACCGCGCGGGAGCCGGCGATGTGCACGACGGCCGGACCGGCGGGCAGGGTGACCAACTGGGCTTCGCCGTCCGCGCTCTGGTCGAGCGTTTCCGCGATGCCGGCCGCCGCGATGTGGGGAGCGGGATTGTCGAGATCGCGGACGCTGACGGTGAGCGTGCAACGACTCACCCGCTCGGGCGGCTGCGACCCGTCGGCGGTCCCGCCGATGGGGAAGATCCCGAGGGCTTGGTAGACCGTGCCCCCGGCCGCGAGCCGCTGGGAGTTCACGCCGTACAGGGCGGCGGTGAATCTGCGGATCGGCTCCAGCTCGTCCTGTTCGCCCCAGTAGCCGCGGGCGAACTCCCGCATCCGCTCGTCGAAGGTTTCCTCCTCGACGCCTGTGCCGATGGGTATCGGATGAAACTCCGGCTGAACCAGGAAACGGAGTGCCGCAGATGCGGGTTCTCGGTCCCGTATCACTTGGCGTCAGCCTTCCCGGCTCCCCTGAAGGCCTCGGCAATCTGGTCTTCCAGCGCCTCGTAGATCTTGCGAGACGCTGAGAGCCCTTCGGTGACGCCACCGGTGGCATCGGCGATCAGACCAATGCCGTAGCCCCACTTTTCCTGGAAGTCGTCGCAGGCCTGCTCCAGTTCGGCATAGCCCGACCCCTTGGGGCCGATGTCCTTGAGCTGCTTCATCGCCGAACGCATCTCATTGGCACACTCGCTGAGCTGTGTGGTCAGCTGAGCGAGCGCCTCCAGTTCAACCTTGTAATAGCCAGCCACGGTTGTCGTACTCCCCCGATGATGTCTGCGCGCCGCCACCCGACCGAAGAAACGGCACATCATCCTATGCTTCTGACATCTCGCCAGGGTGTTCGATCCTAGGCCGTACACAGACCCTTCACCGGCCGCCTCTCGGTCACTCCACGATCGTCATCCCGTGTTCGGCCGAGTTCAGCCACCGCCCGTCGTCCTCCGTGCACGTCACCCCGTCCGCGATCCGTACGCCGAAGCGGCCCGGCAGATATACGCCCGCCCCGATCGAGAAGCACATGCCGGGGACGAGGACGGTCTCGTCGGTCTCGGTGAGGTGCGGCGGCTCGTGTGGGGTGATTCCGACGCCGTGGCCGGTGGGTTCGGTGGCGTACTCGCCGTATCCGGCGTCCCTGAGCAGCCGGCGCGCCCTGCGGTCGATCTCCTGGCAGGTCATGCCGGGGGCGGTCGCCTCGACGGCCGCCTGCTGGGCTGTGCGGACGGTGTCGTGGACCGTGCGTTGCTCCTCCGTCGGTTCGCCCACGTGGAGGGTGCGGGCCGTGTGCGAGTAGTAGCCGTCCATCCGGCCGCCGAAGGCCAGGATCACCATGTCGCCCTTCTTGAGCGTCCGGTCGCCCGACCTGTGGTGCGGGTTCGCGCTGTTCCGGCCGGACGCCACCGTCGTGAAGACCTCGCTGAGGCCCTGTTCGTGGAGCGCGTGGGCCAGGTCGGCGGCCACGTCGGACTCGCCGCGGCCGGTGAAGCGGGCGGCGAGGATCTCCTCGTACGCCGCGTCCGCCGCCGCTCCCGCCGCCGTGAGGCGGGCCACCTCGTGGGCGTCCTTCACCGCGCGGAGCAGGGGGAGTACGACGGTCAGGGGGCGGTAGGCCGTCAGCGGCAGGGCCTCCTGGAGGCCGAGGAGGTGGAGGGCCCAGGTGGTGTCGGAGACGCCGTAGCGGCCGTTGGGGAGGAGGAGGCCGGTGGCTGCCGCGTACGGGTCCTGGCCGTCGCGCCAGTCGGAGACGCGGAGGGCGTTCGCGCCGGGGGCCGCTTCCGCGTCGGGGCGTTCGAGGGACGGGACCAGCAGGCGGGGTTCGGAGCCGGGGCTGAGGACGAGGAGGGTGAGGCGTTCCGTCGTCGCGGTGGGGCGGTAGCCGCACAGCCAGGTCAGGTCGGGGCCGGGGGTGATGAGCAGTCCGGCCAGGCCGGCCTCGGTCGTGTCCCTGGCCGCCCTGGTCATACGGGCCGCGTAGTCCTGTTCTGTGAAGGGGGCGGGCGTGTCGTTCATCGGGCTCCTCCGACCGCTGCCGTCGTCCGGTTCATCGTCGGAGGAGTGGGGTGCGGGGTGCCCGGGGGCGTAGACCGACCGGGTGACAGTTCGGCGCTGTGCTCACCGTGGGTGAGTCAGGCGTGGCCGTGCCCCAGCGAACGTTCCGTCACCCTCGTCAGATGGCGGTGGAAGACCTCGCGCGTGTCCGGGGTCAGCGTGCGCAGTGCCACCAACGCGGTGATCACCACGTCGCACAGCTCGCCCTGGACGTCCTCCCAGGTGTGGCTGACGCCCTTGCGGGGGTTCTGGCCGATCGCCCCGATGACCGCCTCGGAGACCTCGCCGACCTCCTCGGAGAGTTTCAGCATGCGCAGGAGGAGGCCCTCGCGGCCGCTCACCGGCTGATCCGACTCCAGCCAGGCCCACAGGGCGTAGACGGACTCCCAGAGGTCACAGTCGTCCGGAGAGGGGGTGGTGGCCTGATCACTCATGTGGAGCAGCTTGTCATGGGTGCCGGCGGGCAGGGGGCCGGGCGCCCGCCTCCCAGAAAGGTCAGGCCAGGGGGGCCGGCTGGTCTGTCCACTCCCCGAACTACTCCCCGAACAACGCCTCCTCCTCCTCGAACAGCGACGCCTGCCCGTCGTCGCCCCCGCTCTCCTTCTCCCGCAGCCGCCGGTTCCGCGCCCCCACGACCAGGGTCGTCACCAATGCCGTCGCTCCGAGCGCCACCGGCACCATCCAGCCCCGGTTCACCGTGTGGCCGAGGGCGTGGTCCAGGGAGATGCGGCCGGGTCCGGTGACAGCGAGTCCGGCCAACGTCAGGCCGAGCGAGGCCGCGTACTCGTAGCCGCCGCCCGCGTTGAAGAAGCCGTTGGGTGCGTGGACCGCGGACGCGCCGGCCATCGCGCCGGCCGCCGCCGCGCCCGCCGCCGGGGTTGCCAGGCCCAGGGCCAGCAGGGTGCCGCCGCCCGCCTCGGCAAGGCCCGCCGCCGTGGCGCTCGCCTTGCCCGGCGCGTAGCCGACGGACTCCATGAACTGGCCGGTTCCCTCGAGGCCACCGCCACCGAACCAGCCGAGCAGTTTCTGCGCGCCGTGGGCGGCCAGTACACCCCCGGTTCCCAGCCGGAGCAGCAGCAGGCCCAGATCGCGTCGGTCGTAAGCGGTCACGATGACTCCCAGCACAAGAAGTGGAACGAGACCCCCCTCGCGTTTCCACCGTCGCACCGCTCACACCTGCCCGGAACACTCGCGCGGCCGTTCGGGTGGCGGGCCCGGGGGCGCGGTGTGAGTCTGGCTGGCATGACGATTCAGACCGCCCGATTCAGCGACCCGGCCGTCCGTGCCTTCGTTTCCGCCGTCAACGCCCATGACCGCGAGGCCCTCCTGGCCCTGCTCGCGCCGGGTGCGACCATGGCGGACGACGGCAGCGACCGTGACCTCGGCGAGTGGCTCGACCGGGAGATCTTCTCCTCCAACGGCCATCTCGACGTCGACAACGAGTCCAACGGCGGCCGTTCCCTCCTCGCCCACTACCGCAACGACGCCTGGGGCGAGATGCGCACCCGCTGGGACTTCACGGTCGGCGACGACGGCAGGATCAGCCGCTTCGAGACCGGCCAGGCCTGAGAGTCGTACAACCCGGGTGCGGAAAGCCCTTGCCTTGAAGCGCACTTCAACTCCTAACGTTCCGGGGCATGGAGATCACACGCACTTTCGGCCGCTCCGGCATCCAGGTCAGCGCGCTCGGCTTCGGCTGCTGGGCGATCGGCGGCGAATGGCAGGACGCCGACGGGCAGCCGCTCGGCTGGGGCAAGGTCGACGACGAGGAGTCCGTACGGGCCGTCCGGCGCGCCCTCGACCTGGGCATCACCTTCTTCGACACGGCCGACACCTACGGCGCCGGGCACAGTGAGCGGGTGCTCGGACGGGCGCTGGGCAAGCGCCGTGACGACGTCGTCCTCGCCACCAAGTGGGGCAACGTCTTCGACGAGGACACCCGCACCCTCACCGGTTCCGACCACACACCGGAGTACGCCCGCCGCGCTCTCACCGCGTCCCTGGACCGCCTGGGCACCGACCACATCGATCTGTACCAGCTCCACCTGTCCGACCTCGACCCGCTCCTCGCGGCCGAACTCCGGGACCTGTGCGAGGAGTTCGTGAGTGAAGGGCTCATCCGCGCCTACGCCTGGAGCACCGACGACCCGGCCCGCGCCGCGGTGTTCGCCCAGGGGGAGCACTGTGCGGCCGTACAGCACGCGCTCAACGTGATGCAGGACGCTCCCGAAATGCTGGCACTGTGCGATGAGTTGGAGCTCGCGAGCGTCAACCGCAGCCCGCTCGCCATGGGGTTGCTCGCGGGCAAGCGGCAACGTCCGCAGGACGCCGGGGACATCCGCAGCAAGCCCCCGGCCTGGCTCCAGGGCTTCGGTGACGGCACGTCGGCCGACCCGGAGTGGCTGTCCCGTATCGACGCGCTCAAGGAGATCCTGACGAGCGACGGCCGTACCCTCGCCCAGGGCGCGTTGGCCTGGATCTGGGCCCGCAGCCCGAGGACGGTCCCGATCCCGGGCTTCCGCTCGGTGACCCAGGCGGAGCAGAACGCGAGCGCGATCGAGAAGGGACCGCTCGCCGCGGACCGGTTGACCGAGATCAACCGGATCCTGGAACGGTAAGCGGCCCAACCCCTACTGCGCGTAGGACTGTTGCTGATCGGTCAGCGTGATCTGCCCCGCCTTGATCGTCGCCAGCCGCGGCGCCCGCCGCGCGATCGACGAGTCATGCGTGACCATGATGAACGTCAACCGGTACTCGTGCCACAGCCCTTCCAGCAACGCCATGATCTCGTCCCGCATCGACTCGTCGAGGTTGCCGGTCGGCTCGTCGGCGAGCAGCACCTTCGGCTTCTTGACCAGCGCCCGCGCGATGGCCACCCGCTGCTGCTGCCCGCCGGAGAGTTCGGCCGGCGCGTGGCTGAGCCGCTCGCCGAGACCGACGGACCGCAGTGCCTCGGCCGCCCGCTCACGCCGTTCCGCCGGCTTCACTCCCAGCGGGACCAGCGCGGTCTCGACGTTCTCCTGCGCGGTGAGCGTCGGGATGAGGTTGAACGACTGGAAGATGATGCCGATCTTCTCGGCCCGCAGCCGGGTCAGCTTGGCCTCGCTGATCTTCGCGAGGTCGACGCCGTCCAGCTCGACGCTGCCCTCGGTGGGGCGGTCCAGGCCGCCGATCATCTGGAGCAGCGTGGACTTGCCGCCGCCGGTGGGGCCCTGGATGACCAGCTGGTCGCCGTCCTCGATGGTGAGGTCGACGCCGCGCAGTGCCTCGACGGTCTCCTTGCCGCGCGTGTAGCGCTTGGTGACGCCGGTGAGTCTGTACATGGGAGCTCCGTAGGAAAGAAGTGTGGGTGGGGCCCGCCCCGGGGGGAGTGGAAGCGGGCCCCGGCTCGAGGGGGAGGGTCAGGACACGCTGCGCAGCGCGTCCGCCGGCCGCATCCGGGAGGCCCGCCACCCGCCCATCGCCCCGGCGATCAGCCCGCCGGTCACCGCGAGGCCCACGGCGAGCGCGATGGTGGTCAGCGAGACCGGCGCCGACAGTGCGATCTCCATGGTGTTCCGGGTGGCCTGCCCGCCGGGGCCGCCACCACCCGGGCCGCCCGCGCCGCCACCGCCACCGGTGCTGCCGAGCTGCGCGGTCAGCTTGGGGCTGATCATGGTCACCGTGTACGCGGCCGCGAGGCCCAGGCCGATGCCGAGGGCGCCGCCGAGCAGGCCGTTCACGATCGACTCGCCGACGACCTGCCGGGTGACCCGGCGACTCGGCCAGCCGAGCGCCTTCAGGGTGCCGAACTCCCGTACCCGGCGCGAGACCGCCGAGGAGGTCAGCAGCGCGGCCACCAGGAACGCGGCGGCGAGCACGGCGACGGAGAGCCACTTGCCGACGCTGGTCGCCAGGTTGGAGGCGGTGGACAGTGACCCGGAGACGGTCTCCGCGAGGTCGGCGGAGGTCGTGACGGTCGTACCGGAGACGTTCTTCTGGATCGCCGCCTTGACGGAGTCGATCTGCTGGGAGTCGGTCGCCTTGACGTAGATCGTGGTGACCTGGTTCTTGGCGTCGGCCAGCGTCTGGGCCTGCTTGAGCGGCAGGTAGACGTCGGTGGTGGATTCGCTGCTGTCGGGCGTCGCGATGCCGATGACCGTGTACGTGGTGCCGGAGATCTTCAGGGTCTTGCCGACCTTGAGGGAGTTCTCCTTGGCGTACGACGTGCTGACGACGGCGACCTTCGCGTCGGTCTGCGCGGCCGTGAACGTCCTGCCGGTGGTGATCTTCGAACCGGCCAGCGGGCCGAGCGTCTGGTCGGTGACGTCGACGCCGGCGACGGAGTAGGAGTTCACGTCGAAGTCGGCGCCGCCGCCCTGGACCTGGGGAGCGGCGGTGCTGTTGCCGCCGGAGCCGCCGGCCGGGCCGCCCTGGCCGCTGTTCCCGGTGTTTCCACCGGAACTCTGCGCCTTGCCCTGGGTGAACGAGCCGTCGACCTTGGTGACGTTCAGGGTCAGCGCGCCCACCGCGCTCGCCACGCCCTTCTGCCGGGCGACCTTCGTGACCACACTGGACGCCAGGGCCTGACCGCCCTGGGTCATCACGCGGTCGGAACTCTGCGTGGTGTCGCTGTCGTTGGAGCCGGCGTCGAACTGGAAGTTCGGTCTGCCCGAACTCCCGGACGTGGGGGCCGTCCTGGTCTTGGTGACGGTCATGTCGGTGCCGAGGCCGTACAGCGACTTCAGGACCTTGTCCTGAGCCTGAGTCATGCCGGCCGACACCGAGTTGACGGTGATGACCAGCGCGATACCGAGCGCCAGACCCAGAGCGATGACCAGGGCCGCCTTCTTGCGCCGGCCCAGCTCGCGCTTGAGATAGATGCCAAACATCCCGTTCCTCGAAGGTTCTTGGCGCCCGCTGTGGGCGCGCCCTCAAGGTAGGGACGAAGGATTGCGGGGCCGTGAGGAAGGGATGTGCGCAGGCTGGGAAGGGATGTGCGCGAGCTGAGAATGTGCGCGGCGGCCGTCCACGGACCGGTGCGTACCTCGCGGTCCCACGCGAGATCCACCCCCATCCGGTCCATGGACGGCCGCCGCGCTCCCCCCTCGGGTGAGGTCGACGGAACGCCACCCCTCAAGTGTGAAGCTCTTGTGGAGGACGCGTGATGAGCATAAGCCGCCAACCGGTCGCGGCGGGGTGGAAGCAGATATTCCGTTTGTGGAAATCGGCTGCTCAGCCACGTCCCACATATGGCATCGCCGTCGCGAGTACCGTCGCGAACTGCACGTTCGCCTCCAGCGGCAGCTCCGCCATGTGCCGCACCGTGCGCGCCACGTCGGCCACGTCCATCACGGGCTCCGGCACGACCTCACCGTTGGCCTGCAAGACCCCGGCCCCCATGCTCGCGGTCATGTCGGTCGCCGCGTTCCCGATGTCGATCTGCCCCACCGCGATGCCGTACGGTCGCCCGTCCAGCGAGAGCGACTTGGTGAGGCCGGTCAGCGCGTGCTTGGTCGCGGTGTAGGCGACGGAGTGCGGCCGGGGCGTGTGCGCCGAGATCGAGCCGTTGTTGATGATCCGGCCGCCCCGCGGGTCCTGCTCCTTCATCTGCCGGTACGCCGCCTGCGCGCACAGGAACGCCCCGTTGAGGTTGGTGTCCACCACGTGCCGCCACGCCTCGTACGGCAGCTCCTCCACCGGCACCCCGCCGGGCCCGAACGTCCCCGCGTTGTTGAACAGCAGATCCACCCGCCCGAACCGCTCCACGGCGGCGGCGAACAGCGCGGTCACGTCGTCGGGCCGTGACACGTCGGTGCGTACGGCGATCGAGGTGCCCCCGGTGCCTTCGGGAGCCAGCGCCGCCGTCCCCTCCAGCGCCTGTGTCCGCCGGCCTGCCAGGGCGACCGACCAGCCCGCGCGCAGCAACTCCACGGCCACCGCGCGGCCGATGCCGGAGCCCGCGCCGGTCACCACCGCGATCCTCGAATGTTGCGCAGTTCGCATGGCGTTCATGGTCCCGCAGCGTACGGGAGGGCTCGAGCGGGGTCCGTCATGCGGAACTCATCCGTCCGCCATCTGAGTGTTGTGTACGTGTCAAGCAGCCGTTGTCCCCGGCCACTCCAATTGGCTCCTGCATCCATCAGTCAGGGGAGGACCGGATGACACTCGACACCCGCCCGTCACAACACGCCCCCGAACTGCGCGCCGCCGCACGGCACATGGGCCGCCGCCGCTTCCTGACGGTCACCGGCGCCGCCGCCGCGCTCGCCTTCTCCGTGAACCTGCCCGCCGCCGGCACGGCGAGCGCCGCCGAACTCGACGCCGCGAAGATCACCGAGAACCCCTTCACCCTCGGCATCGCCTCCGGCGATCCGCAGTCCGACTCCGTGCTCCTGTGGACCCGCCTCGCCCCGGTCCCCTTCCAGTCGGACGGCGGCCTCCCGGCCGAACGCGTCCTGGTTCACTGGGAGCTGGCGCACGACGAGGGATTCCGCCGGATCGCCAGACGCGGCACGGCCGTCGCGCACCCCGAGTTCCACCACACCGTGCACGCCGAGGTCGGGCACCTCGACGCCGACCGCTTCTTCTACTACCGCTTCCGGGTGGGCAGGTGGATCAGCCCCACCGGCCGCACCCGCACCGCACCGGCCCCCGGCAGCCGCGCCGCGGCTCTCACCTTCGCCGCGGTCTCCTGCCAGGCGTACACCGACGGCTACTTCACCCCGTACGGCCATCTCGCCGCCGAGGACGTCGACATGGTCTTCCACCTCGGGGACTACCTCTACGAGTACGCCGTCAACTCGGTGGGCGGATACCGCAACTACACCGACCGCACACTCCCGGCGGTCTTCAACCGCGAGACGGTCACCCTGGAGGACTACCGCCTGCGCTACGCCCTCTACAAGTCCGACCCGGACCTGATGGCCGCGCACGCCGCACACCCCTTCGTGGTCACCTGGGACGACCACGAGACCGAGAACAACTACGCCGACGACATCCCCGAGAACGACGTGCCGCCCGAGGAGTTCCTGCTCCGCCGCGCCGCCGCCTACCGCGCCTACTGGGAGAACCAGCCGCTGCGCCGCCCGCAGCGGCCCGCCGGCCCGGACATGCGGCTGTACCGGCGCCTGCACTGGGGCCGGCTCGCCCGGTTCGACGTCCTCGACACCCGCCAGTACCGCTCCGACCAGGCCTACGGCGACGGCCTCGACCTGCCGGGCCCCGAGATCGACGACCCGGCGCGCACCATGACCGGCGAGACCCAGGAGCGGTGGCTGCTCGACGGCTGGCGCACGTCACGGGCCCTGTGGAACGTCGTACCGCAGCAGGTGAACTTCTCGCAGCGCAAGCTCGACCTCACGGACCCGGCCCGGCTGTCGATGGACGCCTGGGACGGCTACCGGGCCTCCCGCCGCCGGATCCTCGACGGGGCGAAGGCGGCCGGCATCGACAACCTGATGGTCCTCACCGGTGACGTGCACGTCGCGTACGCCTACGACATCAAGGACGACTTCGACGACCCGGCCTCCCGCACCCTCGGCACCGAGATCGTCGGATCGTCGATCTCCAGCGGCCGGGACGGCGCCGACAAGCCCTCCACCTGGGACACGTACACCCGGGCCAACCCGCACATGAAGTTCTACAACGGGCTGCGCGGCTACGTGACCGTCGAGCTGGGCCGCGAGCGGGCCCGGGCCGACTTCAGGAGCGTGCCGTACGTGACCAGGCCCGGGGCGCCGATCGCCACGGCCGCGTCCTTCGTGACGGAGGTGGGGAACCAGGGGCTCACGCCGACGTGAGTTCCGTCTCGCCGACCTCGCCGGGATAGCGGACGCCTACGCGGTCACGGATCGCGTCCAGCGTCCGCATCACCGCGAGCGTGCCCTCCAGCGGCACCAGTGAGGACTCCGTCTCACCGGCCCGCAGCGCGCGCATCACCTCGCGGGCCTCGTGCTTGAGGCTGTTGCGGGGCCCGTCGGCCGGGTCGGCGACGAACTCCTCGGGGTCCCGGCCGTCGCGGTGCAGGACGAAACGGTCCGGGTGGAAGAAGCCGTCGGGGATGTCGATCCGGCCCAGCGAGCCGGTGACCGACGCGATCGTGGCCGTGCCGCCGGTCAGCGAGCAGTGCAGGGACGCGAGCGCCCCGCCGTCCCAGGAGAGCAGCGCGCCCGTCTGGAGGTCCACGCCCTCCTCGGAGAGCACCGCCTTCGCCGTGACGTCCGAGGGCTCCCCGAGCAGCAACTGCGCGAACGACACCGGATACACCCCGAGGTCGAGCAGAGCGCCCCCGCCCTGCGCCGGGTCCCGCAGCCGGTGCGAGGGCGGGAAGGGGCCGGCGAGCCCGAAGTCGGCCTGCACGGTGCGCACCTCGCCGATCGCGCCGTCGTCGACGAGGGCCTTGAGCCGCCGGACCATCGGGTTGCAGTACATCCACATGGCCTCCATGAGGAAGCGCCCGTGGTCCTTCGCGAGCCGGACCAGTTCCTCGGCCTCCCGCGTGTTCAGCGTGAACGCCTTCTCGCACAGGACATTGCGCCCGGCCTCCAGGCACAGCCCGGCCGCCGCGCGATGCGCCGCGTGCGGAGTGGCGACGTACACGACATCGATGTCCGTGTCCTCGGCCAGGGCGCCCCAGTCGCCGTACGCCCGCTCGATCCCGAACCGTTCCGCGAACGCCTTCGCCGAGGCCTCGGACCGCGAGGCCACCGCGACCACCTCCGCGTCCGGCAGATCCACCAGGTCCGCGGCGAACGCCGCCGCGATCCCGCCCGTCGCCAGAATCCCCCAGCGCACCTTCTGCTCCGTCATTCCCGGCTCCACCCTCGCTCACCTGACCGTCGCCACCCTGTACGAGCTGAGAGCATAGGTGGCGGATCAATCGGAGAGGGAGGGGCACATGCCCGAGCAGGGGGCACCGACACCGCGCCTGGAGCAGCAGGCGGCCGCACCGGGCGCGGACCCGCCCGCCCTCGCCGTGCGCCGCACCGGTCTGCTGGTCACCCTGCTCCTCGGCGGCCTGACCGCCACGCCCCCGCTCGCGATGGACATGTACCTGCCGTCGCTGCCGGAGGTCACCGACTCCCTGCACGCGCCCGCCGCCACGGTCCAGCTCACCCTCACCGCCTGTCTGCTGGGCATGGCGCTCGGGCAACTGGTGGTCGGCCCGATGAGCGACCGCTGGGGCCGCAGGCGCCCGCTGCTCGCCGGTCTCCTCGTGTACGTCGTCGCCACCGCGCTGTGTGCCGTCGCGCCGACCGTGGAGTTCCTGGTCGGCTTCCGGCTGCTCCAGGGCCTCGCGGGCGCCGCGGGCATAGTGATCGCCCGGGCCGTGGTCCGGGACCTGTACGACGGCGTGGCGATGGCCCGGTTCTTCTCCACTCTCATGCTGATCGGCGGGGTCGCGCCGATCGTGGCGCCGCTGATCGGCGGGCAGATCCTGCGGGTGACGGACTGGCGGGGCGTGTTCGTGGTCCTGACGGTCATCGGGGCGCTGCTCGCGGGCCTGGTGTGGGCGAGGCTGCCCGAGACCCTCCCGTCGGCCGAGCGGCACACCGGAGGCGTCGTCGACGCCCTGCACTCCATGCGCCGCCTCCTCGCCGACCTGCCCTTCACCGGCTACATGCTCACCGGCGGCTTCGCCTTCGCCGCGCTGTTCGCCTACATCTCGGCGTCCCCGTTCGTGGTCCAGGAGATCTACGGCGCCTCCCCGCAGACCTTCAGCCTGCTGTTCGGCGTCAACTCGGTCGGCCTTGTCGTGGTCGGCCAGATCAACGGCAAGGTGCTGGTGGGCCGGGTCGGCCTGGACCGGGTCCTGGGCGTTGGCCTGCTCACCGTGACGGCGGCGGCCGCGGCCCTGCTGCTGATGACGACCGGGGTCTTCGGCGAGGTGGGCCTGTTCCCCGTCGCCGCCGGCCTCTTCGTCCTGATGTCCGCGATGGGTGTCACCTTGCCCAACGCCCAGTCCCTCGCCCTCCTGCGCACCAAGCACTCCGCCGGTTCCGCGTCCGCCCTGCTCGGCACGTCCTCCTTCCTGATCGGCGCCATCGCCTCCCCACTGGTCGGGATGGCCGGAGAGGACACGGCCGTCCCGATGGCGGTCGTCCAACTGGCGGCTGCACTGGTAGCGCTCCTGTGTTTCATGGCAATGTGCCGTCCTTGGAACAAGCGTGCGACTGCGGAGGATGGGGGTTTCCCCGTGCGAGCGGATTCGAGAACGGGGGAGGAGCACTGAGCGCACCGAGACTGCGCACCGACACACCGGAACGAGCCGGGCTCGACCCCGAGGAACTCCGACGGCTCGTCCGGGATTTCCGCGTCCTCACCACCGGCGAACGCCCCTGGACCCCGGGCGCCGTCCTGGTCGCGGGGCGCGGCCCGGTGATCGCCGTGGAGGAGGCGTCGGGCTGGGCCGTCCGCTACGCGACCTACGACCCCGAAGCCGACGCGGGCGTGGAACTGCCCCCCGAGGCACGTGTCCCCGCCCGGGTGGACACCCCCTTCGACCTCGCGTCCCTCACCAAGCTGTTCACGGCCGTGGCGGCGGTGCAGCAGATCGAGCGCGGCACGCTGGGCATCGACGCGCGGGTGGGCGCGTACCTGCCGGACTTCACGGCGGCCGCGACGCACGGGATCACCGTCCGCGAACTGCTCACCCACACCTCGGGACTGCGCCCCGAACTCCCGCTCCACGACTGCGACGACCACGAGGACCGCCTGAACCTCCTGCGCGCCGAGCCGCCCGTCGGAGTCCCCGGCACCTACACCTACTCCGACCTCAACCCGCTCCTCCTCCAGCACGTCCTGGAACGCATCACCGGCCGCCCTCTCGACGTCCTCTTCTACGAGGGCATCACCCGCCCCCTCGGCATGACGTCCACCCGCTTCGGCCCCTGCCCGGAGGCAGCGGCCACGGAGGACCAGCGCCGCCCGTGGGCCAAGGCGGACCGGGGGATGCTGCGGGGCGTGGTCCACGACGAGAACGCGTGGTCGCTGGGCGGGGTGGCGGGCCACGCGGGCCTCTTCTCGACCGCCCGCGACCTCGCGATCTTCTGCCGGGCGCTGCTGGCGGGCGGCGCGTACGGCCCCGCCCGCATCCTCGGCCCGGACTTCGTGGAGCTGCTGCTGACTCCGCCGGGGCTGGGGTTCGCCATCGACCAGAAGTGGTTCATGGGGGAGCTGGCGGGGCGGGGAGCGGCGGGCCACACGGGCTTCACGGGCACGTCGCTGGTCCTGGACCCGGCGACGGACACCTTCGTCGTCCTGCTGGCCAACACGGTGCATCCGAGAAGACGCCCACCGGACAACCGGCCGCGGGCGGAGATGGCGACGAGGGTGGCTCGGGCGGTGAGGGGGGCGTGAGGGCGGCGTGAGGGGCTTCGCTCTCCACACCGGTCCAGGCCGTCTCAGCCCGTCTGAGAGTGCCCCCTCTGGCGGAGTTCTAGTACGAGGCCCCTCAAGGACCGACGGGTCCGGGGGCCCAGCCCCCGGGCGGGTCGAAGGGGCGGCACGTCTGGGGACGGGACGGGACGGGTAGGGGCGGCGGGGGCGAGAACCCGCGAGGCCCCAGCCCCCACACCGCGAATCCCAGCCCCCCACCGCCCCCCTCTAGAATCACCGGGTGACCGCCCCCGCACCCTCGGCCGAGACCCTTCGCAGCACCCTCGCCACCCTCCTCGACGGCCTCCCGCCCAAGCAGGCCGCCCAGGCCGTGGACCGCCTGATCGCCAACTACCGCGGAACCACCCCCACGGACGCCCCCATCCTCCGCGACCGCGCGGACGTAGCCGCCTACGCCGCCTACCGCATGCCCGCCACCTTCGAGGCCGTCCACGCGGCCCTGGAGGCACTCGCCGAGGCCGTCCCCGACTGGACCCCCGCCGACCACACCGACGTCGGCGGCGGCACCGGTGCCGCGACCTGGGCCGTCACCGCCACCTGGCCCGGCGACCGGGCGGTCACCGTCCTCGACTGGTCCGACCCCGCGCTCGCCCTCGGCCGCGAGATCGCCACCGCCAACCCGGCCCTGCGCGACGCCCACTGGCAGCGCGCCCGGATCGGCAAGGACCTCACCCTGCCCGCCACGGACCTGGTGACCGTCTCGTACGTCCTCAACGAACTCACCCCCGACGACCGCACCGCCCTCGTGGACACCGCGGCGGCCTCGGCCCGGGCGGTCGTGATCGTCGAGGCCGGCACCCCCGCCGGGTACGCCCGCGTCATCGAGGCCCGCGACCGCCTGATCGCCGCCGGCTTCCGTGTCGCCGCGCCCTGTCCGCACAGCGCCGCCTGCCCGATCGTCCCCGGCGAGGACTGGTGCCACTTCTCGGCGCGGGTCAGCCGTTCCTCCCTGCACCGCCAGGTCAAGGGCGGCTCGCTGCCGTACGAGGACGAGAAGTTCAGCTACGTCGCCGCGACCCGCCTCCCCGCCACCCCGGCGACCGCCCGGGTGATCCGGCGCCCCCAGATCCGCAAGGGCCAGGTCCTCCTCGACCTCTGCGAGCCCGACGAGCGGCTGACCCGCCGCACGGTCACCAAGCGCCACGGCGACCTGTACCGGGCGGCGCGGGACACGGCGTGGGGCAACCCCTGGCCCCCGGCGGACCGCTAGGACCTGTCGTTCGGTTCAGCTCGGTGTCGCGGGGTCTGGGTTGACCAGGACGCGCCGTTCCTCACAGCCGACCCGATCCGAACGACAGGCCCGAGCTCCGATCCGCGGCGGCCGCCGGTCAAGCCTGTGGTTCCCCCGCCGCGTCCGCTTCCCGCTTCTCCTGGAGTTTCCGCACCAGCTCCCGCTTGTGGGCCTGCGGGTCGCGCGCGCCGCCGATCCGGCCGTCGCGGTTGCCGCCGCGCAGGGCCTTGCGGCCGATGTTGCTGCGGGTGCCGCCGACTCCGAGCATGCCGCCCGTTCCACCTCGTGCCATGACCTGCCCCTTTCGCTCCGTCAGCACTGAACGAGACGTATCGTCTCGCCTGACGTCACTCACTCTCCAGCGAGACGCACCGTCTTGTCAACCTGGTAGGTTCGCCCCATGGCCACCCAGAGCTCCAAACAGCCCGCCCCCGACACCACCCGTCGTAGCGAGAGGTCCCGCCGCGCCATCTACGACGCCGCCCTCGACCTCGTCGCCGAGGTCGGCTACCCGAAGACCACGATCGAGGGCATCGCCGCCCGTGCCGGTGTCGGCAAGCAGACGATCTACCGCTGGTGGTCGTCGAAGGCGGAGGTGCTGATGGAGGCGTTCCTCGACCTGAGCGAGCAGGCGGCACACGAGGCCGGTCCCGAGGGCGCGTACGCCATTCCGGACACCGGTGACCTCGCCGCCGACCTCAAGGCCGTACTGCGGCTCACCGTCGACCAGCTCAAGGACCCCCGCTTCGAGGCCCCCTCCCGCGCCCTGGCAGCCGAGGGCGTCGTCAACGAGGAGGTCGGCCGGGCCTTCATGACCAAGCTCCTCGAACCCTCGCTCCAGCTGTACGTCGACCGGGTGCGCGCCGCCCAGCAGGCCGGCCAGGTGCGCCCCGAGATCGACCCGCGCATCGCCCTCGAACTCTGGGTCTCCCCCCTCGCCCAGCGCTGGCTGCAGTACACCGGCCCGATCGGCTACGACTACACCGACACCCTCGTCGACTACGCCCTCCACGGCATCGCACCCCGCTGAGCCGTACGCGGTCATCGCGCACTGGTTCCCCACCCCTCATATCCGCTCAGGGCCCCCCGAAGCAGAGGAAGGTGGGACCATGAGGCATGCTGTTTTGCACGACAGCGAGGCGAGGGTGGTAGATGAGCGCGGAGTCGGGAGGCCGGAACGGCCTGCAGGGCAAACTCACCCAGTGGCTGCGCGGACGCCGGCCGAAGGAGACCGCCGCCGGGGACGAGGGCGGCCGTGAGGCCCTGCTGCTGGCCGCCGCCTCAGCGGGACTCCCGCTCGCGCCCGCCGCGCATCCCGCCCCCGGATACCGCTGTTCCTGCGATCGGGTCGGCTGTCCCACGCCCGCCCGTCATCCCGTCTCCTTCGCCTGGCAGACCCAGTCGACCACCGACCGCGCGCAGATCGAGCGCTGGGCCCGACACCAGCCGCAGGCCAACTTCATCACCGCGACCGGCCTGGTCCACGACGTCCTCGACGTACCCCTGGAGGCCGGCCGGGAGGCCCTGGAGCGGCTCCTGGACGCCGGCATCGACGTGGGCCCGGTCGCCGAGAGCGACGACGGGCGGCTCCTCTTCTTCACCCTCACCCGCGGCACCCCCGAGGACGAGGACGAGTGGTGGCCGTGCGAACTGGACTGCCACCCCGAGACGGCGGACGAACGCCCCGGCCTGCGCTGGCACTGCCGCGGCTCCTACGTCCTCGTACCGCCCGCCCGGCTGCCCGGCGACCAGTCCGTGCACTGGGTCCGCGGCCTCGAACACCCGCTGCCCGACCCGCTGACCCTGCTGGAAGTCCTCACCGACGCCAGCGCCCGCCACGAGCGCGAGGAGCCGGACCACACGAACGCGGCCTGGCCCCTGCGCCGGTAGCGGCCCGGCCTCCGGGCCGCTACGAGCCCTTCGCGGACGTCAGGCCCTGGATCCGGCCGAGCACGGAGACCTTCTGGTCGCCCGAACCCTTCGACGGGTCCACGGCCACCGAGTTGGAGACGATCTCCATCGTCAGGGACTGCTTGATCTCGCCGGTCGTCAGGGCCCGCACGTCGTCGGTGGTGGAGATCGAGGTGCCCGGGGCGGCCGTCTGCTTCGTGAAGAGATGCGTGGCGAAGAACACCAGCGCCCCGCCGTCCGCCGTCCGCAGGGCCAGCGGCGCGTAGTCGCCGTTCGTCATCGGTTCGTCGATGTACTGGGTGACCAGACCCGGCCGTTTGCCGTCCTTCTTCCGCGCCGCCCGCCAGGTGCTGGTGTACGCGCCGTCCGCGAAGGTGTCGCCGCCGCTCTTGAGGTAGGTGGCGTACTCCTGGCCCAGCTCGCCGGGCGGGACGGCCAGTTCGGCCGAGTTCACCGGCACGGTCTCGGCCCAGCCGTCCGCGTCCTTCTTGAACTCCGGCACCTGGCCCCGGGCCACCAGCGTCAGATACGACACCTGGAACGGCTCGTCCATGCCGTCGCGGGTGAACACGAGCAGCCAGCGCGCGGTGCCGCCCTTGTTTCCGGCCGCGTCGGCGACGAACCAGCGCGGCCAGCCCGCCTTCTTCGGGATGGTGTACGTCACGTCCGACAGCTTCAGCGGCGTGTGCGTGGCGTTGCCGCTCGGGCTGTTGACCTTGCCGGCCTTCAGCCGCGCCGCGTCGATGGCGCCGAGCGCACCCGTGACATGGGCGGCGTCCAGCGAGCTGTCGTACGCCTTGTCCGCCGCGTTGTACGCGTTCGTGAACTGCTGGAGCGCCTTGGCGGCCTCCGCCTTCGTGGTCGCGGGAAGCACCTCCCGCTCGCCGTGCACCACCATGCATCCGCTCGCCGTCAACGACAAAGCGGTCACACAGGCTGCTATCAGTGCGCTCCGGTCAAGCCTGCGGAGCCTTCGAGGGCCGCGATCCCTGCTCATCAGGTGCCTTCACCTTCCCCTTCCCGGAGGCGAACCCTACCGGGGCGAGGAAGAGCGCGAGCGTCGGGATCAAGTACAGCAGCCACACCGTGACCTGAAGGACGGTCGGGTCCGGCTGGAAGTTGAACACGCCCTTGAGGAGCGTGCCGTACCAGCTGTCCGGCGGGATGGTGTCGCTGATGTCGAAGGCCCGGTCGGTCAGGCCGGGCAGCCAGTTGGCCTCCTGCAGGTCGTGGAAGCCGTACGCCAGCACACCCGCGGCCACGACGACCAGCATGCCGCCGGTCCAGGTGAAGAACGTGGCCAGGTTGATGCGCAGGGCGCCGCGGTAGAACAGCCAGCCCAGGAAGACCGCTGTGGCGATACCGAGGGCCGCGCCGAGCAGCGGGCGCGGGGTGCCGTCGCCGGCCGCGTGCACGGACGTCCACACGAACAGGGAGGTCTCCAGGCCTTCCCTGCCGACGGCGAGGAACGCGGTGGCGACCAGGGCGCCGGTGCCCATCTGCAAGGCGGCGTCCAGCTTGCCGTGCAGCTCGGACTTCAGGTGCCGGGCGGTGCGCCGCATCCAGAAGACCATCCACGTCACCAGGCCGACCGCGATGACCGACAGGGAGCCGCCGAGGGCCTCCTGCGCCTCGAACGTCAGCTCCTGGGAGCCGAATTCGAGCGCGCACCCGAAGCCGAGGGCGAGCGCCACCGCGACGCCGATGCCGATCCAGATGGGCCGCAGGGCGTCCCGGCGGCCCGTCTTCACCAGGTAGGCGATGAGGATGCAGACGACCAGGCTGGCTTCCAGGCCCTCGCGCAGACCGATCAGGTAGTTGGAGAACACGGGTCAGGCCTCCTTGGAGAACAGCGTGCTGCCCCACCAGTCGTCCTGGTCACGGACGCCGGGCGGGACGGCGAAGACCGCTGAACCCACGTGCTGGATGTACTCGTTGAGCGCGTCGGTGGACAGATGGCGCTGGATGCGGATGAAGCCCTCGCGGACGTCCTTCTGGTACGCGAGGAAGAACAGGCCCGCGTCCAGCCGGCCGAGGCCGTCCGTGCCGTCGGTGAAGGAGTAGCCGCGACGCAGGATCGTCGCCCCGCCGTTGGAGTCGGGGTGCGCGAGCCGCACGTGCGCGTCGGGCTTCATCGCCGGCAGGAACGGCTTGTCGCGCTCCTTCGCCTTGCCGACCGGGGCGCCCTCGCCCTTGTCGCGGCCGAAGACGTCCTCCTGTTCCTGCAGGGAGGTGCGGTCCCAGGTCTCGATGTGCATGCGGATGCGGCGGGCGACGAGGTAGGAGCCGCCGGCCATCCAGTCCGCGTCCTTGCCGTCCGCCCACACGAACTTCTTCAGCCGGTCCGTCTCCGTGCCCGCGATGTTGCGGGTGCCGTCCTTGAAGCCCATCAGGTTGCGCGGGGTCTGCGCGTCGGGCGTGGTCGAGGACGTCTTGCCGAAGCCGAGCTGCGACCACCTGATGACGACCTTGCCGAAGCCGATCCGGGCGAGGTTGCGGATCGCGTGCACGGCGACCTGCGGGTCGTCCGCGCAGGCCTGGATGCACAGGTCGCCGCCGCTGCGGTTCTTGTCGAGGTTGTCCCCGGCGAACTGGGGGAGGTCGACGAGCGCCTCGGGCCGCCGGCCGGCCAGGTCGAACTTCGTGAAGAGGGAGGGGCCGAAGCCGATCGTCAGCGTCAGCCGCGACGGCTTGAGCCCGAGCGCCTCCCCGGTGTCGTCCGGCGGGGCCTCGGCGAGGCCGCCGTACGCCCCCTCACCGACCGCCTTGCCCGCGGTCATCCGCCGGGCGGCCGCCGTCCAGTCCTTGAGCATCTGCACGAACTCGGCGCGGTCGTCGGTCGTCACGTCGAACGCGGCGAAGTGCAGCCGGTCCTGCACGGGCGTGGCGATGCCGGCCTGGTGGGTGCCGTGGAACTCCACGGCGGCACCCGCGTCGGCGGCGGTCGGGGTGATGTCGTCCCCGGTGCGGGTCATGGCGACCGTGCCACCGGCCGCGGCGGCACCGAGCGCGAGCCCGGCCCCGCCCCACCCGATGAGCGCGCGGCGCGAGGGAGCCGTGGTGTTTTCCGTGTCCGTCATGGCCCCCGCCTCAGGCGGACTTGGTGACGACGGCGGCGGCGAGCTTGGACAGCGGTTCCGCGAGCGCGTTCACACCGTCCGACAGCTGCTTGCGATCGGCGTCGCCGACCTTGTCGTACGAGGTGAAGTCGTAGGACGACTTGTCGGCGCGGTACTTGTCCAGCAGCGCGTCGATCGCCGCGAACTGCTTGTCGAGCTCGGTGACCAGGGCGGCGTTGTTCTCCTTGGCGACCGGCTTCAGCAGTTCGTACGACTTCTCGGCGCCTTCGACGTTGGCCTTGAAGTCGACGAGGTCGGTGTGCGAGTAGCGCTCCTCCTCGCCGGTGACCTTGCCGGTGGCGACCTCGTCGAGGAGCTCCTTGGCGCCGTTGGCCATCGAGGTCGGGGTGATGTCCGCCTTGCCGACCCGGTTCTGCCAGTCGGTGAGGTCGGTGATCAGCTGGTCGGCGAGGGCCTTGTCCTCGGCGGTGATCTTCTTGTCCTGCCAGAGGGACTTCTCCAGGCGGTGCCAGCCGGTCCACTTCTGGCCGTCCTCCAGGCCGTCGGCCCGGACATCGACCTTGGGGTCGATGTCCCCGAAGGACTCGGCGACCGGCTCGGTGCGCTCCCAGCCGATGCGGGAGGGGGCGTAGGCCTTCTTGGCGGCCTCCAGGTCACCGGCCTTGACCGCGGCGGCGAAGGTCTTCGCCAGCGGCAGGGTCGCGTCGGCCTGCTCCTGGGCGTACTTGCGGTACGAGGCG
Organism: Streptomyces sp. NPDC005402; assembly: GCF_040606575.1. NCBI lineage: Bacteria > Bacillati > Actinomycetota > Actinomycetes > Kitasatosporales > Streptomycetaceae > Streptomyces > Streptomyces sp. NPDC005402. The sequence continues at coordinate 144,430 of NZ_JBEXFB010000004.1, forward strand.
ACGGCCGCGTCCAGACGCGGGTCGCGCTTGGCCGCGGTCCCGCCGGTGGCCTTGACCTCCTGGCGTATGCCGTCGCCCTTCATGCCGGGCTTGCAGGCGATCGTGTAGGCACCGGCCTTCACCTCGGCGGTGACCTTCTGCTTGGTGCCCGGGCCGATGTTCTCCCGCTCGGTGACGATCCGGTCGTCCGGGAACAGGACGTAGACCTCGGTGACCTTGGAGCCCTTGTTCTCGATCGCGAGCTCCACGTGGCCGGCCGGGAACTCCTTCTTGGAGATCTCGCACTTGCTGTCCGTGGCGGTCACCTCGATCACGCGGTCGCTGTCGCCGGAGCTTCCCTTCTCCGTGCACCCCGTGACGGCGGTCAGGGCCGCCACGGCGGTGGCGGTGACGACGGACAGTCTGGCGGCTCGCATGCGGGCTCCTGGTGCTGGCTGAAACATCACGTGACGGGCATCACAAAGTAAGTGAGGCTAGCCTAACTTATCTGAGGCTTACCTGAGTGATACCGCGGGATGGCTCAAAACAGACACCAAGGGAAGGTCAAAGGAAGTTCAAAGGTTCGGCGCCGGGGGCGTGCGCCCTTACCCGTCCCATGGTGCTGCGAGGCGGATGTTTCAATTCCCCCGTGACTGACTACGACGTGCTGCGCGTCTTCTGTGCGGCGAACGGCGGCTACGGCAACGAGCTGGGCGTCGTCCGCGAGGGGTCCGTGATGCCGGACCGGGACGAGCGGCAGGCGTTCGCCGCGAAACTCGGGTTCAGCGAGACCGTGTTCGTCGACGATCCCGAGCGCGGCGTCATCGACATCTACACGCCCTCCGTGCGGCTGGCGTTCGCCGGGTACCCGTGCGTCGGCGCCGCCTGGTTGCTCGACGTGCCCGAGCTCGTCACGCCCGCCGGAGTCGTCGGCACCCGGCTCGACGGGGAGTTCAGCTGGATCGAGGCCCGGGCCGAGTGGGCGGCGCCGCGGACGTTCCGCCAGTACGGCACCGCCGCCGAGGTGGACGATCTCGCCGTCCCGCCGACGGGAGAGTGGATCTACGCCTGGGCCTGGGAGGACGAGGCCGCCGGGCGGGTCCGGGCCCGTGGCTTTCCCGGCCGGGGCGACGGTGTCGAGGAGGACGAGGCCACCGGAGCGGCGGCACTCCAGCTCACCGACACCCTGGGGCGCGCCCTGAACATCGTCCAGGGCGCCGGCTCCCAGATCCTCACGGCTCCGCAGCCGGGCGGCTGGGTCGAGGTGGGCGGACGGGTCTTCCTGGAGCGCTGAGCACCCACCCGCTACGGCAGCGTCAGGATCTCCGCCCCCGTCTCCGTCACCACCAGGGTGTGCTCGAACTGGGCCGTCCGCTTGCGGTCCTTCGTGACGACCGTCCAGCCGTCGTCCCACATCTCGTACTCGTGCGTCCCGAGCGTCAGCATCGGCTCGATCGTGAACGTCATGCCGGGCTGGATGACCGTCGTCGCGTGCGGGCTGTCGTAGTGCGGGATGATCAGGCCGCTGTGGAAGGACGAGTTGATGCCGTGGCCCGTGAAGTCGCGGACGACGCCGTAGCCGAAGCGCCTGGCGTACGACTCGATGACCCGGCCGATGATGTTGATCTGGCGGCCCGGCCTGACCGCCTTGATCGCGCGCTCCAGGGACTCCCGGGTCCGCTCGACCAGCAGGCGGCTCTCCTCGTCGACGTCACCCACCAGGTACGTCGCGTTGTTGTCGCCGTGCACCCCGCCGATGTACGCCGTCACGTCGAGGTTGATGATGTCGCCGTCCCGGAGCACGGTGGAGTCCGGGATGCCGTGGCAGATCACCTCGTTGAGGCTGGTGCACAGGGACTTGGGGAAACCCCGGTAGCCGAGTGTCGACGGGTAGGCGCCGTGGTCGCACATGTACTCGTGCGCCACCTTGTCCAGTTCGTCGGTGGTCACCCCGGGGGCGATCAGCTTCGCGGCCTCCGCCATCGCCCGGGCCGCGATACGGCCGGCGATCCGCATCGCCTCGACGGTCTCCGGGGTCTGCACCTCCGGACCCTTGTACGGCGTCGGCGCGGGCTTGCCGACGTACTCGGGGCGACGGATGTTTCCGGGCACGGAACGGGTGGGGGACAGTTCCCCGGGCACGAGCAGCGACTGGCCAGACATGCGGACGAGTCTATCCAGCGGCGATGGGGGAACATGTCGGTGGCGAGAGGAGCAGGTCATGTCCTTGTTCAAGAAGCGCACGGTCGGCAAGCCGGGCGAGTGGTACTACTGCCTGGAGCACAAGAAGGTCGAGGAAGGGCCCGAGTGCCCGGCCAAGGACCGCTTCGGGCCGTACGCGAGCCGTAAAGAAGCGGAGCAGGCGATGGAGACGGCCCGCGAGCGCAACCTTGAGTGGGAGAACGACCCCAAGTGGCACGACGCCCCGGCGGGGGGCCGCGACGACGACTGATCACACCTGGGCGGCGGCTCGCTGCTTTCGCACCCGTGCCGCGTGCTCGTCCGTGCGGGCGTCGTAGGACATCAGTTTCGGCAGGCACAGGGCCAGCAGGCCCACCGCCCCCGCGCACAGCACCCCGCCCGACCAGACCGACGTCCGCACGCCCCACCACGCGGCGAAACCACCGCTGCGGACCTGACCGACGGTCGGGCCCACCGAGTACGACAGCAGCTCGATCCCGGCGAGCCGTCCGCGCAGCTCGTCCGGGATCGTCTGGTTCCACATGATCCCCCGGAAGATCCCGCTGACCATGTCGCAGCCGCCGGCCACGGTCAGGAACAGCAGCACCAGCCACACGTCGTCCATGACTCCGGCCGCCGCGATCGCCAGGCCCCACAGGGCGGCCGACAACACCACCATCCGCCCGTGCCGGTGGATCCGCGCGGTCCAGCCGCTGACCAGGCTCACCAGCAGGGCGCCGAGCGGGACGCTCGCGTACATCAGGCCCAGCGACCACTCGGCGTCCAGTTCGTCCGCGAGGAACGGCAGCAGGGCCAGCGGCATCGCCAGGAACATCGCCGCGAGGTCGACGGCGTAGGTGCCGAGGAGCTCCTTGCGGCTCCAGGCGTACCGCGCGCCCTCCGCGATGGCCCTCAGGGAGGGTTTCGCCGCTTCGTGGGAGGCGGGGGCGGCCGCGATCCGCACGACCAGCGCGACCGAGACGACGAACGTCAACAGGTCCGCGCCGTACGCCCAGCCGAGGCCCGCGTACGCCACCACCACACCGGCCAGCGCCGGGCCCGCGACCCCGCCGACCGTCCAGCGGAAGGAGTTCAGCGAGGCCGCCGCCGGGAGGTGGTCGTGGGCCACGATCCGCGGCCAGAGGGAGTCGAGCGCCGGGCGCTGCACCGAGACCAGGGCGGAGGACAGGGCGGCGACGACGTACAGCGGCCAGACGGCGGGCTGCGGGAGCAGCGCGTTGAGCAGCAGGGCCGCGCTCAGCAGGCCCTGCCCCACCTCGGTCCACACGATCAGCTTCCGCTTGTCCCAGGCGTCCGCGAGCGCCCCGCCGTACAGGCCGAAGACGAGGAGGGGGATCAGCTCCACGGCCCCGATCGCGCCCACGGCCGCCGCCGAGCCCGTCAGGTCCTTCAGCTGCACCGGCAGTGCCACGAAGGTCAGGAAGCTGCCGAAGTTCGAGATCAGCCCCGAGTACCACAGCCGCCTGAAGTCCCGGGAAGCCCGCCAGGGGGCGAGGTCGGGGAGCATCGCGCGCAGGCCGGAAGGGGGTCCGGGGGAGTCGTCGGTCACGACCCGTCATGGTCCGGGGAGGCCTCCCGGTCCGGCAACTGCTTTTCGCCGCTACCAGCGCGCCGGAGGCGGCGCCGTCAGCTGGTCGGCCAGTCTCGACAGCCGGTCCCTGAACCGCCGTCGGCCCCTGGGCGTGGGGACCGCGTTCTCCCCGGCCGCCGCGCTCACCAGGTGCTGCACGGTGTCCAGATCGAGGTCCGTGCCCTCCGGCACGGCCAGCGACTCGTGGGCCATCGCGGCGAGTTCGCCCGCACCGGGGCCGAGGGAGAGGACCGTCGCACCGGCCCGCCGGGCGTCGTGGACCTGCTCCAGGAACGGGGCGCCCGGCCGTCCCCCACTCTCGGCTCCGCTCGAGCGGGGGCACCCCCACGGTGACACCACCAGCAGGGTCTCGCCGCGCCGGGCCGCCGCGAGCCGCCCCGGCCCGACCGACAGATGCGGGGGGTCGGAGGGGCGCGCGTCGTGGCGTACGAGAGTGGGGGCCAGCTCCGGAGTACCCGACCAGGCGGCCTCGTCGACCAGGTGGGCCGCCAGATGCCACGGCTCGTACTCCGGCGTGCCGACCAGGAGCAGTCCGCCGCCGTGCGAGACCACCGAGCCGCGCAGCACGCCCGCGAAGCGTCGCGTGGCCCCCAACCACTCGGTCCCGGCGAGCACTTCGCGCAGCAACGCGACCCGTACGGCGTCCATGGGGCCGCATCCTGCCGCAAGTGGACGCCCGTCACCCGCGGTTCACCCCGGATTCGCCCGAACCGGGCAGGGCCGCACTCCTCACGAGACCGGGACTTCGGCGCCCGCGAGCTTCCGGTGGGTGTCCGTGACGCGGCTCACCCGATCGGCCGGGGCGGCCGGGGCGGACGTAAAGTCGGCGCCATGACCTCTACCGACAGTGCTGCACAGAAGGCTCCCGCCAAGGACCCCTGGGACCTTCCCGACGTCTCCGGGCTCGTCGTCGGCGTGCTCGGCGGGACCGGGCCGCAGGGCAAGGGCCTCGCCTACCGGCTGGCCCGCGCCGGACAGAAGGTGATCATCGGCTCACGTGCCGCCGACCGCGCGCAGGCCGCCGCCGACGAACTCGGGCACGGTGTCGAGGGCGCCGACAACGCCGAGACCGCGCGCCGCAGCGACATCGTGATCGTCGCCGTGCCGTGGGACGGCCACGGAAAGACCCTGGAGTCGCTGCGCGGGGAACTCGTCGGCAAGCTCGTCGTCGACTGCGTCAACCCGCTCGGCTTCGACAAGAAGGGCGCCTACGCGCTGAAGCCGGAGGAGGGCAGCGCCGCCGAGCAGGCCGCTTCGTTGCTCCCGGACTCGCGGGTCACCGCCGCCTTCCACCATCTGTCGGCCGTGCTGCTCCAGGACCCCGAGGTCGAGGAGATCGACACCGACGTCATGGTGCTCGGCGAGGAGCGGGCCGACGTGGAGATCGTGCAGGCGCTGGCCGGCCGTATCCCCGGCATGCGCGGCATCTTCGCGGGCCGGCTGCGCAACGCCCACCAGGTGGAGTCGCTGGTCGCCAACCTGATCTCGGTCAACCGCCGGTACAAGGCGCACGCGGGGCTGCGGGTCACGGACGTCTGAGCCGATGGGGGACACTGGACGCCGTACCGCAGCCGTGTCCCCCGACAGGAGCCCCCGACATGCCCCGCCTCGCCCTCTACGCCCTCGCGGTCTGCCTCCTCGCCGTCGCGGCGGCGGTCGTCTCCTTCACACAGGGCAGCTGGCTGGGGATCGTGTGGGTGCTGCTGGCGGGGCTCTCGTCCAACATGTGCTGGTACTACCTCAAGCGGGGTCGGGCCGAGAGGTCCGTCACCCGCTGACCGAGCAGAAATCGCTCGTCTGCCAGAACCGGTACAGGTCCTGGCCGCAGGCCGTCTCGAGATCGTTGATGCCGAGCGAGGTCAGAATCGAGTCGATCACGTCGAAGAACACGTGGTTGACCGCCGGCACCCACAGCAGCGCGAACACGAACAGCAGGCCGAAGGGCGCGAAGGGCTCGATCTGGCGCTTGATGCCGTACGACAGCCAGGGCTCGATGACGCCGTAGCCGTCCAGGCCCGGCACCGGCAGGAAGTTCAGGAGCGCGGCGGAGACCTGGAGCAGCGCGAGGAACGCGAGCGCGTACCGGAAGGCCCTCGGGACCCCGTCGAGGGTGTCCAGCCAGAAGGGGGCGGTGCACACGGCAGCGAACAGGACGTTCGTCAGCGGGCCCGCCGCCGAGATCAGGCTGTGCCGCCAGCGGCCCCGGATCCGGTCGCGCTCGATGAAGACCGCGCCGCCGGGGAGGCCGATGCCACCCATGATCACGAACAGCACCGGCAGCACGATGCTGAGCAGGGCGTGCGTGTAGGCGAGAGGATTGAGGCTCAGGTAGCCCTTGCTCCCGACGGTGATGTCACCGCTGTGCAAGGCGGTACGCGCGTGTGCGTACTCGTGCAGACAAAGGGAGACGACCCAGGCGCCGGTCACGAACAGGAACACGGCGATACCGGACTTCTCGGCGAAGCCGGTCCAGGTGGCCCAGCCCGTCACCGCCGTCACGGCGACGATCCCGATGAAGACCGGGCTGATCCGCCGGTCGCTGTGGCGGGTGGTGGCGGTGGTCATGGGGCTCCCTGGACTGGAACATGCGCGCGGCGAGACTGCCCGACGGTACCGGGCACAGGTGAAAACGTCTTGGGGTGGGCCGGGGGTTCCATGGGAGGGTGGCGACATGGGGCTCTGGCACGTGTTCTACGCGGACTGGCAGATGGAGTGCTGCGGTACGCCGTTCTCGGTGGGGGAGGACGTGGGCTGGCCGCTGCTGTTCCGGGCCGCCGGAGATGTCCTGGGAGGCGGCTGGCACGACCAGCTCACCGAACTCGCCGGGCCGTTGGAGCAGGGCGCCGGGCCGGTGCTGCGGGACAGGAGCGGCCTGGTCGTCGGGGTGGGGGAGAGCGCGGCGGCACCGGGCGACTCCGCCCCGCTCGTCGGTTTGCTCACGGTCGAGACGCACGGGGGCCGGCTGCCCGAGGTCCGCGGCCGGGTGCGGAGCGTGCAGGTCGTGACACAGGAGTACGGCGAGACGGAGGCGGGTTCGAGGACCTGGGAGCCGGTGCCGGGGCGCCGGTCGCTGCGGTCGGTGGACGCGAGCCCGAAGTGGTTCGCCGACGGCGGGGGCGCGCGGTCCGAGGCGGGGACGGTGGTCACGCTGGAGGTTCCGGACACGGACTCGGGGCTCTCGCACGCCGTCCGCAGGATCCGGAATCTCCCGCCCGGCTCACCGCCCGGTACGGAGACGGCGGGCCTGCCGGCCGACGCCCTGGCCGAGCTGCTGACGGAGTTGAGCAGGGCCTGAGTACGCGGTGGTGGGGCGGGGGCTCCGGGTCGGCGCTCACCACGACGGCCCAGAGGCGCGGGTACGGGGCGCCCAGCCAGAACCCGGTCGCGGCTGGTCTGGAGGGGACCGGTGTGATCCGCCTGGACCTGCTCGCGATCTGTCCGGAGGGGATCGGTGCGATTCGCCATGGCCCGTCTGCGGCTGGTCTGGAGGGGACCGGTGTGCTCCGCCTGGACCTGCTCGCGATCTGTCCGGAGGGGATAGGTGCGATTCGCCATGGCCCGTCTGCGGCTGGTCTGGAGGGGACCGGTGTGCTCCGCCTGGACCTGCTCGCGACCTGTCCGGAGAGGATCGGTGCGATCCGGCATGGCTCGTCTGCGGCCTGTTCGGAGGGGATCGGTGTGATCCGGCATGGCTCGTCTGCGGCCCGTCTGGAGGGGATCGGTGTGATCCGGCATGGCTCGTCTGCGGCCCGTCTGGAGGGATCGGTGCGATCCGCCTCGGCCTGTTCGGAGGGATCCGTGCGATCCGCCTCGGCCCGTCCGGTGGAATCCGTGCGATCCGCCCCGACCCATCCCTGACCACCCGGAGGAAACCGCGCGACCAGCCCCGACCCACCCACGCCCCCCACAACGCGACCCACCCGCGCCCCAACCCGACCCGGTACATCCGGCGGCGACCGATCCGTCGACACCCCGTGAGCGGAACCCCGTGACCGGCCCCCGACTCCAGCAGAGACAATGGACCCCGTGCGCTATCGCATCCTCGGTACCACCCAGGCACTCCGCCCCGACGGAACATCCGTCCCGGTCGGCGGCACGCGGCTGCGCGCGCTGCTGACCGTTCTCGCGCTGCGGCCCGGCCGTACCGTGCCGGTGAGCGTCCTGGTGGACGAGGTGTGGGACGGCGAAACGCCCGCCGACGCCACGGGGGCGGTGCAGGCGCTGGTCGGGCGGCTCAGGCGCGCGCTCGGGGCGGACGTGGTCGCTTCGGTGGAGGGCGGCTACCGGCTGACCGCCGCGCCGGACGACATCGACCTGCACCGTTTCGAGCGGCTCGCCGGTGACGGCATGCGGGCGCTGGCCGACGGCGACGCCGCGAAGGCGGCCGTGGTCCTGGACGACGCCCTCGCCCTGTGGCGGGGTCCGGCCCTGGCCGACCTGCCCGACCGTACGGCCGAGGCGGCCCGCGCGGAGGCCCGCCGCCTGGACGCCCTGCGCGCCCGGCACACCGCCGCCCTCGCCCTCGGCCACGCCGACCAGTCGCTGCCCGAACTGACCGCCCTCTGCGACACCCACCCCCTCGACGAACGCCTCCAGTCCCTCCGCCTGCGCGCCCTGCGCGACACGGGCCGCACGGCGGAGGCACTGGCCGCGTACGAGTCCGTACGACAGCTGCTCGCGGACCGGCTCGGTGCGGACCCTGGGTCCGAACTGCGGGCACTGCACGCGGAGTTGCTGCGGCCCGAGCCGTCTGCCGCGGGCGATCCGGGCGGCCGGGTGCCCGCCGTGGCCCTGGAGAGGAGCGGGGCGGCAGGACCCGCCGACGCCCCCGCTCCTCCGGCTCCCGCCTCCGCCCCTCCCTTCGGTAACCTCCGCGCCCGTCTCACCTCCTTCGTCGGACGGGAAGCCGACATCGAGGCGATTCGGGGCGACCTCGCCGCAGCCCGGCTGGTCACGCTGCTCGGGCCGGGCGGGGCCGGGAAGACCCGGCTCTCGCAGGAGGCCGCCGAGAGCGTGGGGGACGTGGTGCGGGATGGGGTGTGGCTGGCCGAACTCGCGCCGGTCGACGACCCCGAGGCCGTGCCCGAGGCCGTGCTCACCGCCGTCGGCGCCCGCGAGACCGTGCTGTACGGCGCCGGTGCCGAGGCGATGCGCGCCGCCGGGAGCGAGCGGCTCGACGACCCCGTCGAGCGGCTCGCGGAGCACTGCGGCCGGCGCAGCATGCTGCTGATCCTCGACAACTGCGAGCATGTGGTCGACGCGGCCGCCCGCCTGGCGGAGAGGCTCCTGGAGCGCTGCCCGGGGCTGACAATCCTGGCCACCAGCCGTGAACCCCTCGGCGTGCCGGGGGAGTTGCTGCGCCCGGTGGAGCCCCTGCCCGAGCCGGTCGCACTGCGGCTGCTCGCCGACCGGGGTGCCGCCGCCCGGCCCGGATTCCGGGTCGACGCCGACGAGGAGACCGCGGCGGCCTGCGCGGAGATCTGCCGGCGCCTCGACGGACTGCCCCTCGGCATCGAGCTCGCCGCCGCCCGGCTACGGATGCTGACTGCACGTCAGATCGCGGACCGGCTCGACGACCGTTTCCGGTTGCTCACCTCCGGCAGCCGTACCGTCCTGCCCCGCCAGCAGACCCTGCGGGCCGTCGTCGACTGGTCCTGGGACCTGCTCGACGAGGAGGAACGGGACGTCCTGCGGCGCCTTTCGGTGTTCGCCGGCGGCTGCGACCTGGCCGCCGCCGAGGCCGTGTGCGGCCCCGCCGCGCTGGACGCGCTCGGTTCGCTCGTCGACAAGTCCCTTGTGGTGGCGGCCCCTTCGGGAGACGGCGAGATGCGCTACCGGCTCCTGGAGACGGTCGGCGAGTACGCCGGTGAGCGCCTCGACGAGACGGACGGATCGCGTGCCGATGCCGAGCGCGCGCATCTGACGCACTACCGCGAACTCGCCCGCACCACCGACCCGTTGCTCCGGGGTCAGAACCAACTCGTCGCCATCGAGCGCCTGGAGCGCGAGTACGAGAACCTCCGCACCGCCCTGCGCCGGGCCGTCGCCGACCGGGACGAGCAGGAAGGGCTGTGCCTGGTCCTGTCGCTGGCCTGGTACTGGCAGATGCGCGACCTGCGCATCGAGGCCCGCAACTGGTCCCGCGAGGTCCAGGGCCTCGGCCCCGATCCCTTCACCGAGCCGGTCCGCCCCGCCGCACCGGTGTGGGAGCGCTGCACCGATACCCCGCCGCCGTGGACCGGCGAGGTGCTGGAAGAGGCCCGGCGCGGCGTCCACCTCGTCCATCTCGCCTGCATGGACACCGAGTTGGACGCCTGGCAGAACCAGCACGCGCAGGCGAAGCTGCGGTCCATCGCCGCCACCTACGAGCCCGGTATGGCGCAAACCTGCCGGATGCCGGGCTCTTTGTGGTTCTTCGCCATCATGCTCACCGGGGACATGGAGCGGCTGCGGGAGGTCATCCAGGCGACGGTCGACACCTGTCGGGCCACGCCGGGCTACGAGTGGGAGCTCGCCGCGGCGCTCCAGTGGCGGGCCAACCTGCTCGCCAACCGCTCCGACTGGGCCGGCGACGCCATCCACGACGCCGAGGAGGCGCTGGAGATCTACGAGCGGCTCGGCGACGTGTGGGGCACCGCCGAGGCGCTCTCCGCGCGTGCCGAGGCGCATGAGCGCAAGGGGAAGTGGAGCGCGGCCGCCGCCGACTACGAGAGGGCGATCGAGCGGGCCGAACAGCTCGGTGCCCGCGCCCAGCGGTCCGTGCTCAACGCCCGGCTGGGCAGCGCGCTGCTGGAGACGGGGGAGGCCGAGCGCGGTGAACGCCTGCTGCGCGAGGTGATCGCCGACCAGGAGGGTGCCCGCAACGAGGCGATGCCCGCCTCCCGGATGTTCCTCGCCGGCTGGCTCGGGCTGACCGGCCGCATCCCCGAGGCCCGGGAACAACTCCGGCTGCTGCGCCAGCAGTTCGGCATCGCCCACTTCGTCATCTTCGACGCCTTCATCCTCGGCTCGGAGGCCTGGCTGGAGGCCCTGGACGGCTGCTACGAGGAGTGTCTGGCCCTGACCCGCCGGGCGCTGGAGAGGTCCGAGGACCCGCTGGCCCTGACCATCGCCCCGCACATGCGCACCATCTACCTGCACACCGCGGGGCTCGCCCTCGCCGGGGCCGACGGCGGCGCTCGCGCCCGCGACGGCGCCCGCTGCCTCCGGGCCGGGGACGCGCTGCTGCCGCCCGGTCACGTCCCGACGACCGTCGAGCGAACCCTGCGGGGCAGGGCCGAGCAGGAGCTGCGTGCGGTGCTCGGCGACGCGGCCTACGAGTCGGCGTACGCGCAGGGCGACGGCCTCTCCCCGCAGGAGGCCGCCGCCCTGGTGTGACGCGCACCGAGCCGGACTTCAGTTCTTCGTGCGGAACTTGTGGATCGCGTAGGGTGCCGCGACCGCCGTGATGGCCGCCGACCAGCCGAGCGTCACCCACAGGTCGTGGGCGACCGGGCCGCCCACCATCAGCCCGCGGGCCGCGTCGGCGAGCGTGGACAGCGGGTTGTAGTCGGTGAAGTGCTGGAGCCAGCCCGGCATCGAGTTCGTCGGGGCGAAGATCGACGAGCCGAACTGGAGCGGGAACAGCACCAGGAAGCCCATCGCCTGCACGGACTGCGCGTTCTTCAGGATCACGCCCAGGGTGAGGAACACCCACATGATCGAGGAGGCGAACACGGCGGACAGGCCCACGGCGGCGAACAGCCCGCCCCAGTGGTTGATGTCGAAGCCGACCAGCAGGGCGACGATCATCAGCACGGTGGTCGCGAACAGCATCCGCAGCAGTTCCACGGAGATCTTCGCGAACAGCACCGAGCCGCGCCCGATGGGCAGGGACCGGAAGCGGTCCATGACACCGGAGTTGAAGTCCTGGCTGAAGCCGGTGCCGACGCCCTGGGACAGGGTCATGCTCATCATCGCGATCATGCCCGGGATGACGTACTGCACGTACCCGTCCTGCCCGCCGCCCAGGGCCTGCCCGATCGAGCCGCCGAAGACGTAGACGAACAGCAGGGTGAAGACGACCGGCATCAGGATCGCGTCGAACATCGACTCGGGGTCCTGGCGGATCCACAGCAGGTTGCGGCGGATGAGGGCGCCGGTGTGCCTCAGATGCCCGCGCAGGGGGATCCGGGCGTCGGCGTCGACGGTGGTGGCGGTGGCGGTTGCGGCGCTCATACGGCGACCTCCTCGCGGGTCTCGGTGGGGACGGTGTCCTGCGGGGCACTGGCGCGGTGGCCGGTGAGGGACAGGAACACCTCGTCCAGGCTGGGCAGTTCGGTGGTGATGGAGGAGAGGGTGGTGCCACGCGCGGTGACCGCGCCGACCACGGCCGTCAGCTGCTCGTCGCTGAGGATCGGGACGATGAGGGTGCCGCTCTCGGTGTCCACGGTGGAGGTCGCGAGGCCGGTGATGCCGAGCTCGTCGATCCACCCGGAGAGCGGCTGCAACTGCAGCGGATCCACGGGTCGTACCCGCAGCGAGCGTCCGCCGACCTTGGCCTTGAGCTCCTCGATGGCACCGGCGGCGATGACCTTGCCGTGGTCCACGACGGTCAGCTCGGAGGCGAGCTGCTCGGCCTCCTCCATGTACTGCGTGGTCAGCAGGACGGTCACTCCCTCCCCAACCATCCGCTTGACCTCGTCCCACACCTCGTTGCGGGTGCGGGGGTCGAGACCGGTGGTGGGCTCGTCGAGGAAGAGCACCTGGGGCCGGCCGATCATGGAGGCGGCGAGGTCGAGCCGCCGCCGCATACCGCCGGAGTACGTGCTCGCCGGCCGCTTCGCGGCATCGGTGAGCGAGAACCGCTCCAGCAGCTCGTCGGCCCGGGTGCGGGCCTCCTTGCGGGGCAGGTCGAGCAGCCGCCCGATCATGTACAGGTTCTCCCAGCCCGGCAGCTTCTCGTCCACCGAGGCGTACTGCCCGGTGAGCCCGATCACCCGCCGCAGCTGCCGGGGCTGCCGTACGGCGTCGTAACCGGCGACGGTGGCCTGCCCGGCGTCCGGGGTGATGAGGGTGGACAGAATGCGTACGAGGGTGGTCTTCCCGGCGCCGTTCGGCCCGAGCACACCCATCACGGTGCCCTCGCGCACGTCCAGGTCGACGCCGTCCAGCGCCTTGGTCTCGCCGTAGTGCTTGACCAGCCCCCGCACGGAAACGGCGGAGTCCCCGCTCTTGGGGTTCTTGTCGATTCGCGTCATAACGAGGACAGTGCCAGCCCCCACCGACAAACCACCGACAGGCCGCCGACAGGGACCTACAGGCCACCGACAGACCCGGCGTGGACCACCTCCGTGGGACGATGACCCGCATGTCGGGCCAGGTCTGGGTGTCTCTGATATCGCTGGGTGGCGTCGCTCTGGGCGGCGTGCTCTCCTACCTCGTCCAGCACCGCACTCAGTCGGCGGAACGCGCCGAGTGGCAGCGCCGGCAGCTCGCGGTGTCGGAGGCCCGGCGCGCGGAACGCCTGGCCCTGCTGGAACGGTTCATCGAGGTCGGCGCCGAGGCAGAACGCGCCGCCTTCTCCCGCCCCGCCGACCACGACCACACCGACCCCTGGTATCTCACGGCCAGCGACGCCATGAACCGCCTCTGGGTGGCCGAACGCCTCATCCGTATCCAGTTCCCCCTCCCCGTCCACGAGGCGGCTCGCGCCTACTTCCTCGACCTCAACCGGACGGTGTGGGAGGGCCTGCCGGAGGGCGAGAGCGTGCGGGACCACCTGGAGGCCAACCGCCTGGCGTTCCTGGACGCCGCCCGCGGAGCCATGGGGTAGCGGGCCACGGACACGGAAAGGGGCGCCCGGTGATCACCGGGCGCCCCCTTCGTCGTACGACCGCTCAGTGGCGCACTGCCTCCGCGTGCTCCGGGAGATGGGTCGCGACCACGCGCTCCCGTGCGGACGGCAGGACCGCGCGACGCCGGTCCACGACCGTGGCCACCGCGGCGACTCCGAGGCCGAGGACGGCCAGGGCGGCGCCCGTCAGGGCCGGGGACGTCGCGCCGAGGCCCGCGGCCAGGGCGAGGCCGCCGCTCCAGGCGCCGCCGGCGTTGGCCAGGTTGAAGGCGGCCTGGTTGGCGGAGGAGGCCAGGGAGGGGGCGGCCGACGCCTTCTCCATGACCATGAGCTGGAGCGGGGAGCCGGTGACGAAGGCCGCCGTGCCCAGCAGCACGACCGCCACCGCCGCGCTCCACTGCGCGGACATCAGCACCGGGAACACCGCCAGGACCACGACCAGCGAGGTCAGGCCGCCGAACAGGGTGCCGCGCAGCGAGTGGTCGGCGAGGCGTCCGCCGACCAGGTTGCCCGCCGTCGCGCCGACGCCGAACAGGGCGAGGAGAAGCGTCACGCTGGAGTCGGCGTATCCGGCCGCGTCCGTGAGCATCGGCGTGATGTAGCTGTACGCGGCGAACAGCGCGCCGAAGCCGGCGACCGTGGTGCCGAGCGCCAGCCAGACGGGCAGCGACTTCAGGGCGACCAGTTCGCGGCGCAGGCCCACCGCGGGCGCGTGCGCGTGGTCCTGCGGGATGAGGAGCGCCAGGGAGGCTATCGCCGCCAGGCCGATCGCGCTGACGCCGAGGAAGGTCGCCCGCCAGCCCAGGTGCTGACCCATGAGGGTGGCGACGGGGACGCCCGCGATGTTGGCGAGGGTCAGGCCGAGGAACATCAGGGACACCGAGCGGGCCTTGCGCTCCGGCGCCACCATGCCGGTGGCGACGACCGCGCCCACCCCGAAGAAGGCACCGTGCGGCAGCCCGCTCAGGAAGCGGGCCGCGAGCAGCCAGTGCTCGTCGGGGGCGAAGGCGGAGAGCGCGTTGCCGACCACGAACAGTCCCATCAGGCCGATGAGGACCGTACGGCGGGACATCCGGGCCGTGACCGCGGCCAGCAGCGGGGCGCCGATCACCACGCCCAGCGCGTACGCCGAGACCAGGTGACCGGCGGTGGGGATCGAGATGCCCAGGTCGTTGGCGACATCGGGCAGCAGGCCCATCATCACGAATTCGGTGGTGCCGAGACCGAATGCGCCGACGGCCAGTGCGAGCAGGGCCAGAGGCATAAAGAGGTCGAGCCTTTCAGGGGAGAGCGGAGTTCCGTACCTAGCTTATGTTCAGTTACGGAACAAAGACCGCGTCCCCAGGCTTCCCACGGGTTACGAGGAGGTGGCGAGGTTCACACGGGCCGCCACCGGCAGATGGTCGCTCCCGGTGGCGGGCAGCGTCCACGAGCTCACCGGCTCCACGCCCTGCACCATGATCTGGTCGATCCGCGCCATCGGGAACGACGCCGGCCAGCTGAACCCGAACCCGCTGCCCGCCGCTCCCTGTGTGGAGCGCATCTGGGAGGTGACCGCGTTGAGCGCCCGGTCGTTCATCGTGCCGTTGAGGTCGCCGAGCAGGATCTTGCGGGGGAGCTTGTCGTCGGCGATGGCCTCACCCAGCGCGTCGGCGCTCTTGTCGCGCTGCCGGGCGGTGAACCCGGCCTCCATCTTCACCCGTACGGACGGCATGTGGGCGACGTACACCGCGATCTGCGCGTCCGGCGCGGTCACCGTGGCGCGCATGGCCCGGGTCCAGCCCAGCTTGATGTCGACGGCCTTCACGCCGGTCAGCGGGTACTTGCTCCACAGTCCGACGGTGCCCTCGACCGCGTGGTACTTGTACGTCGACGCGAGCGCCTTCTCGTACACCGGCACCGCCGAGGCGGTCAGCTCCTCCAGGGCGACCACATCCGCACCGGAGGCGGCCACGTCCCGGGCGGTGCCGGACGGGTCGGGATTGTCGGCGTTGACGTTGTGGGTGGCCACCGTGAGGTCGCCGCCGGCGGCGGACTTGTCGGAGAGCAGCCCGCCGAAGAGGTTCAGCCATACGGCCGCCGGGAGCAGCACCGCGATCAGCGCGATCGCGGACCTGCGCAGGAAACCGAGCACGAGCAGCACCGGGACGAACACACCCAGCCAGGGCAGGAAGGTCTCGGTGAGACTGCCGAGGTTGCCCACGGCGTTCGGGATCTGCGCGTGCAGCAGCATCACCAGGGCGACGATCACCGCGAGGCCGGTCAGGACCAGGCCGCGGCGCCAGATCCGGCGGTCACCGCGCCAGCCGGAGAGCGGGCGGCCGAGCAGACGCCGGAAGCGGTCTCTGCGGCGCTCGGGTCCCGAGCCGCCGTCCGCCGTCTCCGTCACGTATGCCTGCTGCGCCATACCGTCGCCTCACTACCTGCCGTGCACACCGTTCGCCCCGCTGCCGTGGGGCGCAAACACCCCGTACGACCCTAGGGGATGATCGGCTTCGATCTCGTCGTCCCATGACGACCGTACGGGGGCGATGACGTACAAGTCGCCTTCCGGAGTTCCCCGTCCGAGCGGGGAAAGCGCCCTCTGTGACGAAACGCGCACACTCGGGCCGCAGGGCCCCGACGGGCGCTAGGAACTGACGGGGCGTAGGCCCTCGAGGACCGTGTCGACGATCTGTTCGGAGAGGCCCTCCGGCAGGGCGGCGTTGGGCTGCATGATGGTGCGGAAGAGCATGGGGCCGATGAACAGGTCGTTGACCAGTTCGACGTCGATGTCCGTGCGCAGCTCGCCGTCGGCCTGTCCCTGGCGCAGGATGGCGACCTGCTTGCGGCGCCGGGGCGCGACGACGATCGCGTGGTAGGCGTCCCAGACCTTCGGGCTGCTCTTCATCTGGGCGAAGACACTGTGCAGCAGCGCCGAGGAACGGGTCATCAGCCCACGTTGCCTCAACTGCTCGAGCAGGGCCACGAGATCGTCGCGCATCGAGGTGCCGGGCAGTTCGGCGTCCGGGGGCTCGGCGGTGCGCACGACGTCGACGAAGAGCTCCTCCTTGCCGTTCCAGCGGCGGTAGATGGTGGCCTTGCCGACGCCCGCGGTACGGGCGATGCGCTCGATGGACAGCTCGGCGAGCGGCACGCCGTCCTCCAGCAGCTTGATGACGGCCTCGATGATGGACCGCTCCACGGCCTCACTGCGGGGCCGCCCCCGCCCGGCCCCCGTCTGCCTGGACTGACTGTCGGCGAGGCCGCTCACGTCGCTTGGTCCTCTCTGTGGGATGAGGTGATTCTCCCTGGTCCATGGCGTCGCGGGAGGGGCGGGGTGAGGTTCGGCCCACCTCCCCGGCGGGGCTGGCCCGCCGCCCGCTCCGGTCCGGTGACCTCCTCAACTCCCGGTCGTGGCCCGGTCGATCCACCTGGCCGGGTCGGGAGCGGGGGTCGGGGTCGGCGCCGGGTCAAGCGCCGCCGGGCCGGGCCCAGGCCGGTCGGAATCCCGTCGGCGTCGGGGCTCGGGGCCTCCGACTGCCGCCGCGGGCTTCCGGTCTCCGGCCTGGGCACGGCCCCCGGCATCAGGGCTCCCGGCACCACGGCTGCGGGCTCCACTGCCCGGCTGCCTTGCCCGGCCTCGCTGCCCTGCCCGGTGGGGCACCGTCCCTGTCGGTGCCCCCAAGCCGACTCACTCGCCCGCGGGCACCAACTCCTGTTCCTCCTCGCCCGGCTGACGCTCCGTCGGGCGGCCCGGCAGGTACAGGGCCACCACCACGGCGCCGACCAGGGCCACGCCCGCTCCCCACAGCGCGGTGACGTGCATCGCGTGCAGGAAGGCGTCGTTGGCCGGGCCGACCAGGGCGTCGCCCCGGGGGCCGAGCTTCGCGGCGACGCCGAGCGTGGCCTCGATGGACTCGCCCGCGGTGTGCCGTACGCCTGCCGGAACCATCCCGAGGTGGGACTCGATGCCGTTGCGATAGGCCGTGGAGAGCACCGAGCCGAGGACGGCGATGCCGAGTGCGCCGCCGACCTGCCGGAAGGTGTTGCTGAGCGCGGACGCGGAGCCGGCCTTCTCGCGCGGCAGGGCCTGCATGATGACGACGCTGGTCGGCGTCATGATGTGCGCCATGCCGGTGCCCATGAGGAAGAAGATCACCTCCAGGAGCCAGATCGGCGTGTCCGCCTCCAGCCCGGCGAACGCGCACAGCATCGCGGCGATCAGCAGCATGCCTCCGGTCGTCGTCGCCCGGTTGCCGAAGCGGTCGACGACCAGCCGGGCGCGCGGCGCGAAGATCAGCTGTGCGGCGGCCAGCGGCAGCATCAGCAGACCGGTCTGCAGCGGCGAGTAGCCCCGCACGCTCTGGGTGTAGAAGACCGAGAAGAAGGTCACGCCCATCAGCGCGAAGAAGACCAGCCCTATGGCGCCGATCGCGGCGGAGAACACCTTGTTCTTGAAGTAGGTGACATCGATCGACGGGTGGTCGCTGCGCTTCTCGAACACCACGAACGCGACGAGCACGGCGAGACCGGCACCGATGGTGGCCAGTACGGTCGCGTCCGTGAAGTCGGCGAGCTGGCCGCCCTTGATGATGCCGTAGACGAGCAGGACCAGTCCGATGACCGACAGCACGACGCCGACGGGGTCGATCCGGCCCGGGTTCGGGTCGCGGGAGTCGGGCACCAGCCACAGCATCAGCCCGAGGGCGAGCACCACGATCGGCACGTTGATGAGGAAGACGGAGCCCCACCAGAAGTGGTCGAGGAGCACACCGCCGGTGATCGGCCCGATGGCGATGGCGAGTCCGACGCCGCCGGCCCAGATGCCGATGGCCTTGGGCTGCTCCTCGCGCTCGAAGACGTTCATCAGGACGGCGAGCGTGGCCGGCATGACGAACGCCGCGCCGAGGCCCATCAGCGCCCGGAAGGCGATCAGCTGGTCCGGCGAGCCGGAGAAGGCGGCGAGCGCGGAACCGGCGCCGAACACGACCAGGCCGCCCAGCAGCACTTTCTTGCGGCCGAGCCGGTCGCCCAGCAGGCCCGCGGTGAACAGGAGGCCGGCGAAGACCAGGGTGTAGGCGTTGATCGCCCACTCCAGCTCGCTCTGGGTGGCGCCCAGTCCGGTCGGGGCGGGGGTCGAGATCGTCTTGATCGCGACGTTCAGGATCGAGTTGTCGAGCACCACGATCAGCAGGCTCAGCATCAGTACACCGAGGATCGCCCAGCGGCGCCGGTGCACCGCCTCCGATACCCGGGAGTCAGGGACTGCGGTAGTCATGCGGTCGAGAGTAACCCTATTACGATACGGAACCGTCTCGTATCGTAAGTCTTTACCGAGACCTTACGTGCCTGAACGCTCACACTTACCCCCTCTGGCCCTCACTGGCACGAGGTGCCACCATGGAGGTGATCCGGGGACGCCGTGAGGGCGCCTCGAGATGACGTAAGGAGCCGTTGCAATGACGCAGCTTTCGGCTGCCCACAACAAGCCCTCCGACGGCAGCAAGGCGCTGTACGGGGGGAAGGGCACGCGCCGCATCACGGTCCGGGACATCGCCCTCGCCAAGGAACGCGGCGAGAAGTGGCCCATGCTCACCGCCTACGACGCGATGACCGCGTCCGTCTTCGACGAGGCCGGCATCCCGGTCATGCTCGTCGGCGACTCGGCGGGCAACTGCCATCTCGGCTACGAGACCACCGTGCCCGTCACGATGGACCAGATGACCATGCTGTCGGCGGCCGTCGTCCGGGGCACCTCGCGCGCCCTGATCGTCGGCGACCTGCCCTTCGGCTCGTACCAGGAGGGACCGGTGCAGGCGCTGCGCTCGGCGACCCGACTGGTCAAGGAGGCGGGCGTCGGCGCCGTGAAGCTGGAGGGCGGTGAGCGCTCCCACGAGCAGATCCGGCTGCTGGTCGAGTCCGGCATCCCGGTCATGGCCCACATCGGCCTGACCCCCCAGTCCGTCAACGCCATGGGGTACCGCGTCCAGGGCCGCGGCGAGGAGGCGGCCCAGCAGTTGCTGCGCGACGCCAAGGCCGTCCAGGACGCGGGCGCGTTCGCCGTCGTCCTTGAGCTGGTCCCGGCGGAGCTCGCGGCCGAGGTCACCCGGGTGCTGCACATCCCGACGGTCGGCATCGGCGCGGGCCCCGAGACCGACGCGCAGGTCCTCGTCTGGACCGACATGCTCGGCCTCACCGGCGGGCGGGTCCCGAAGTTCGTCAAGCAGTACGCCAACCTGCGCGAGGTGATGTCCGGCGCGGTCAAGGCCTTCGCGGAGGACGTCGTCGGCGGCACGTTCCCGCTGGAGGAGCACTCCGTCCACTAGGGCCCACGGCCCCTCAGAACCACAGTGGCACCACGCGCCCCGCCGATCTTCCCCCGTCGGCGGGGCGCCCTCTGTCCCAGGACGCGAACTGACCTACCGGGCGCCTGGGCTGCACCTTCGTCGCACCCTGGGTCGTCACCGACGACGCCGGAGCCTTCCTCGACCTCGTCACCGAGGTGTTCGGCGGTGCGGAACTCAACAGGGCACCGAGGACGGCTCGACCGGCCACGGAGAGATCCGGATCGGCGACACGGCCGTCCTGGCCTCCGACCGACGCGCGGACTGGTCGGTGACGCCGAGCCTGCTGCGGGTGTTCGTCGAGGACGCGGACGACACGTTCTCCTGGGCGGTGGCGGCCGGCGCCCGTGTCGTCACCCCCTGGCGGACAGCGCCTTCGGGCAGCGCGGCGGCCGCATCAAGGACCCCTTCGGCAACATCTGGTGGGTGGTCGCCCACGTCGAGGACGCCCCCGAGGAGGAGATGCGGAAGCGGCTCCAGCAGCCCGTGTACGCGGAGGCGATGCGAGTGGCCCAGGAGACGTCCGGCGGGGAGATGAGGGGGCGGGGGAGCGCACCCGTACCTCCCACGGACGTGCCCCCCGCCGACTAGTCGAAGCGGCTGAGGTCCCGCAGCCACGCCTTCGCCGAGCTGTCCGACGGGGCCCGCCAGTCGCCGCGTGGGGACAGTGAACCGCCTGCCGAGACCTTCGGGCCGTTCGGCATGGCGGAGCGCTTGAACTGGGCGAAGGCGAAGAAGCGCTTGCAGAACACCTCCAGCCACCGCCGGATCTCCGGCAGGTCGTACGTGCCGCGCTTGGCCTCGGGGAAGCCGGGGGGCCACTCACCCGCGTCGACGTCGTGCCAGGCGTGCCAGGCCAGGAAGGCGATCTTCGACGGCCGGAAGCCATAGCGCAGGACGTGGAAGAGCGTGAAGTCGTGCAGCGCGTACGGGCCGATCTTGGACTCCGTGGACTGCATCTCCTCGCCCGGTACGAGTTCCGGGCTGATCTCGGTGTCGAGGATCGCGGCGAGGATGTCGCCGGTCTCCTCGTCGAACTGCTCGCTGCTGATCACCCAGCGGATCAGGTGCTGCATCAGCGTCTTCGGCACGCCCGAGTTGACGTTGTAGTGGCTCATCTGGTCGCCCACGCCGTACGTGGACCAGCCGAGCGCCAGCTCGGAGAGGTCACCGGTGCCGAGCACGATGCCGCCGCGCTGGTTGGCCAGCCGGAACAGGTAGTCGGTGCGCAGCCCCGCCTGGACGTTCTCGAAGGTGACGTCGTACACCGGCTCGCCGGAAGCGAAGGGATGGTCCATCTCCTGGAGCATCAGCCGCGCGGTCGGTGTGATGTCCAGCTCGGCCCCGGTGACACCGAGGGCCCGCATCAGGCGGTGGGCGTTGCCCTTGGTGTGGTCGCTGGTGGCGAAGCCGGGCAGCGTCCAGGCCAGAATGTCGCTGCGCGGACGCCCCGCCCGGTCCATCGCGCGGGCGGCGACGATCAGCGCGTGCGTGGAGTCCAGGCCACCCGAGACGCCGATGACCACCTTGGGGCCGCCGATCGCCGCGAGCCGCTGCTGGAGCCCGGCGACCTGGATGTTGTAGGCCTCGTAGCAGTCCTGGGCGAGCCGCTCGGCGTCCGCCGGCACGAACGGGTAGCGCTCCAGACGCCGCTTGAGCCCCAGGTCGCCCGACGGCGGGTCGAGCTCGAACGACACCGTCCGGAAGTCACCGGTCCGCGTCCGATGGGTCCGCCGGTTCTCGTCGAACGTGCCCATCCGCATCCGCTCCTGCCGCAGCAGGTCCAGATCCACGTCGGCCACCGCGTACTCGTCACCCTGCGGGAACCGCTCGGTCTCGGCCAGCAGGACGCCGTTCTCGTAGACCATGGCCTGCCCGTCCCAGGACAGGTCGGTGGTCGACTCGCCGAGTCCGGCCGCCGCGTAGACGTACGCGGCGAGGCAGCGTGAGGACGCCGAGCGGCACAGCAGCTTGCGGTCCTCGGCCCGCCCGACCGTGATCGGGCTGCCGGAGAGGTTGACCAGCACGGTCGCACCGGCGAGGGCGGCCTCCGCGCTGGGCGGCACCGGCACCCACATGTCCTCGCAGATCTCCGCGTGCAGCACGAGCCCCGGCACGTCGGCCGCCTCGAACAGCAGGTCCACACCGAACGGCACGCTCGCGCCGCCGACCCGGATCGACCCACCGCGCTCGTCGGCGCCGTCGCCGATCTGCCGACGCTCGTAGAACTCACGGTAGTTGGGCGGGTACGACTTCGGTACGACACCGAGGACCCGGCCGCGGTGCACGATCACCGCGCAGTTGTAGACCCGGTTGCGGTGGCGCAGCGGGGCGCCGACGACCAGCACCGGGAGCAGGTCGGCCGACCCGGCGACCACCTCCCCGAGGGCCGCCTCGACCTCGTCGAGCAGCGCGTCCTGGAGGAGCAGGTCCTCGATGGAGTAGCCGCACAGCCCCAGCTCCGGGAAGACGGCGACGGCGACCCCTTCCTCACCGCACCGGCGCGCGTGACGCAGCACCGCTTCGGCGTTGGCGGGCGGGTCCGCGATGACGGTGTGACCCGTACACGCGGCGACGCGTGCGAACCCGTGCTGATAGATGGACCAGAAGTTCAAGGCAGGCACCCGGTCAGTGTAATCGTCAGAGCGACGCGATGGGGGAGCGGGCCCACGCGGTGCGGGGACGGTCTGCCGGAAGCCATGTCTGCGTGATGCTCCGGCAATGACTCCTCGACGCCCCTTGCCCGAATGTCATGACCTTGCCTTCAATGAGCGGCATGACCGGCATGAGCGGTACGAGAGACGACGGCCCGGCCCGTACGGCCGGATGGGGCTGGTTCCTGGCCTGGCTTCTCGTGGGAGCGTGCGGCGGCATCGGCCTCGCGGCGATCCTGACGGTGGGGGCGGCGCTCCTCGTACTCGCCGCGGTGGCCGCGGTGTTGCTGCTCCGCAGGGGGCCTGTACGCGCTGTCGTGGGCGGCGTCTCGGGGCTGGCCCTGCCCCTGTTCTACCTCGCGTACCTGAACCGGGGCGGTCCGGGCGAGGTGTGCCACGCGGTGTCCGGCGGACAGACCTGCACCGACGAGTACACGCCGGTCCCCTTCCTCGCCGCCGGGGCCGCCCTGCTGCTCGCGGGTCTGGTGATCCACGTGATGATCGGCCGCCGTGCGGGCACGGACCCCGGTTCGCCGAGGTAGTCGGGACATGCGCGGGGGCCCGGTCCCGAAGGTTCTCGCCTTCGGGACCGGGCCCCCTGTGGATGCGCGCCGTGACGCGCGTCCGGTCAGTGCCGGCCGAACGACTGCACGTAACCGTTCGCGGGCGTACCCACGCCGGTGACGTCGTCGTACCCCTTCACCGCGGACAGCGAGCTGTCCTTGCCGAGGCTGCGGACCGAGGTGCTCAACCCACCGCTGGCGTCAGAGCCGTTGATGAAGTCGACGCGCGCCACCGCGAGTCCGGAGCCCGTGGGGTTGTCCGTGACGTCGTGGTACACGCGGGAGCCGAACTTGGAGTAGATCGACGGGTTGGCGAAACCGAGCGCCTTGCCGCCGGCCGCCTGCTGCGCCAGCGCCTGCACGGCCGCGATCACCGGCGAGGCCAGCGACGTGCCGCCGATGCGGTACTCGCTGTACTGCTGCGAGCCGTCGGGGAACGTCTGCGTCTGACCCACCAGGAAACCGGTGTTCGGGTCGGCGATCGCGGAGATGTCCGGGACGACACGGTTGCCGGCGGCGTTGTTGGCCGTGGCGAGCGCGTCCGGGACGACACCCTTCTGGTAGAAGGGCTCGGCGACCGTCTTGCTGGTGCCGCCGCCCGCGCCCGAAGTGAACGCGCCGGGGAAGTTCGTCCAGCTCTTGCCGTCCGCGGACAGCGTGGCCTTCTCGGTGCCCCAGCCGGTCTCCCACAGGTACTTGTCGCCCTTGCCGACGGCGAGCGAGGTACCGCCGACCGCCGTCACCCACGCCGAGTTGGCCGGGGTGTCGACCTGCTTCGTGCCGGTGTTGGCGACCTCGTCGCCGTTGTCGCCGGAGGAGAAGTAGAAGCCGATGCCCTCGACCGCGCCGAACTGGAAGACCTGGTCGTAGGCGGCCGCGAGGTCCGGCGTCTGGTTGGCCTCGATGTCGCCCCAGGAGTTGGAGACGATGTCGGCCAGGTGGTTGTCGACGACCTTGCTGAGCGAGTCGAGCAGATCGTCGTCGTAGCAGGACGCGGCACCCACGTACGTGATGTTCGCGTCCGGCGCGACCGCGTGCACGGCCTCGACGTCGAGGGTCTCCTCGCCGTACCAGCCGGCCGCCCCGCACTCCTCGGTCTTGGTGTAGTTGTCGGGCAGGACCTGCTTCAACTGGCTGCTCTTGTAGGCCGCGTCGCCGTTCTTCTTCGCGTAGGTGGCCGCGTCGAAGGCGATGGTCGGGGAGGCGTAGGCGTCGGTGATGGCGACACGCACCCCCTTGCCGGTGTACTTGCCCGCGCCGTAGGCGGCGCGCAGCTGCTTGCCCGTGTAGCCCTTGATCGCGTACGGGATCTTCGAGCCGTAGGCCTCGGGCAGCGTGCTCGCGGTCTTCGAGCCGTAGTACGAGGAGAACGGCCCGGCGTTCTTGAACACGGCGTCCGGCGGCGGCAGTTGGTCCTTGCTGCTGGCCTTGTGCGGCGCGTTGTCCAGGCCGGTGACGGTCAGGACGGCACCGTCGAGACCGGCCGGCGCGGAGGCGGCCTTGGCCGGGGCGCGGTAGGTCTTCGAGCCCTTGGTGTAGTTGTGCAGCTGGGTACCGAAGGCCTTCTCGGCGGCGGCCACGTCACCGGTGACGGAGACGTAGTGCTGCGAGACCCCGGTGACCTTCAGGCCCGCCGACTCCAGCCAGGACTTCACCGCGGCGACCTGCGCCTTGGTGGCGCCGAAGCGGGCCTGTGCCTGCTTCGCGCTCAGGTACTTGCCGTACGACGCCGAGGCCGGGTCGGACACCGACTTCGCGTAGGCGGCGAGGCCGGCGGCGTTCTTGCCGGCGAGGTAGACCCGGGCGGAGACCTGGGCACTGTCCGACGCGGAGCCCTTGTCGGCCTTGGCCGTGGCCCACGCGGGCTTGGTCCCGGCCAGCGTGTCACGGTTCGGGCTGTCCGCGGCGTGAGCCACGGGTATACCGAGCGCCAGCGCGCCCGCGAGCATCGGCAGTGTCGCCGCCATGCTCACTCCGGCGCGAAGTTTGGCGCGGTTGGATCTCATGGAACCCCCTGGATGCGGTTCGTCGCGAGTGATCACTCGACGGTGTGGCCACTCTTGCGACGAACCGTTCATGTCTGGGGAATGGGCATGCCAAGAAGAGCCCAATTAACCTAATGAAAAAGGCTCGTTCGAGGGTTAACCCTCTATCATCGCGCCTTCGCGCCCCGCTCCTTCAGCATTCCGGCCATCAGGTCGATCTCCGACTGCTGCGCGTCGACCATCCCCTGCGCGAGCTGCTTCTCCACGCCGACCGTGCACTTCTCCACACAGCCCTTCGCCATGTGGATGCCGCCCTGGTGATGGTCCGTCATCAACTGCAGATAGAAGATCTCGGCCTGCTTGCCGTTCAGCGTGCCCAGCTTCTTCATCTCGCTGTTGGTCGCCATGCCCGGCATCAGCGAACCCTCGCCGGCCGACGGCATGTCGCCCATGTCCATCCACGTCATCGGCGGATCCGCCGACACCTTGGGCAGCTCCCACAGGTCCAGCCAACCCAGCAGCATGCCGCGCTGGTTGGCCTGCGTCTGCGCGATGTCGTAGGCGAGCCGCCGCACCTCGACGTCCTTGGTACGGTCGCGCACGATGTACGACATCTCGACGGCCTGCTGGTGGTGTACGGCCATGTCGCGCGCGAAGCCGGCGTCCGCGGACTCAGCGGACGGGGTGTCGCCCGAGCCGCCGTCCTCGGCCACGGCGTAGGTGATCGCGCCCGCCGCGACGAGCACGCCCGCCACCGCCACGGCCACTCCCGCGAACCTCACTGCGACAGACCGCTCGTGCACGCCGCACCGGGCTCGGGCGTCTGCGCGCCCTGCACGAACTTCGCGAAGAACTTGTCGACGTTCGGGTCCTTCGCCCCCGTCACGGTCCGCTGGTGGCCCCACGCCGACAGCATGATGGGGTCCTTCTGCTTGTCGTCCGGGCTCATCAGCGTGTACGGCGTCTTCTTCACCTTCGCCGCGAGCGCGTCCACGTCCGCCTTCTTGGCCTTGCTGGTGTACGTCACCCAGACCGCCCCGTGCTCCAGCGAGTGCACGGCGTTCATGTTGTTGAGCGCCTTGGTGTACACGTCACCGTTGCAGTTCATCCAGACCTGGTTGTGGTCTCCGCCGACCGGGGGCTCCATCGGGTAGCTCACGGTCTTGGCGACGTGGTTGCGGCCCAGCGTGCCCTTCCAGGTCTTCACCCCGTCCGAGCCCGTGACGAAGTGCCCCTTCCCCTTGCCGTCGGCCGCCGTGCTGTCGTCGGACTGCGACTGCACCAGCACGATGCCGCCGACGACCAGACCGGCGACGACGACCACGCTCGCGGCGATCGTGAGGATCCGGTTGCGGCGCTCTCTGGCCTGTTCGGCGCGCCGCATCTCCTCTATGCGCGCCTTGCGAGCCGAGGCGGTGTTCTTCTTGGCGGAACCCATGAGGTGTGTCCTTCTGGGGGAAAGGGGCGGGACGGATGGTGGCGATCGGTCCGCTGATCGTAGTGGGACGGGGGTGGCTTCCAGCAGGGAGCCCACAGGAAACCCGGGACGCGCGGTGAGACGGGGAGGGCCGGGCATTACGTATGTCAGTCCGAGCAGGCAAGATGGGCGGCAGAGCAGTACATCCACCAGCCGTGAGGCGTTCACTCCCGGGTCGCCGGGACGATCAAGGTCGGCAACGCGCACGAAATGCTGTTGTGGTGTGATGCTCAGGTGCCCGACCGCCTCCTGCGGGACACGGAGACAGGCGGCCTGACCAGCAAGGATGGGGAAGCGGAAGATGGACAAGCAGCAGGAGTTCGTGCTCCGGACCTTGGAGGAGCGCGACATCCGGTTCGTACGCCTGTGGTTCACGGACGTGCTGGGCTTCCTCAAGTCCGTCGCCGTGGCCCCGGCGGAGCTGGAACAGGCCTTCGACGAGGGCATCGGCTTCGACGGTTCCGCGATCGAGGGATTCGCTCGCGTGTACGAGTCCGACATGATCGCCAAGCCGGACCCCTCGACCTTCCAGGTCCTTCCGTGGCGGGCCGAGGCCCCCGGCACGGCCCGGATGTTCTGCGACATCCTCATGCCGGACGGCAGCCCGTCCTTCGCGGACCCCAGGTATGTGCTGAAGCGCGCCCTGGCCCGCACCTCCGACCTGGGCTTCACCTTCTACACCCACCCGGAGATCGAGTTCTTCCTCCTGAAGGACCGCCCGCTGGACGGCTCGCGCCCCACCCCGGCCGACAACTCCGGCTACTTCGACCACACCCCCCAGAACATCGGCATGGACTTCCGCCGCCAGGCGATCACCATGCTGGAGTCGATGGGCATCTCGGTCGAGTTCTCCCACCACGAGGGCGCCCCCGGCCAGCAGGAGATCGACCTCCGCTACGCCGACGCGCTCTCCACGGCCGACAACATCATGACGTTCCGCCTGGTCATGAAGCAGGTGGCACTGGAGCAGGGCGTCCAGGCGACGTTCATGCCGAAGCCGTTCTCGGAGCACCCCGGCTCGGGCATGCACACCCACCTCTCCCTCTTCGAGGGCGACCGGAACGCGTTCTACGAGTCGGGCTCGGAGTACCAGCTCTCCAAGGTCGGCCGCTCCTTCATCGCGGGCCTGCTGAAGCACGCGGCGGAGATCTCCGCGGTCACCAACCAGTGGGTCAACTCCTACAAGCGCATCTGGGGCGGCACCGAGCGCACCGCCGGCGCCGGCGGCGAGGCCCCCTCCTACATCTGCTGGGGCCACAACAACCGCTCGGCCCTGGTCCGCGTCCCGATGTACAAGCCCGGCAAGACCGGCTCGGCCCGCATCGAGGTCCGCTCCCTGGACTCCGGCGCCAACCCTTACCTGGCGTACGCCCTGCTCCTGGCCGCCGGCCTCAAGGGCGTCGAGGAGGGCTACGAGCTCCCGCCGGGCGCCGAGGACGACGTCTGGGCCCTGTCCAACTCCGAGCGCCGCGCCATGGGCATCGAGCCCCTGCCCCAGAACCTGGGCGAGGCCCTCACCCTGATGGAGCGCAGCGACCTGGTCGCCGAGACGCTGGGCGAGCACGTCTTCGACTTCTTCCTGCGCAACAAGAAGAGCGAGTGGGAGGAGTACCGCAGCGAGGTCACGGCCTTCGAGCTGCGGAAGAACCTGCCGGTGCTGTAAGGGCAGGTCAGAGCGGGTTTCCCGCTGATTCGGCGGATGGGGCCGACGGTCGTCGACCGTCGGCCCCATCGCGTCTCGCTGCCCCTGGGCCGTCTCCGGGCCGTCCGATGCCCGATCGGTGCCCTCGTACAGGCCGTCCAGGGCCTTCCTGGGCCGTGCGTCGCTGCTGGCATGAGCTGTGTGTAGTGAATCCCGGGTCGTTGTGCCCGAGGTAGTTGCTCAGCGCCTTGACGTTCTTGCCGGCGTCTAGCAGCACCGAGGCGTAGAAGTCCCTGAGGGCACGCACCCCGTGTTCGCGGGCGGCCTGGTGACGGGATCGCCCGCCTTCGGCTGGGGGATCATCCCAGCCGCGACGAGAGCCAGCTTCCACACCCGGTCAATTGAAGTCGGTCCGCCGAACCACACCTGCGCCGCCGAGACGGGTGAACAGCAGTCGCGTGGTGGCAACCGGGTTGTCCGTCCGATAAATGGGGCAAAGGGATAATTGGCTCTTTTTCGTGCAGGGACGAACCTAGGCTAGGTTGAAGGCCTTCCAAAGGCCTGGGTGCAACTGCATGGATTCGTCATAGACGAGGGCGGCATACGGATTCCGAAACTTGAAGCGGAAATACTCCTCGTGGCCACTGGCTGGGTCGCTTGAAACGTTCCCAATGAAACCATTCTCGAATAGGGCCATGAGCGCATCGTGCAAGTCTATTCTCCCTTTGAATCGCCCGTCCGTCTCGGCTATCTCACGCAGCTCATTGTAGGAGAAGCGACGTTGGCGCAAGGTGCCCAACAGCTGTGTAATCCGCGACAACTGATCCTCGTTGAAGTAAGTGCTCAAGGCATCTCGCATCTCATGTGCAAAATACTTCTCGGAGTACTCCCTTGATCCCGCTTTCACTATTTCCTCAGGAATCAAATTCGGTTCTTCTGTGTGTCGCTGGATCGATTTAAGGAGCTGCAAGAGGTCTCGCGGTGTATGCCTCGTCTGCAGCAAGAGAAACTCGATGGCATTCTTCCTTGCGATCTTCCTGGGAAAGAACTCGCTAAATATATCCCTTGTGCCCTTGTCGGCGAGTTGGGCTCTTTGGTTAGCCAGCTTTATAAGATGTGTCCTTTGGTAATTCCTCGGGTTCTGATACCAGTTTAGTTCCAGTCCGTAGTCCTCTCGGATCTTCCCGGACCGGGCCAGACTGAGCTTGGAGTACAGGTCGGTACGGCAGCAGACTATGATTTTGATAGGCGAGCCTGACTCGAAGTATATTGCGTTCAAATCGGCAGCAGCTTCGATCAGTCCGCCCAAAAGTCCCTCGCGGCCTCCCCTAACAAGTGAAGAGTCATCGAGGCCATCGATGAATAGGTAATGCCTGCGACTGCTTCTGAAGCTTGAAGTGGCGCCTTCCAGATATGAAATCCAGTCGACAAGACTGCTCGCATCGGTCGCCCTCTGAACCTCCGCCGTCAGGCTCGCGATGTTTGGCACACCCGCTGTTGCGGTCACCTTTGTGGTGCGGAATTTTTTCATGGTCGAGGGATGCCGTGAAGTAATCCCCTCTTGCTGTAGCTGGGCCGACACTTCGGACATGACTGCTTTAGAATTCCATTCCGCCTGACCGTCTGTGCTAAGGGACGCGGCTATGTGAACTAGCAGGTGCAGCGTCCATACGTGTCGATGTCGAACCGGAGCTCCGAAGGTATCCGGAACGATGCCTTTAAACTCCCCGAGAGGGAGTTTATCTATGAAGATGGGTGGAGGTGCTGAATAGTGGGCAGGGGAATCCATAGCACGTATTCGGAGTCGCGCACCGATGGCAGACTTTCCTGACCCCTTATATCCGAGGACTAGGAATTTGTGAGAATTCACAATTTGTTCTTCGGCGTGTCCGAGGTCATAGTAGCCATGGCGAAGAAGTTTGGGGGCATGTCGGAATTCGCTGCCCGAGTCCGCGTAGCCGAAGTCGCACCTTCTGAAATCTGCAACTCTAGACGACATGGGTGCATCCCATTTCTGCGAGAGTCGAGAAATGGAGTCTGGGGCGGCGTAGTCAATGCCGCGTATCTGCTCCTCCATAGCATAGCTCCGGGGCAACAGCAATGCGACTGGGACGAGATGCGATCGCCGGTCCCGGCGTCTGGGAGGTGTCGTATGCTGCGACGTCACTCCCAGACGCCTGGCAGCCTCAGTCTTGGTTCGCCGATGCGCCTCGGGCGTCGTACAAGCTGTCCAGGGCCTTCCGGGCCCGTGCGTCGCTGCTTGGCATGAGGTGTGTGTAGACCCGGAGCGTGAATCCCGGGTCGTTGTGTCCGAGGTAGTTGCTCAGCGCCTTGACGTTCTCGCCGGCGTCCAGCAGCACCGAGGCGTAGAAGTGCCTGAGAGCGTGCATACCGTGTTCGCGGGCGGCCTGGTAGCGCTCGCCCCGCTTCGGGGCGGGGATGATTCCGGCCGCGACAAGAGCGGGCTTCCAGATGCGGTCGTTAAAGTCGGTTCTCCGGACTGCACCCGCACCGTCGAGGCGAGTGAAGAGCAGCCGTCTCGTGACAAGCGGACCGTCCGGTCGGAGCCACGGCAGCGTGACTTCTACTGGGGGGAACGCCTCCACGTGGCTCTTGAGGGCGTGCGCCACGCGGTCCGGCAAGGGAACGTCACGGATCTTGTTTCGCTTCGGAGGGGAAAAGACGAGACCCTCCTTCGTCACCTTCACCTGGTTAGCGATGTGCAGCCATCCGGAGTTGAAGCCGATTTCGTCGACCGGAAGCCCGAAGATCTCCCCTTGCCGAAGTCCGCACCCTCCCCCGAGGTCGACCGTCGCGCGGTAGCGCTCTGGCAGCGCTGCCTGTACGGCGAAGACGCGCTCCATGGTCCAAGGCACGATGCGGCCAGATCCCGGGGCAGGGGGCCGCACGGATTGCGCGTGACAAGGGTTCTTCGGCAGGTGACCGTCATCGACGGCCGCGTTGAGAACCGTCGACACGTTGTTGTAGATCACGCGTCGGTACGACGAAGCGGGAACGGCCCGCTCCAATTCGCTGAGCCAGTCTCGGATGTGTTCCGGCTTGAAGGAGCCAAGCGGTCGCGAGCCGAGGTAGGGGATGGCATGGCCACGGATCGCGGAATCGACTGACTCTCGTGTAGTCATCTCGGTGGTCTGCGTGCTCAGCCACTTCTCGGCGTACTGCCGGAACGTCACCTTGCTGGCGGTGGGGTCGATGTACTGGCCGCGCGACATGTCGGCCTCGATGTGGGCAAGCCACTGGTCGGCCAGTCGCTTCTGTCCGTCGGAGAATGACTTGCTCTTTTCGGTGCCGTCCGGGCCGATGTACCGGGCGCGGTACCGCATGCCGGTGCCGTATCGAACGGTGCGTACGCGGCGGGGCTTGCCGTTGGCGTCGGGTTCGGTCTTGTACCAGCGGTCTTGAATGTGGCCTGCCATATGGCGGCGGTCCTTTCTGAACGTGCCGAGGGGAGAGCCGCTGATAGCGGCTCTCCCCTCGTGTTTCTGGCGGGTGTTTGTCAGGCGGCGTCGCGGTCGGCGTGCTTGCGCTGGCTGACGTAGGTGCGTACGTCGGCGGGGTCGTATCGGATGTACCTGCCGATGCGGAAGCCGGGCGGACCGATGCGCTTCTTGCGCCACTGGTAGACGGTCTCCTTGGGCACCTTGAAGATCACGGCGATGTCATCGGCGGTGAGGTACCGGTCCGGGAGACCTCCCCGAAGGATGGCGCCGGGATCGTCTCTGGCGGGGGCAGGTGCGCTCACTGAGTCCTCCACTAGTTGGAGATAGAGGGAGTTACTTCCAGGGGCCTTGCCGGAGCCTGCGTCTGTCCGAGGTTCGGATTTCTGCGTCATTGCGTCATCAGCGTCATTCAGGCTTCTGACCTGCTGCTTTGTGTGACGTAGCGGAATGGGGCTGCGTCATCGGCGCGTCATGGGCCGCGTCATCGGGTGACGCAGATGACGCAGGATGACGCAGGCGTGGCCGTCTGCGTCATGGCTGTAGCCGCAGGTCAGGGGCCGTTTTCCCGCCCGCATGACGCAGATGACGCAGCGTCTTCCCCCTTAGGACAAAAGAAGGGGGTGTCTGTTGTGGTGCGGTGCCGCTTCAAGCGTGAAGAAGGAGCCGCTTCGCGACGCGACCTTGGGGCGGCGTTCCGCCGTAACAACAAGAAGAGCACCCCACCCCCCCCGCCGACCCCGGTGCTCTTCTTGCTTGTCCGGGTTGGTCGTGCGGATCGCGGGTCAGAACACTCGCTTCTGCTCGTGCGGCGGCGCGGCCGGCTGGCGGGTCATTTCGAGGTAGCGGCCCTCGCTGGTGCGCCCGGAGTCGATGAGGACCCCGCGGGCGGCGAGCGTCGGTTGAAGGCGCTTGAGGCGGTCGGAGAGGACCTTTCCGGTGGTCGGCCACCCTTTGGGCAGCGGACGGCAGTCGTCGCCGCTGTAGAGGCCGCTGAGGAGGTGCAGCCACTCGGTGGAGGTCATCCGTTGTTCTGCGCCCGGTTCGAGGGTGTCGGCGTGTCGAAGGACGGTCTGTGCGAGTAGGTCGCCTTCGATGACGTCGTCGTTGAGGTCGTCCAGGCTGGCCCGGTACGCGGTGAGCGCCCCGAGGCCGGTGGCCGCGTCGAGTTGCGCGCACAGGTGCGCGAAGTCCGCCATCCGCAGGTCGGTGGGGGTCTCCGCCTCCACCGCGCGGACCTTGACCGTGAGGTCCAGGAGCGAGCCGAGCACCACCGGCAAGACCTCCGCGTACTCCGTCCACAGCTCCGCCTCGGTACGCCGGACCTTGGGCCGTTCCAGACGCAGCGGCAGGAGCCGTTCAGCCAGGTCGGGCCGGATGACTCCGACGTCGATACCGGTCAGGAGCAGGGGGCGGCGGTAGCGGGCGCGGAAGACGTCCCCGTCGGTGAACAGGGCGCGCTTGACGTTCTCGGCTCCGGTGACGATGCAGCACATGGCGTCGGACAGGTCCGGGGTCATGTGGGAGAGGTTGTCCAGGGCGGTGACCCATCCGGCTGCGACCGCCGCGATCAGGTTCTCCTCGTCCTTCGGTGCCCGGCGCAGGTCGCCGCTCATGCCCTCAACGATCCTGATGAGCATGCGTCCGCCGGTGGACTTGCCCGCGCCCTGCGGCCCGGTGAGGAACGGCGCGGGGACGGGCACGGACGGTCCGAGGCAGCCGATGAGCCAGGCGATGGCCAGGCACTCGGTCTCCGCGTTGGCGAAGTTGCAGAGCCTCAGTAGCAGGTCGATGCCCTTGCCGTCGGTGTCCTTGACAGGCAGGGGCAGTTCCCCGGTGAGCTGGGTGCGGCGCCAGCACACCTCGCGCGGGTCGGGGACGGCGATGTCCCAGCCGGTGGGGTGGATGCGGACGGACTGCCCGTCGTTGCGGCCCAGGTCCAGCCACGTCGCCCCGTCGAATCCGGGGGCCACGCGGATGTGAACGGGCTGCACGTCCTCGGTCAGCGCGAGTGCTTCGATCAAGTCCAACGCCTCCTTGAGGGCGGTTCCGTTGAACACGCCGACCCCGTCCTTGAACAGGCCGACCATGAGTTCTTGGCGGTGGCTGCCGGTGGTGCCCTGGGATCGGATCGGGCGGGCGACGGGGTGGCCGTTGCGCTGCGCGTACACGGTCCCGTCGGCGGTGCGGAAGTACCGGAAGTGGCTCTGTGCGTAGTCGGTGATGACCTTGCGGGCGGGGTCCTTCTCGTCGTCGGACATGCCTAGAGTCCCAACCTGGTGCGGGCGTTGGTCCACGCGTCGGTGCAGTGCCGGACCGTTTCGCCCTTGGCCTGCGCGGCGTTGAACAGGCGCGCGATGTCGGCGTCGGTGAGGCAGCCGCACCCGCCGTGCGCGGCCAGCACGGCGAGGAACGTGCGGTAGACCGTGGTGTGGATCGCGCTGCGGGCCGCGGTAATGCGCTGCTCCGCCATGGTGATCCCGCGTTCCAGGTAGGCGGGCGTGCGGTGGCGGCACACCCCACCCGCGCCCCCGGCGGGCACGGTGAGGGTCTGCGGCAACGGCCGGGCCGGGGGTTTCTTCACGGCCAGCGCGCGCACGGCCTCCGGCAGGGCGATCATGACGCCGGTGCCGGGACCGAGCCAACGGGCGTACGCCATGGCGGACTTGATGTCCACGCCGGACCGCACGGCGTTGTGTGAGGGCATGACGCCCTGGTAGATCCAGTGCTGGCCGCGCGTGGTGGGCACGGTGCGGGTGGCGGGCAGCGTCTGGTGTGCCCAGGTGATGGCCGCCGGGTTGTCGAGGTCGAGCACGGTGAGCCCGGCGCCGCCGGGGTGGTAGCCGACGCAGACGGCCTGACGCCACGCCGGGGCCCATGCCGGGGAGGTGATGGCGGCGCGGTCGGTGGTGGCGGCGGCCCATGCGTGGCAGATGCCGGGGCACTGGCAGGGGCCCGCGTTCTTCATGTTCGGCCGACCGCCGCAGGCGTTCTTGGCACACGCGCGGCAGTTCCCGAACGGCACCTTCCCCTGTCGTAGGGGCAGCACCGGCACGCCGGCGGAGGCGAGTTCCAGCGCGGTGCACAAAGGGGTGGTTTGGGCCGGACGGCCCTCACCGATTGACGCTCGTTGGGTCATGCTGGTGGTTCTCCTGCTCTCTTGGAGGGACTGGAGGACCGGGGCGGGCGCAGGCTGGTGGTGAGACGGCGCCCGCCCCGGGCGTATTCAGGCGATGTCGAGGGCGAGTTGGGCCGGGACCGGGTCCGCAACCATGGACGCGTCGGCGGCGAGCAGCGCGCGGTAGGCGTGGATGGCCTGGTGGATGACGACGCCGTTGCCGAGGATCTTGAGCTGGTCGGAGCGGGACAGGCTCAGGTCGGGGCCGGTGACCCAGCCGGGATCGGCGCCCATCATCCATTCCACGAATGCCGGGGACAGCCGGCGGTTGCCCTTGGTGCCCGGTTCGGTCGGTTCCGGCGCGGGGCGCCCGAGGACGGTTTCCCAGCGGTGGATGGCGGGGCCGTAGTCGGTGCCGTTGGTGGCCACCCAGCGCCCGTCCAGGCGGACGGCCTGGCCGGGCAGGTAGTAGTTGCCGGCGCTGTCGCGCTGGTTGGGTCCGCCGTGTGGGCCGTCCGACGCCTTGGGCGTGGGCAGCAGGTTGACGACCACCTCGTTGAGCGGGCGTGAGCTGGTGCCGAGCAGGTTGGAGGCGCCGGACTTCCAGTCGCGGGCGGCGGGGGTGGGAAGCAGGGTGACGGCGGTGCGCAGGTTCATCCCGCCGCGCCGTTTGGGGGAGGTGCCGGGGCCGCCGGTGCCGTCGGCGGCGGCCGGGGTGGGCAGCAGCCTCAGCCCTCGGTCGGGGGCAGCAAGAAGACCACTTCGTCCTCCAGCGTGGGCCCGTGCCCGCCCGCCTTGCGCTTGTCCGGGTGCTGCGGTCCGCCGTTTCTGCCGAGCTGGGAGGTGGGGGTCTTCAGCAGCGGGATACGCGACGGCGAACCACCGGTCGCGTCGGTGGCAGGCTCCCACTTCGGGATCTGAAGCGCGTAGGCACATCCACCGCGCGTCGTACCCGAGCGCGGCCAGGTCGGCGGCGACGACATCGAGCCCGCGGGAGCGGAGGGCGGCGACGTTCTCCAGGAAGACGAGTCGGGGTCGAAGGTGGCGAATGGCTCCGTGGGCGATGGTTTTCCAGAGTCCGGAGCGGTCACCGGCGATCCCTCCCCGAGGTCCGGCATTGGAGATGTCCTGGCAGGGAAACCCGGCGGTCAGCGCCGCCGGACGCGCGATTTCGGCGGCGAGCGCGGGCCAGTCGACGC
This sequence comes from Streptomyces sp. NPDC005402, assembly GCF_040606575.1. Taxonomy (NCBI): domain Bacteria; kingdom Bacillati; phylum Actinomycetota; class Actinomycetes; order Kitasatosporales; family Streptomycetaceae; genus Streptomyces; species Streptomyces sp. NPDC005402. Next base: position 180,459 of record NZ_JBEXFB010000004.1, read on the forward strand.
TCTTGATGTCGCCGAGGTTGGGCACGTCGGGCAGGCGGGCGGCGAGCAGCCGGGAGGCGGCCGGGTCCTTCTCGCCGACCAGGACGGTGGGCAGACCGGTGACGGCCTCCACGGCCTGGTCGAGGGCGCCGGACCCGGTGCACAGGCTGATGTTGCCGCCCTCCGGCGGCACGGCGGGGGGATGGGGCATGCTGGGGGTTCTCCTGCTCTCTTGGAGGGACTGGAGGACCGGGGCGGGCGCAGGCTTGTGGTGAGACGGCGCCCGCCTCGGGCGTAGTTACAGGGCGTCGGCGGCGCCGGGCGGCAGCGTGGGCAGGCCCGTGCGCTCAAGGGCGATGGGGTCGAAGCCGGGCAGTGTGGCGCGGGTTACGAGTGCCTGTGCGAGGGATTCGGCGTAGGCCCCGCCGGCGCGGGCCACCTCAACCTGGGTGGTGGCGCGGAGGGTTTCGACGCGTTCGATGTGGGCGCGTTCCTCGCGCCGGTCGGTGATGTCCCGCTGGTGGGCGACGGTTTCGCGGCGGTCGGTGCGCCAGTAGCGGGCGGCCAGTGCGTAGGCGCCGGTGGTGGCCAGGGACCACAGCAGCAGCGGCAGCGGCATGCCGTCGGCGTATCCGGCGACGCCCGCGAACGCGAGCGCGCCAGAGGCGGCGAACGCGGTGCCCACCAGAACGGAGTCGCCGGTGCTGTTGCCCGCGACCAGGCCCGCGGCGGCGGCTCCCAGGGAAAGGGCGCCCATCAGGACGGCGTTGCCGACGGAGTGTTCGGCGCCGTTGGCGTTCCAGATCCGGGCCAGCGCGAGCACGGTCGTGGTGGCGATGGCGGGCGCGGCCTTGGGGGCGGCGATGGCGAGCCAGTGACGGGCGACGATGGGCTCGTTCACGAGGGTGTCTCCTCTCAGTTGCCGAGGGCGGACAGGGCGTCGGCGGACGCCTGCACGAGGTTGTGGATGGGCTCGTACGCGCCGGTCCCGGCCGCGAAGAACCCGAACAGGAACAGCACGATGGCGGCGCTGCCCCCGGCGGACTTGGTCTTGACGGCGAGGGCGGAGGCGGCGCCGAACAGCAGCACGGCGGAGACGCTGAGAATCATCGGGAGCCTTCCGGGCGGGGGGTGTCGGTGCCCGCGCGGTAGATGCGGGCCCAGCGGTTGTAGAGCCAGCGGCCGACGCGGATGCGCTTGCCGGTGGCGTGGCAGCGGCGGCAGTCCTTGCCGCGCTTGAGCCGTCCCTTGCGGTCGTGCTTGATCTGGTGGCCCATGCCGTGGCAGCGGCGGCAGTCGCCGAACGGCGAGGCCGCACACAGTCCGCTGTAACCGATCGTGACGGCGAGCAGGCAGGCGATAGCAACGAGGATGAGGGTCATCGAGGGCCCTTCCGGGCGGTTTTCAGGGGTTTCCGCAGGTGGGGTGCTATCCGCTAGATCGCAGATGGGATGCGGTTTGGGGTGCTAGCGGGGGTGCTACCGGTAGCAGGTGTAGCTGCTACCGGTAGCACCCTGTCGGGGCTATGCCGCGCCCGGCCTTTCGCTACGCTCCGCAATCGCCTTGGCGAGGTCGGCGCGGGCGATACCGCGGCGGGTGGTGCGGGTGCCGTCCTCGGTCGTGCCCGCCACGTCGCGGGTCTTGATGCCGTGCGGCTTGAGCGCGGAGGTGACGTTCTCGCCCTTCCACCCGCCGTAGACGTCGGGGCGGAGTTCGGCGAGGCGGGCGGCGATCCGCTCGTTCCACACCCGCTCCTCTGCTTCCGGCACCACCGCGACGACGTCGGCGAGCAGGTCGTAGGCGGGGCCGGTGACCGCCTCGGGGGCCTCTCCGAGGGCGTAGCCGGACAGGAGTCCGGCCTTCTCGCGCATGGTGCGGGCGCGGGTGGCGACGCGTTCGGCCATGGGCGCGTCCAGGAACGTGCTGGAGACGATCCGGGCGTCGGAGCCCTCGCCCACGAAGTAGTGCAGGCCCTTGTCACCCCAGGCGAACATGGTCGCCCGTACCCCGCGCTTGTAGCTGGACGTGCCCAGCACCATGTCGTTCTCCGTCTGGCCCATGACCTTCAGGCAGAAGCGGGTACTGGCGTTCGCGGAGATGCCGGTGGGCAGTGACTTGGCGTCGGGCCGCTGGGTGGCCAGCAGCAGCACGATCCCGGTGGCGGGGCCGCGCTTGACCAGGTCGGTGGCGATCTCCTCGAACTCCTTGCCGTGTTCGGCGTGCTCGAACAGCACCTGGCACTCATCCACCCCGATCACGATCGGGTGCAACCCCAGGGAGCGCTTGTCCGCGAGAGCGCTGGTCACCTTGGACTCGGGGCAGATGTCCCGGGGCAGCGAGCGGATCACCTTGGTACGGCGCCGCAACTCCTCACGCAGGGCGCGGAAGTCGTTCAGCACGTACAGGATCGTCTCGATTTCCTCGCCGACGCCGTGCCGGTGGGAGACCGCCTCACCGACGGTGTCGAGGTCGCCGGTGCCCTTCATGTCGTAGGTGTGCAGCTCCGCCCGCGGATCGAGTGCGGCGATGAGCAGCAGCAGCCGGAGCAGGAAGGTTTTGCCCATGCGGGGAATCGCACCGATGACTCCGGCGATGAACATGAGCGTGACCTCAACCCAGCGTCCGCGCTGGTCGGTGCCGTACGGGATGGCCTTGAACAGGTCCACCGTGCCGGACTTCAGCAGCGGCCATGCGGGCTTGGGCGCCGACTTCAGCGTCTGGTCACCGACCCACAGCACGAGGTGCCCGGGGTGTTCCTCCGACTCGGCTTCAGGCCACACACAGCCCAGCGGCCGGCGCAGACCCGAGGCGAGACGCTCGCGCTTCTCGATGACGTCGGTGACGGTCACGCCGAAGGGCAGGTTGCCCTCCGCACGCCAGCCGGGACCGTCGCGGGTGATGGGGGCGGTGAACTCGAAGCCGTCCCGGCCCTTGGCCTGCGCCTGGTTGATCGCGGGAATGCCGATTGCCCCCAGCGCCCGCAGCACGATGTCACTGGTGAGCTTGGACGCCTTGGGCACCTCGACCGCCCGGTGAATGACGGGCTGGTCGGCCTTGCGGCCGTTGATGCCCAGCGCCAGCACCAGGGCGCCGACCGACAGGGCCTGAAGCCAGTCGGGGGCCAGGATGTAAATCGCCAGAGCCAGACCGAGGCCGATGAACATGCCCAGCACGGTCACGAGGGTGCGCAGTCGGACCCGGCCGTCGCGCTGCCGGGACAGTTTCAGGTACTCGGCAGCGTCCTCGCGGCGCACGGCGGCGAGGCGGACCGGTTCGCCCTCGCGGTCGGCCATCCACCGCATGGTGCCGCCCACGAACCGGGCCAGCCCGATGGGGGCCTGCATGGTGAAGCGGGCGGCATACACCGGCGAGCGCAGCGCGTGATACCCGGCCGTGTGGGCGTAGTGGCGGGCCACCCACGCGGTCGCGGTCTTCAGTTCGGCCGGCGAGCGCAGCCACAGCGGGATGACGTCCCGCCGCTTGGCCGCGGCGAGGCGACCGAGGTAGCCCGGACCGGCCGACTTCACGGCCGGGTCGTCGACCAACCGGAAGGCGGTCGGGTCGCCCGACTCGTCACCCGACCGACCGGCGTCGGAGTCGGCCGACCGGTCGGCGCCCGGTCGGGTGGTCGGGTCGCCCGACTCGGTACGGGCCGACCGCGCCTTGTCGAGGTCGACTACCTCGCCCCCAAAGTCGGGGCGGGAGTCGGCGCTCATCTCTGCTTCGAGTCGGTTGAAGAGTTCGTTGTCGTCGTCGGGGTGCTTCACTGAGGTTCCTTCCACTTTCGGGTGTGAGGGAGAGCGGGGTCGGTCCGTCGCTGTAGGAGGTGTGCGGACCGGCCCCGCCGGTCGTTGCGGGGGATCAGACAGAGGCGTGCGAGCCGGGCGGCGGCCCGGTTACCACCAGCTCGACTTCTTCTTGGGCACGAGGTAGGGGCAGCCGTTGACCATGTGGTCAACGCACTGCGGGCAGTCCTCGCGCGGCTTCAGGTGGCGGTGGATGCGCCGGTTGTGGGCGTGCTCCCAGCACTGCGGGCACTGACCCGGGGGTGTTTTGGAGGCCATGGTCAATCCCTCCCGAGGGACGGCCGGTTGGCGCCCGGAGTGGTGGGGGTGTCGGGATAGGCGCACAGCACGCACATGCCGAGCGAGGTCGGCAGGCAGTAGCTGTAGACGACCCGGCACTTGGGGCAGGTGCGGCGGGCGAGCATCGCCAGCGCGAGCGCCCCACACCTGCGGGAGGTCATCGGCCGGACCGGCTTGGCCAGGTCGAGGCGGTAGAGGTAGGCGACCTGCACCCCGCCCCTGCGGCCCCGGTGGTGACGCATCACCTGTGCGGCGACCGGCTGACCCCCGGGGCGCAGGCCGCGGGCGCGTAACTGGCGGCGGGTGGCGTAGCCGTCCGGGGCGAACTGCCAGGGGAACGTGGGCACCCCGAACCGGGCGCCGGACGGGTCGTAGCACTTGGCGTAGGCGGCCATCAGGCAGCCACCCCCACGACCGGCGCATCGGTGCGGGCGCCGGTGCGTCCGGCGCGGCGGCCGGTGACGGTGGCGAACAACCAGCCGAGCCCTGCACGACGGGTTCCGGCACGGGCCTGCTTGGCCGCGTACATCGCCTCATCCGCGCGCCGCAGCAGCCCGGACAGGTCGTCGGCGGGGAAGTCCGCGGCGCGCACCCAGCCGAGCGAGACCGTGGTGCGCACGTGCGGGTCCTGGCCGTCGACGGGCCGGGCCAGCGTGCGGTGCAGCACGGCGAGCAGGTCGGCCGCGGTGCCGTGGTCATCGATGAGGACGGCGGCGAACTCATCGCCCCCCAGCCGCCCGGCCACCCCGGACGGGCCGACGTGGCGGGCGAGCCGGTCGGCGGTCGCCTTCAACAGCGCATCCCCGGCCGCATGCCCGTAGGTGTCGTTGATCTGCTTGAACCTGTCGACGTCGGCCAGCACCACCACCGCACGCGGGTCCTTGAGCAGGGCCGTGGCGCGGCGAGTGAACCCGTCGCGGGTGCGTAACCCGGTGAGCGGGTCACGCCGGGCGGTGCTCAGGCAGCCGCGCAGCCACCACACATGCCCCGCCCACCCAGCGGCGAGCGGCAGCGCGGACAGCAGGGCCGTGGCCAGGGTGCTCATGCCGCCACCCCCTCGGCATCGTCGCCGGACGCCGGGGCGTCGGCGTTGTTGACGGGGTGCAGGGCGTGGCCGACGGCCCGCTCAGCGAGCAGCGCGTCACGCACCTGCCGGGCCGGAGCCGAGCCGCAGTGCAGCGCCTTGCGCAGCGCCTCGCCGTTGATCTGGCTGTCCGGCCAGTCGGCCGTGACCGTGCGCGCCTCAGCGAGCAGTTCGGCCGGCGTGCGCTGCGGGGCGGTGGGCTTGCCCTTGACCGGCCGCTTGCGCGGCTTGGGCGCCTCCTGCTTCGGCTCCTGCTTGGCGGGCTCCGGATCCGGCGTCGGCTCGGGCCCCAAGTCTGCGGCGGCCGGGGCGAGTTCCCCCATGCGCAGCAGGACCCGTTCGCGGCGCGGTGTCTCACGGCGCCAGCCGCGGCCGTAGCGCTCGCGCAGATCCGCGCGGGCCAACAGCCGCTCCCGCTCCAACGTCAGCGCGTGGTTGTAGGAGGTGACCTCCCACAGCGTCATGCACCGCCACAGCGCGAACGTCGACACGGGGGCGAGCAGCCAGCGAGAAAAGCGGATCTTCTCCATGCGGCGGCCGGTTGCCGCGCCGATCCGGACGGCGTAGATGTGCGCGCCGATCTCGGAAAACACCACCCACAGCAGCGGCATGGTGCCGTGCGCGACCTTCGCCCACAGGTCCTGTCCGGCCGCGACGTTCAGACCGCACGTGATCAGGGTGAGCACCCAAGGCACGAACCGCACCCAGGCCAACGCCATATCCATACGGATCAGCAGCAGGTTGGCCACGGTGAACACCGGGATAGCCACGTCGATACCGACCGGCAGCATCCACGGCGAGGAGAACCCCCACCGCAGCGCGGCAGCCGAGACGGCATCGAAAGAGGAGATCAAACCCAGCGCGCCGACTGCGGCCGCGGCGAACGCGCCGACTCCGGCAAGTCCCAGCTCCGGACGGGTCAGGGGCGGCACCGCCCGACGGTCCTGTGTGGAAGCCATGGTGGCCATCACCGGCGCCCCTTCCGGTCGTCGTGGAAGGAGGCGTACTCGCCGTGAGGGTAGACGTAGTTGCTCAACGCTCCCTCGGCAGCGACCGCGGCGGCTCCAAGCCCCGCGACGGTGGCTGCCGTTCCGACGTGTCCGTGCTGGGCTGCGGCGTGCGCGACCACGGAGGCGACCTGCGTTGCGCGCCGCGCGGAGGCGGGCGAGCCGTCGTTATTCGTCATGGTCCGGTACGCAGCCTCTTGGAGGCGGTCTCGCAGTCCCATCACGCCACCTCCTTGCGAGCCGGACGGCGGCGGGTGGGGCGGGTGAAGGGGATGACGTCGAACAGGTCCCGGTTGTCCTCGATGACCTGAGCGGCGATGCGGATCAGGTCGTCGGGAAGGTCGGGGTTGTCGGCGAGGATGTCGCGCGCCGCGTCCTCGCGGGCCGCACGCTCTTCCTCGCTCTCGCCCTCGACCCCGAGCCACAGCTCGATGGGGGTGCCCAAGGCGAGTTCGGCGAAGTCCTCGGCAGAGACGGCCTGTTGGCGACCGATGTACGCACGCATGAAAGCTCCTGAAAGGGGAGGGACGGAGAGCCGGAGCAGCCGCAGGCGTGTTGGTGAGACGGCGACTGCTCCAGGGGGCCCGGGGCCGCAGAGCGCGGCGGGGTAGCGCCCCGATCAGGAGTCGAACCTGATCCGAAGACCGTCGGGGCTGGCGAGGGCAGGGCCCTCGCGAAGGTGCTGCGCTTGTCAGATCACGCGATGCCGTCTCCGCCCAGAGGGCGGATCGGGGCAGGTCACCCGGCCCGACATGGGCGGTCGGGGTGGTGACCCGCACCCATCGACCACCCGTGTTCAGGTGGCTGGGTCGGCACTCTGTTGAGTTCTTCGCAGTGCTGAATCCGGGCCTTGCTTCCGGGCACTGACATGGCCGTTGAAGCCCTTCCGGGCCTCGCGTTGGGCGATGACTTCAGATTGACCTAGGTCAATCTGACTGTCAAGAGGGTGCGGTTGAGCGACATGAGATTGACCTAGGTCCGGTTACTCTCGGGGGCATGGATCAGAGCCCCGAAGTGCCCAAGCCCACGCCGACGGCCAAGGAGATTGCGGCGCAGTTCCGCGAGAAGATCACGGGCCCCGATCGCGAGTACGACGCAGGGGACCGGCTCCCGGCAGCTCGCGCGCTTGCCAAGGATCTTGGCGTGCAGCTCATGACGGTTCAGAGCGCGTACGGCCAACTCCGTGATGAGGGGTTGATCCTCACTCAGCAGGGGCGCGGGACGTTCGTCCGCGACCCTGCGGCACCCCTCGGCACCGAGCCGGGCAGCAGCCCTGCTTTCGCGGCCCTGGCTGCAGAGCTCAGCACGATTCATGACGCTCTCCGGTTGCTCGGGGAGCGGCTTGACCGGCTTGAGCGGCTTGTGGGTAGCGAGACTCCACCGTCGCCGTGAGTTCGTCCGCACGCCTCAACAGTCGTTCGGCCTTGAGGCGTGCGTCCCTCAAACTCGCTTTGATCAAAGCGAGTTCAGCAGGAGTCATGCATTCCAGCTCGCCGCTTCGCTCATTGATCCTTGGCATGCCAATGAGCATGTAGCCCAGAACGGCAGAGGACCCGGACAGAGTGTCCGGGTCCTCTTTCCCTGCAGGTCAGGGCAGTTGACGACTCGTCATCGAGTCGCTTCGTCCACGGCATTCAGCACTTCCTCCCAGGGCAGTTCGCGCCCTGCCGGCGCCTCGCGCGGTTCGTACAGAGGCCACACCTCCGGGCCGTAGACGATGCGCACGCCTCCCGCCCGGAGGGTGTCGATATGGTTCTGCCATGCCGGGTGGCGGGCGTGCGCCGCGTTCACCCGCGGAAAGACGACGACGGGCAACCCGAGGGTGCCGATCGCCTCGCCCACCTGCGTGAGCGCCTGGTTGTCCATCAGGCCTGCGGCGAGCTTGGCCACCATGTTGGCCGACGCGGGGGCCACCACATAGCAGTCAACCGGCGGGTGCTGTCGTGCCTCGCCAGGAAGGCGGGGTTCATCGCGCACGGGTAGACCGGTGACTTTCTCCAGTTTCTCGACCTCGCCGCTCATCCGTAGCCACTGACCAGCGGTCGGTGTCAGAGTGACCGCCACCTGCCAACCGCGCCCCATCGCGGGCTCAACCAGGCCGGTGCGCAACGCCTCTACGCCTCCTGCCGCCGACCCGACGACTCCGAGCACCCCACGCTTGCCTGAACTCACTGCACCGCCCTGCACCTTTGGGCCATCACGAACACCTCGGATGATCGCGAGCCGCCGGTAACCGGTGATTGCTTGATCAGATCCCGCAGCGTCTCGCGAACCCTCGGATTGTTGCGTACGAGCTGCGGCGACGTGCGTTCGGCCGTGCGGAGTTCCATGAATGCTTCATCGCCCTGACCGTTGAGCGAGAGAGCGCGTGCGAAGTCGATGCGGTGCGACACGCTGCGTTCCTGAGGCATGTGGTCGACGTTGATCCGGCCGTGTTCCACCACGTACGACACGTTGTCGAGGTCCAGCTCAACAGACAGACGGTGAAGCAGCACGTTCGTGGGCCCGAAGCCGGTCTGCCAGTAATTCGAATCCGAGCCGAGATCATTCGCGAGTTCTTCGGCTCGGTCCAGCAGGCCAGCAGCGGTGGGCCGGTCCTGGTGGCGAGCCGCCGCGACAGCGGCTCGTAGGTGGATCATTCCCAGCAGACTCAGCGCGGCAGGGTCGTTGTCGGTCACCTGAGACGAGAGCCATGCGGCGGCCGTGTTGCCCAGCTCCAACGCGTCGTCGTACCGCCCGTTGGCCAACAGGGCGTGCGTGCCGGACCGGGCGGCGGACGCCAATACGAGCGGGTCCTCAGACTCATCTGCGGCACGCATCGCGCGTTCGGCAGCGAGCCATGAGATATCCGATTCGCCGATTTTCGCGAGGGTCGTTGCTGCGAGGTGGTGAGTACGGGCCGACACTGCCCAGCAATCGCTACAGTCCTCGCTGCGCCGTGCAGCTCGCTCCTCCAGCTCCTGGGCGGTCTGGAGGAGCGCGGGAAGGGCGGCAATGACGCTGCCGAGCCGCCCAGCCTGGTAGTCGTTCCATGCTTGCTCCACACGCACGGCAACGGGTGCCGGCGTGGGGAGCTGCACTTCAGCCTCGGGGCCGAAGAGCAGACGAGAGAGCCGTCGCGGGCTCATGAGCGCATCGCGTACCGCCGGAACGTCATCCTGCTGCTTCTCGTCCTCCATGAGCACCGTCTGACCCAGCAGGTCCCCGAGGGGCACACGCAGGATGCGCGACAGCTCCGCGAGCATGTCGATCCGCGGAGGCTTCCGGCGTCCCGTTTCGATCTTCGCCAACCAGTCGGTACTACGCCCGACCAGACCGGCGAGCACCTCTTGCGTGTAGCCGCGACGCTTCCGGTAGAACGCGATGCGCTCACCGATGCTGAGGTGATCTCCAAGACCATGCATAAAATGCCGCCTCCTACTGGTTGGCGCTGCTTCACGGTACCGAGGCAATGGAGATGCTGGTAGCTGACATCGGGCAGCGCAGGGTCAGAACTAGAGTCAAGTGTCGAGCCCCGAGGAACCCGGACACAGTGTCCGGGTTCCTCGGGGCTCGTTTCGAACGCGACTGCGTCGTGCCGGTTTGGGCAGGGTCGGAGCGGCCTCTCAACATCGTCAGTACTGGCACCCTCACTACATTTGGCTGACTCTTTCACTACCAGCTTAGGAATGTTCCGCGCTCGCGAATTCGGTGCCTTCCAAGACGGATTTGCTTTGCCCCGACGAACGTATAGCGCTTGGCATTTGCGGTTGATATGATGAATTGCGATCCCTGCTTGGCGATTTCTTCCATTTTTGCCGTGATCGCTTTAGTGCTGTCTAGGTCATACGCTCCCAACGGCTCGTCGAGCAGGTAGAGGCGATACTTGCTTCTCGTGCTCAAAGCATCCTCTAGTAGGGCGACTCTTTCCCTTTCGGGGGAATTTATGTTGAGATAAAAACACTCCAATACCGGCTCGCCGTTCCAGAGTAATTCCAGGTGCTCTGCGATTTCCCGGGCAAGCCTAGGGGCGTAATGGCCCACGAGTTTCCGCCACTCCGTAGCTCCTACCTTAAGGGCTAGGGCCATCATTAGAATCGTCTTTCCTGATGCATTTGCGCCCGATATTACGTTGATGCCAGGATCGAAACTCATAACCCTACGGAGCGCCCAGACGGCTTCGAGGGGTCGCTCGGTACTAAAATCGTATGGAACGCGTGATCCGATCAGCGTGCCGTGCTCGGTCGTGTTGGCGGGCTGCTCTGCTTGGAAGGTGTCCTCACGGTTTCTTTGTTCGGCGGAAAGGTTTTCCAGCGGTTGCCCTTCTTGAGCCAGCGCACGCTCAGCTATCCAGCGGATAAGTGCAGCGCTGTCGTGTTGTAGCTCGTGGAATGCGGCTGTGACTGATGCTTCTCCAGGCCAACCGGCATAGAGGCTTGCCGCAGCAGCCTCTCGCATCGAGACATCGTCGGATTGGAGAAGATTGATGAGGGTTTCTTGGGCGGTGACGTCTCCTGGCCACCTCTCCAATAGAATCTCGACGGCCGTTTGGCGCAAGTGACTTGCCTCGTCACATGTGAGACGCACTAGAACGTCCCGTACCGTCTCGTCGTCGGGCCATCCTTCTGCGAGGCCCTCAACGGCAGTTTCTCGTGCTTCTTCAGAGCCGTCGAGAGCTAGTGCCACCACGGCGTCACGGGCGATGACATCGCCTTGCCAGTTCTCGGTCAGTACCCACACTGCGAGAGCTTGGACCTTAGAGTCAACGTCACGCATTCTTTCGATGACAGCTTGCCGAGCTGAATCGTCACTGGACCAGTATTTGCCCAGAATCTGCGTTGCAGTCCTGCGAATCTCGGATTCCTCATCGCGGCTCAGCCGGAGCAGGACGTCACGAGTAGTAGGGCTGTCAGGCCAGCTCCTGGTGAGCGTAACTAGGGCCATCATTCGGGCCGCATCGTCACTGAGTCTTGTGGCTGCAAGGAGAATCGCCTGTTCGTCGACCGACTCCAGATCAGTGGCCGGAGCAAGACTTTCCTGCCATTCGTGGGTTTTGCGGTCTTCGGCAATATTGATTCTTTCTGCCTTGGTTAGAGCGGCGGCAATATCATCAAGTGCCGGATGCGTCGAAAGATTCATTGAAAGAATCTCCAGCTGTGGCAGAGCCGGACCAGTTGGGAGGGTTTCGATCTTCGGGATATCAGGGTGTTTTGATAGGCTGTGAACGTTGGCGTGTGCCTGCCCCCAGAGACTCTCCAAAAGAATTCGGCGTTCGTTTACGCGAGCCAACTGAGATTCGGCAGTGGCTTTCTGTGTCGCTGCTTGCAGCCGAAGATCCTCTGTAGATCCAGCTACTGGTGACTCGGTATTTAGATGGAGTGCCTGAGTATGCTTGGTGTCCAGCTCGATAATGATTTCTCGCAGGGAGCTAATGATCTGAAGGAGAGTGGTCATTAGGATTTGGGAATCGCTCAATGCCCATCGGAGTCTGTCCTCAAAACGGTGGGCCCGCTCAAGTTCTACCTGGAGTTGCAGAGTGGCCACAGCGGCTTCGGGAGGCACGGCTGGTGTTGCCACGGTCGAGTTCTTGATGCGTGCATGCCTGCGGTATTGGTGAAGGGCGCTCAGTAGATCGTGCGCCTTGCGACAAAGTTGCTGGTGATGTGCAGAATTCACACCAGCAGCGCTGCTTGTGATCTCCAGGAACATCATGACGAAACGCTTGGAGGGTGGGGAGGTTGCGCCCTTGAATAGTCGATCCAGGTGGGACTTGGAGAAGTTCATACTGCTCACCGGATCGGCTGGTGGGGCCTGCCCACCCGCGATCTGCGCTTGTTCCTGGTCGGCGCGAAGCCGGAAGCGCTCTTCGATTTCTCGCGCGGTCAGGCCGGCCGCTCGGCTCTGTTGCTGCAAGAACTGACCCAGCGCCTTGCTGGCTCCCTCGTCCGGACCTGCTGGTCGTGTCACGTCCGCACCCGTCCCCGCTCTGTCCCAGGGGCGCCTCTGGGACAGAGCGGGGACGGGCATGTCATCCCAGCTCAGCTTCCCAAGGGGAGCAATGTGTCCCAGGCCGCCCCAGCGAACGTTGGGGACGCCCCGCCCCATCACGATTCTCGCCTCAGAGGCCTACGCAGGTAGGCGGCTTTCGTAAATGCGTTGAGGAGAGCAACGGTGGCCATACCCATCCACAACATTGCAGGCATGGACTGCATCACTCTGAGTAGCCATGTCGTCTCGTCTGCTGTGCCGGAGTTCCTTGGGGGGCTCGCCGCCACGCTCGTCAGCTCGGTGGCAACCTGGGCCCTTCGCAAGTGGTGCAAGCGTGACAGGCCTCAGGCCAACGAGGACGACGACATGTCTTGCTGAGATCGGCGCCGCTGTGGCTGTGCTGCGGCGCTGAAGCGGGGCCGTCTGTGGGCCGTCGAACGGCAACCTGCCGTGACCAAAGACGACCATCAACCACCGTCTGATCTTGGCGGGACGCTGCATCGACGTTCACTGCAGGAGGCTCGGTCGGGCCGCGGTCACTTCCTGCGCAACAAGAAGTCGGAGTGGGAGGAGTACCGCAGCGAGGTCACGGCCTTCGAGCTGCGGAAGAACCTGCCGGTGCTGTAGGACTTCGCCGTAGGGGCGCGGGGTTGTTCGCACAGCTCCCCGCGCCCCCGGCAGGCGGCCTACTGGGCCGCTTGCTGTGCCAGTACCTGGTGCAGCGGCTCGGTCTCCCTCCGCTTGTACTCCTGGATCGCCCAGCCGTTGCCGTCCGGGTCCTTGAAGTACATGAAGGTGGCGCCGTCCTGCGGGGCGAACTGGACCGGTTCGCTCACGTCCAGGCCGCGGGAGGTGAGTTCCTCGTACGCCGCCTTCGCGTCCGTCACACACAGTTGCATGCCGTGGTACGTGCCGGGCTGCGGTGCTCCCGTCGGGATCTGGAGGCCGTCGACCAGGGCGATGGAACAGCCCGAGCCGGGCGGGGTCAGCTGGCAGATGCGGACGCCCTCCATCACCTCGCCGTCCAGATCCACGTGGAATCCGACCTTGTCGCGGTAGAACTCCTTGGCACGGTCGACGTCCGTGACCGGCAGCATGATCACTTCGAGGCTCATGTCCATGGCGTGACTCCCTTGTCGACGTCAGTACAGAGGGCCGTCCTCAGAAGCGCCACCGCGTCTGGCTGAACGGCTGTCCCTTACCGAAGCCGAAAACCGTGCGTGGCGCCACCGCATAGACGACAGCGTGTCCCGGTCCGTGGTGGAAGTAGCCGTCCCGCACCTCGAAGCGCCAGAAGTCGCCGTACTTGGCCTCCCACGCGGCGGCCAGCTCGCGCAGCCTCGTGTCGTCGGACACCCGCACCGCCTCGCCCTCCACCACCAGGTCGTAGCCCTTGTCCCAGATGTTGGTGCCGGTCGTCAGCGTCACGTGCGCGTTGTGCGCGAGGTTCTTCGCCTTGCGCTCCTCGGGGCCGGTGCAGAAGTGCAGCGCGTCGTGCGCCCACACGCCCGGCAGTGGTGTGACGTGCGGGCGCCCGTCCGGTCGTACCGTCGAGATCCAGAACAGTTCGGCGGAGGCCAGCAGCGACTTCGCGTCGGCCCAGGAGTGCGCCGTCGCGTCGGGGTCGCTGTAGCGCGGGTCGAGGTGGGTCTCGGGTTCCTTCTCGGTCATCACGAAGCCTCCGGCTCGGGAAACACCCGGGCCACCGCGGCGGTCCGGCTCGACACTTCCAGTCTGCCCAAGGGGTACCCCGGATACGGGGAGGACGACGATCTGCCCGACGACGGGGCCGCGCCCGGCCCGAGCCCTGCGCCGGCTGCCCCCGCTCCCGCCACCCCGTGCCCGCGGCCCCGCAAGATCCGCCCGCCGCCCTGCTCCCGCCGCCCTGTGCCCGTGGCCCCTGCCCCCACCGCCCTGCGCCTGCTGCCCCCGCTCCCGCTGCCCCGTGCCCGCGGCCCCGCAAGATCCGCCCGCCCTGCCCCAGCAGCCCGGCTCCCACCGCCCTACGCCCGCCACCCCGCCCCGCCCCGCCCCCGCCCCGAAATCCCCCCGCCCGCACCCCGGCGCTCATCCCCGGCTCTCCGGTTAGGCTCAGTCGATACGACCTTGATCGGACGGGAGGCCGGGGATGACGGCGGCGCCGGGGCGCAGGAGCAGTACCTTCACGCGGCTGCTGCGGCACGGTTTCACCGATCCGTCGGCCGCCGAGCGGCTGCTGGAGAGCGCGGAGCTGAGCGGCGTACGCAACGACCCGGTGCTCCTTGAGGCGCTCGGTGCGACCGCCGACCCCGATCTCGCCCTGCACGGTCTCGTACGGCTTCTGGAGGCGCAGCCCGACCGGGAACTGCTCGACACGGTGATAGCGGCGAAGCCGTTCCGCGACCGGCTGCTCGGGGTGCTCGGCGCGTCCGCCGCGCTCGCCGAGCATCTCGCCCGGCATCCCGGCGACTGGCAGGCCCTCGTCACCTACGAGCCCCGAGACCTGCACCCCGGCGTCGAGGAGTTCGAACGCGGGCTCGCCGAGGCCACCGACCCCGTCGCCCTGCGCGTCGCCTACCGGCGCTGTCTGCTGTCGATCGCCGCCCGTGACGTGTGCGGCACCACCGACCTCGCCGAGACCGCCGCCGAGCTCGCCGACCTCGCCACCGCGACCCTGCGCGCCGCGCTCGCCATAGCGCGGGCAGCCGCCCCCGAGGACGCGGCGCTGTGCCGGCTCGCGGTGATCGCGATGGGCAAGTGCGGCGGCCATGAACTCAACTACGTCTCCGACGTCGACGTGATCTTCGTGGGGGAGGCGGTGGACGGCGCCGACGAGGGCAAGGCCCTGCGCGCTGCCACGAAGCTGGCCTCGCACATGATGCGTGTCTGCTCCGAGACCACCGTCGAGGGGTCCATCTGGCCCGTCGACGCCAATCTGCGGCCCGAGGGCCGCAACGGCCCGCTGGTGCGCACCCTCTCCAGCCACCTCGCCTACTACCAGCGCTGGGCCAAGACCTGGGAGTTCCAGGCCCTCCTCAAGGCCCGCCCGGTCGCCGGCGACCTGGAGCTGGGCGAGGAGTACGTCGCGGCCCTCGAACCCCTCGTCTGGAAGGCCGCCGAGCGCGAGAACTTCGTCGCCGATGTGCAGAAGATGCGGCGGAGGGTGGTGGAGAACATCCCCGTTGCCGAGCTGGACCGGCAACTGAAGCTCGGGCCCGGCGGTCTCAGGGACGTCGAATTCGCCGTACAGCTCCTGCAGTTGGTGCACGGCCGCGAGGACGGCTCCCTGCGCAGCGGCACCACCCTCAACGCCCTGCACGCCCTCGCCGCCGGCGGCTACGTCGGCCGGGCCGACGCCGCCCAGCTCGACGACGCCTACCGCTTCCTGCGCTCCATGGAGCACCGCATCCAGCTCTACCGGCTGCGCCGCACCCACCTCGTCCCCGAGGACGAGGCCGACCTGCGGCGCCTCGGCCGCTCCCTCGGCCTGCGCGCCGACCCCGTGACCGACCTGAACCGCGAGTGGAAGCGGCACGCCTCCGTCGTACGACGGCTGCACGAGAAGCTGTTCTACCGGCCGCTGCTGGACGCGGTGGCCCAACTCGGGCCCGGTGAGATCAGGTTGAGCGCCGGGGCGGCACGGGAGCGGCTGGTCGCGCTCGGGTACGCCGACCCCGCCTCCGCCCTGCGTCACCTGGAGGCCCTCGCTTCCGGCGTCAGCCGCAAGGCCGCCATCCAGCGAACCCTCCTTCCCGTACTGCTGGGTTGGTTCGCCGAGTCCGCCGACCCGGACGCCGGACTGCTCAACTTCCGCAAGGTGTCGGACGCGTTGGGCAAGACGCCCTGGTATCTGCGGCTGCTGAGGGACGAGGGCGCCGCCGCCGAGAACCTGGCGCGCGTGCTGTCCGCCGGCCGCCTCGCCCCGGACTTGTTGATGCGTGCCCCCGAGGCCGTGGCGCTCCTCGGGGACGGCGACGGCGGCGGTCTCGCCCCGCGCGGGCGGCCCGGCCTCGAACAGGAGATCCTCGCCGCGGTCGGCCGCGCCGGCGGCGCCGTTCAGGGCGTCACGGCGGCCCGCGGAGTCCGCCGCCGCGAACTCTTCCGTACGGCCGCCGCGGACATCGTCGGCTCCTACGGGACCGAGACCCAGCCCGCCGAACCGGACCAGGGCGCCCTGGTGGACCGCGTCGGCGCCGCCGTGTCCGACCTGACCGCCGCGACGCTGTCCGGCACCCTGCGCGCGGTCGTGCGGGAGGGCTGGGGCGACACCCTGCCGACCCGGTTCGCCGTCATCGGCATGGGCCGCTTCGGCGGTCACGAACTCGGCTACGGCTCCGACGCGGACGTCCTGTTCGTGCACGAACCGCGCGACGGCGTCGACGAGCGGGAGGCCTCCCAGGCCGCCAACAAGGTCGTCTCCGAGATGCGCCGCCTGCTCCAGATCCCCAGCGCCGACCCGCCCCTGCTCATCGACGCCGACCTGCGTCCGGAGGGCAAGTCGGGGCCGCTGGTGCGCACGCTGACGTCGTACGCGGCCTACTACCGCCGCTGGTCGCTCGTCTGGGAGGCGCAGGCGCTGCTGCGGGCCGAACCGGTCGCCGGGGACGAGGAGCTGGGCCGCCGCTTCGTCGAGCTCGTCGACCCCCTGCGCTATCCGCAGGCCGGCCTCGGCGACGACGCCGTACGCGAGATCCGGCGGCTCAAGGCGCGCATGGAATCCGAGCGGATGCCGCGCGGCGCCGACCCGAAACTGCACACCAAGCTCGGGCCCGGCGGGCTGTCGGACGTCGAGTGGACGGTCCAGCTGCTCCAGATGCGCCACGGGGCGCGGGTGCCGGGGCTGCGCACGACCCGTACCCGCGCCGCCCTCACCGCCGCACGGGACGCCGCATTCCTCTCCGCGGACGACACCCAGGTCCTCGACGAGGCGTGGGTGCTGGCGACCCGGGTGCGCAACGCGGTGATGCTGGTACGGGGACGGGCCGGCGACACGTTTCCGACCGAGGCGCGGGAACTCGCCGCCGTCGGACGGTACCTGGGATACGGGCCGGGGCACGCGGGGGACATGCTGGACGACTACCGGCGTACGGCCCGGCGGGCCCGGGGCGTGGTGGAGGAGTTGTTCTACGGGGCGTAGACCTTCCGGGCCCGATCCCGGCCCCGGTCTCGATCCCGGTCCCGGCCCCGGACCCCCGTGTCCGGGACCGCCTTCGGCAGCGCGTACGGCAGCGCCCCGTACCAGAGCCGTGCCACCGTGTAGCCGAACAGCAGGCACAGGATGCCGCCGACCGCGTCGAGCCAGAAGTGGTTGGCCGTGGCGACGATGACCAGGAGCGTCGCCGCCGGGTAGAGAAGGCCCAGGACGCGCACCCACGGCACCGACGCCAGCGCGAAGATCGTCAGGCCGCACCACAGGGACCAGCCGATGTGCATGGACGGCATCGCGGCGTACTGGTTGGACATGTGCTTCAGGTCGCCGGAGGCCATCGAGCCCCAGGTCTGGTGGACCATGACCGTGTCGACGAAGCCCCCGCCGTTCATCAGCCGCGGGGGTGCGAGCGGATACAGGTAGTAACCGACCAGGGCCACGCCCGTCGTCGCGAAGAGCACCAGACGTGTTGCCGCGTAGCGGCCGGGATGGCTGTGGTAGAGCCAGACCAGGACGCTCAGCGTCACGACGAAGTGCAGCGTCGCGTAGTAGTAGTTCATGCCGACGACGAGCCAAGTCACCGAGTTCACCGCGTGGTTGACGGACTCCTCGACCGCGATGCCCAGATGGTGCTCCATCCGCCAGATCCAGTCGGCGTTGCGCAGCGCCTCCGCCTTCTGCTCCGGCACCGCGTTGCGGATCAGCGAATACGTCCAGTAACTCACCGCGATCAGCAGGATCTCGAACCACAGGCGCGGTCGGCTCGGGGTGCGCAGCCGACGAAGGAGACCCGGCCTGTCCGCGGCCGTGAGGGAGTCAGGAGCGGCCGCGTCCTCGCGGTCTTCCAGACTGGTCACCGTCGAGTCACCCATAGACACAAAGTCTGCCAGAAGCGCCTTACCCCACCGATCATCCCGCGGTCGGGTTCGGGCCGCATGTCCTACGACGGGCGGACTGTCCTGTTCTCCTACCAGCGCACCGGTGGCAGCCCGGTTTCTCCGCCCTACGGACGAGAGCGTTCCCCAGGGGCCGAAGCCGTCGAACCGCGTACCACCAGCTCCGGCATGAACACGAACTCGCTGTGCGGCGCGGGCGTTCCGCCGATCTCCTCCAGCAGCGTCCGTACCGCCGCCTGTCCCATGGCCGGCACCGGCTTGCGGACCGTCGTCAGCGGCGGGTCGGTGAAGGCGATCAGCGGGGAGTCGTCGAAGCCCACGACCGACACGTCCCGGGGGACCTCGAGGCCCCGCTGCCGGGCCGCCCGTATCGCGCCCAGCGCCATCATGTCGCTCGCGCACACGACCGCCGTGCAGTCCCGCTCGATGAGGGCCGTCGCGGCCGCCTGCCCGCCCTCCAGGGTGTACAGCGAGTGCTGGACGAGGTCCGCCTCGACGGTCGCCGCGGCCAGCCCGAGCTGGTCCTGCATGGTGCGCACGAAGCCCTCGATCTTGCGCTGCACCGGTACGAAGCGCTTGGGGCCGAGGGCGAGACCGATCTTCGTGTGGCCCAGCGACACCAGGTGGGTCACCGCGAGCGCCATCGCCGCGCGGTCGTCGGGGGAGATGAACGGCGCCTGCACCTTCGGCGAGAAGCCGTCCACGAGCACGAACGGCACGCCCTGCGCGCGCAGCTGCTCGTAGCGCTGCATGTCCGCGGAGGTGTCCGCGTGCAGCCCGGAGACGAAGATGATGCCCGCCACGCCCCGGTCGACGAGCATCTCCGTGAGCTCGTCCTCCGTGGAGCCGCCCGGGGTCTGGGTGGCGAGGACCGGGGTGTAGCCCTGCCGGGTCAGCGCCTGGCCGATCACCTGGGCCAGGGCCGGGAATATCGGGTTCTCCAGCTCGGGGGTGATCAGGCCCACCAGGCCCTCGCTGCGCTGCCGCAGCCGCACCGGGCGTTCGTAGCCGAGCACGTCGAGTGCGGCCAGTACGGACTGGCGGGTGGTGGCGGCGACACCCGGCTTCCCGTTGAGGACGCGGCTGACGGTCGCTTCGCTCACCCCCGCCTGAGCAGCGATGTCGGCTAGCCGTGTGGTCACGGCACCGGACTGTACCGGCCGTATCGTCATCGCGGTCCCTCTGTTCTGGTCGGTGCCCCTTGTCCCGCAAGGGGATGATTCCTGTCCGGGACGGGGATGGCAAGAGCTTGCAGAGTCTTGCACAACCCGTAATCGTCCCGCTCAGCCTCGTAAAACAAGGGTCTCGTGACGGTCGACGAGGGGTCACAAGGGGGTAACTTCCGCAGTCCCTTGCACTTTTTTTCTGCAAGGTCTTTCGCAAGTCTTGCATCGCTGTTACGTTCCCACTCGCCCGGCGGCCGCAAAGGCGCAGTCGGCAGACGGGGAGGGCAGACGGGGCCTCTCTCCGCAGCACACGGGCTTTCACCCTCAAGGAGAACTCATGCGGCGTGGCATAGCGGCCACCGCGCTGGTGGCGTCTTTCGCCCTCGCGGCGACGGCCTGCGGCGGAAGTGACAGCGGCGACAAGGCCGACGGTCCGACCACCATCACCTGGTGGGACACCTCCAACGCCACCAATGAGGCGCCGACGTACAAGGCCCTGATCAAGGACTTCGAGGCCGCCAACAAGGACGTCAAGGTCAAGTACGTCAACGTGCCGTTCGACCAGGCGCAGAACAAGTTCGACACCGCGGCCGGCGCGAGCGGCGCCCCGGACGTGCTGCGGTCCGACGTCGGCTGGACCCCCGCCTTCGCCAAGAAGGGCTACTTCCTGCCGCTCGACGGCACCGAGGCCCTCACCGACCAGGCCAAGTTCAAGCCGAACCTGATCGAGCAGGCCAAGTACGACGGCAAGACCTACGGCGTCCCCTTCGTCACCGACACCCTCGCCCTGGTCTACAACAAGCAGCTCTTCGCGAAGGCCGGTGTCGAGGCCCCCAAGACCTGGGACGACCTGAAGACCGCCGCCGCCACGATCAAGTCGAAGACCGGCGTCGACGGCTACTGGGGCTCCACCGCGGCCTACTACGCCCAGCCGTTCCTCTTCGGCGAGGGCACCGACACCGTCGACGCCTCCGCCAAGAAGATCACGGTGAACTCCGCCGCCGCCAAGAAGGGCTACGGCACCTGGCTGAGCCTCTTCTCCGGCAAGGGCCTGCACAAGGCCGACACCACCGCCGACGCCTACGCCCACATCCAGGACGCGTTCGTCAACGGCAAGGTCGCCGCGATCATCCAGGGCCCCTGGGAGATCACCAACTTCTACAAGGGCTCGGCCTTCACGGACAAGGCCAACCTCGGCATCGCCACCGTCCCGGCCGGCTCCACCGGCAAGGCGGGCGCCCCGACCGGCGGCCACAACCTCTCGGTCTACGCCGGCTCGGACTCCGCCCACCAGAAGGCGGCCGAGAAGTTCGTGGGCTTCATGACCTCCGCGAAGTCCCAGACGCAGATCGCGCTGAAGAACTCCACGCTGCCCACCCGCGACGACGCCTACACCGCCGAGGTCAAGGCCGACCCGGGCATCGCCGGCTACCAGACGGTCCTCGCCTCCGCCCAGCCGCGCCTGGCCCTGCCGGAGTACAGCTCCCTGCTGACCCCGCTGGACACCGAGCTGCTCAAGATCGCCGGCGGCAAGGAATCCCTGGACAAGGGCCTGGGCAACGCCGAGGTCGCCATCGCCAAGCTGGTGCCCGACTTCAGCAAGTGAGCCCGTGCGGCCGCCGGATCTCCCGGTCATGGGGGGAGAGATCCGGCGGCCACCGGCCTGTGCCCGGCCACGCCGGGCGGCCGATTCGCCCAGCCACTTCTCAGAGCCGTAGAACTTCCAGAAGGTGTCGTACATGACAGTCGCCATCGACCGCGCCACCGGCAAGCGCCGCGGTGACCGCGCGCCGCGGCCCGGGCGGGGCCAACGCCTGAAGCACAGCTACCAGAAACACTGGTACGCCTACGCGATGATCACCCCGGTGGCCGTCGTCCTCGGCGTCCTCGTGCTCTACCCCCTGGTCTACGGCGTCTACCTCACCCTCACCGACGCCACCAGCCTCAACACGGCCCGCACGATCGGCGTCAACCACATCGACGCCACCTACAAGTTCATCGGCCTGGACAACTACGCCGACATCCTCTGGGGCGACACGGCCTACGACCGCTTCTGGTCGCACTTCATCTGGACGATCGTCTGGACGGCCCTGTGCGTGGCCCTGCACTACTGCATCGGCCTGGGCCTCGCGCTGCTGCTCAACCAGAAGCTGCGCGGACGCACGCTGTACCGGCTGATCCTGGTGCTGCCCTGGGCCGTGCCCACCTTCGTCACCGTCTTCGGCTGGCGGTTCATGCTCGCCGACGGCGGCATCATCAACACCGTCCTGGACACACTCCACCTGCCGAGTCCGGCATGGCTGGAGGACACCTTCTGGCAGCGGGCCGCCGCGATCATGGTCAACACCTGGTGCGGAGTGCCGTTCATGATGGTCTCCCTGCTCGGCGGCCTCCAGTCCATCGACGCCTCGCTGTACGAGGCCGCCGAGATGGACGGCGCGAGCGCCTGGCAGCGGTTCCGGTACGTCACCCTCCCCGCCCTCCGAAGCGTCAGCTCCACCGTCGTCCTGTTGGGCATCATCTGGACGTTCAACCAGTTCGCCGTGATCTTCCTGCTGTTCGGCAACACCGCGCCGGACGCGCAGATCCTCGTCACCTGGGCCTACTACCTGGGCTTCGGACAGCAGCCGCGTGACTTCGCGCAGTCGGCCGCGTACGGCATCCTGCTGCTGGCCATCCTGATCGTCTTCACCTCCTTCTACCGCCGCTGGCTGAACCGCAATGACCAGCAGCTCGCGATCTGAGGCAGGAGCTCCCATGAGTACGACCACAGTCGAGACCTCCGCCGAGGTGTCCCCGGCCGGCCCCGCGCAGGCACCCGGCCGGGTCCGCCGCCGCGGTGAGCAGAGCCTCGCCGGCTCCCTCGCCTCGCACGGCATCCTGATCGTCGCGAGCCTGATCGCGCTGTTCCCGATCGCCTGGCTGGTCTTCCTGTCGCTCGGCCCGGACAAGGACGACTATCTCCACCCGGGCGGCATCTGGAAGAAGATGACGTTCGACAACTACTCGTTCGTCCTCCAGCACACCGAGTTCTTCAGCTGGCTCAAGAGCTCCCTGATCGTCTCGCTCGGCACCACGGTGATCGGTGTGCTGATCGCCGCGACCACCGGGTACGCCGTGTCCCGGATGCGCTTTCCGGGTTACCGGAAGTTCATGTGGGTGCTCCTGGTCACCCAGATGTTCCCGGTGGCCGTACTCATGGTGCCGATGTACCAGATGCTCTCGGACCTCCAGCTCATCGACAGCTATCTTGGACTCGTCCTCGTGTACTGCACGACGGCGGTGCCGTACTGCGCCTGGCTGCTCAAGGGCTACTTCGACACCATCCCGTTCGAGATCGACGAGGCCGGACGCGTCGACGGGCTGACCCCCTTCGGCACGTTCGCGCGGCTGATCCTGCCGCTCGCCAAGCCGGGGCTGGCGGTCGCCGCGTTCTACAGCTTCCTCACCGCCTTCGGTGAGGTCGCGTTCGCCTCGACGTTCATGCTGTCCGACACGAAGTACACGTTCGCGGTAGGACTGCAGAGCTTCGTCAGCGAGCACGACGCCCAGCGGAACCTGATGGCCGCGACGGCGGTACTGATCGCGATACCGGTGTCCGCGTTCTTCTACCTGGTGCAGAAGAACCTGGTGACCGGGCTTACTGCCGGCGGCACGAAGGGGTAGGTGCCGGTTGTCTTTCGGCCGCGGCGCCGTCGTGGCTGGTCGCGCCCACGCGGCGGAGCCGCATATCGATGCAGCCCCGCGCCCCTAAAAGCCCGAGGTGGCCGTGGTCTCCATCCGACCCCGCTGTGACCACGGCCGCCTCGTCACTCTCCCTGCCTTTGACCTGATGAACCCGTTACGTATCAAGGACGCCATGAGCCAGCAGCACTCCGCCGTTGCCCCGGCCCCCCACTCCGCCGAAGCCCAGCGCAGCGACTGGTGGCGGGACGCGGTGATCTACCAGGTGTATCCGCGCAGCTTCGCCGACAGCAACGGCGACGGCATGGGCGACCTGGAGGGCATCCGTACCCGACTGCCGTATCTGCGCGACCTCGGCGTGGACGCCGTGTGGCTCAGCCCCTTCTACGCCTCCCCGCAGGCCGACGCCGGCTACGACGTCGCCGACTACCGGGCCGTCGACCCCATGTTCGGCAACCTCCTGGACGCCGACGCGCTGATCCGGGACGCCCGCGGACTGGGCCTCAGGACCATCGTCGACCTGGTCCCCAACCACTCCTCCGACCAGCACGAGTGGTTCAAGCGGGCGGTCGCCGAGGGCCCGGGATCGCCCCTGCGGGACCGCTACCACTTCCGTCCCGGCAAGGGCGCGAACGGCGAACTCCCGCCCAACGACTGGGAGTCGATCTTCGGCGGCCCCGCCTGGACGCGCGTCGAGGACGGGGAGTGGTACCTCCACCTCTTCGCCCCCGAGCAGCCCGACTTCAACTGGGACCACCCGGCCGTCGGCGACGAGTTCCGCTCGATCCTGCGCTTCTGGCTGGACATGGGCGTGGACGGCTTCCGCATCGACGTTGCACACGGCCTGGTGAAGGCGGAGGGGCTGCCCGACCTTGGATCCCACGACCAGGTCAAGCTGCTGGGCAACGATGTCATGCCGTTCTTCGACCAGGACGGCGTGCACGAGATCTACCGGCAGTGGCGGCTGATCCTCGACGAGTACTCCGGTGAGCGTATTTTCGTCGCCGAGGCATGGACCCCGACCATCGAGCGCACCGCGAACTACGTCCGGCCGGACGAGCTGCACCAGGCCTTCAATTTCCAATACCTGAGCACCGCCTGGGACGCCGAGGAGCTGCGCGAGGTCATCGACCGCACGCTGGAGGCGATGCGCCCGGTCGGCGCCCCGGCCACCTGGGTGCTCTCCAACCACGACGTCACCCGCCACACCACCCGCTTCGCCAACCCGCCCGGCCTCGGCACCCAGATCCGCACGGCGGGCGACCGGGAACTCGGGCTGCGCCGCGCCCGCGCCGCCACGCTGCTGATGCTGGCGCTGCCCGGATCGGCGTACATCTACCAGGGCGAGGAGCTCGGCCTCCCCGATGTCGTCGACCTCTCCGACGAGGTCCGGCAGGACCCGGCGTACTTCCGTGGCGCGGGCCAGGACGGCTTCCGCGACGGCTGCCGGGTGCCGATCCCGTGGACGCGCGAGGGATCGTCGTACGGCTTCGGCGCGGGCGGCAGCTGGCTGCCCCAGCCGGCGGACTGGGCGGAGCTGAGTGTGGAGGCGCAGACCGGTGACCCCGACTCCACCCTGGAGCTGTACCGCACGGCCCTCGCCGTCCGCCGGGCCCAGCCCGACCTGGGCGCCGGCGACTCGGTCGAGTGGCTCCGGGCACCCGAGGGTGTCCTCGCCTTCCGGCGCGGCGAGTTCGTCTGTGTCGCCAACACCGCAGGTGAGTCGGTGACGACTCCGGCGTACGGCCGTCTGCTGCTCGCCAGCGGTGAGGTCGCCGAGGTCGACGGGGACGCGAAGGTGCCGGCCGACACGACCGTGTGGTGGACGACGGCCTGAGCACATACGGGGGATCACCGGGCTCCCGAGGGGCCCGGTGATTTCTCCGGCGGGCGTGTCGATCGGCGTGACGCGCGATCGACGCTTGGGTGGAAGGGCGAACAGCGCCCGACGCCTAAGGAGACAACCATGCAGATCCGCGCCCGCCTGAGCATGAGCGCCGACGGCTATGTGACCACCCCGAGCGGCTGGCCCGCGCTGACCGCCGACCCCGCCTTCGTCTCCGGCCAGAGCCATGGGATCCGGGAGTTCCTGGCCGACTGCGAGGCCGCGCTCATGGGCCGTACGACCTTCGAGCCCGCGCTGACCAACAGCCGCTGGCCCTGGCCCGACCTCGACGTGTTCGTGCTCGGTTCGCACCGTCCGGAGGGCACCCCGGACCACGTCACCACCGACAGCGACCCGGTGCGCCTGCTGGAGAAGCTCCGCGCGGCCAACCGGGGCGGCGACGTCCACCTCATCGGCGGCCCGCGCACGATCGGCACATTCCACGCCCTCGGCGCGCTAGACCGCCTGGAACTGGTCGTCCTGCCCATGCTGTTCGGCGGCGGCATGCAGCTGACCCCCGCCCTCAGCCCCGAGACCGGCCTGACCTTCGTCAGCCAGCGGGCCCTGCCCGAGGGGGCGGTGGAGATCGTCTACTCCTGCGGAGGGAAGCGCGAGGACCTTCCGGTCAAGCCGGCCAGCCAGCGCTGAGCCGCCCGTCGAAGAGAGTGCGTGAAAGTTCTTGCCGTTGCTTTCACGCCTCTTGCTGTAAACATTTCAACAGCGGTACGTTCTCGCCGGCGCCGGGCAAAGACGCCCGGCCGTCACGTAAGGAGAACCCCCACGTGATACCGAGAAGGTCCGCAAGGGCGATCACGACCGCCGCGGCGACCGTGCTCGCCGCCACGGTCGCCGTCCTCACCCCCACCGCCGCCCAGGCCTCCCCGCCGGGCACCAAGGACGTCACCGCAGTCCTCTTCGAGTGGAACTACGCCTCCGTCGCCAAGGAGTGCACCAGTACCCTCGGCCCCGCCGGATACGGCTACGTCCAGGTCTCCCCGCCCGCCGAGCACATTCAGGGCTCGCAGTGGTGGACCTCGTACCAGCCGGTCAGCTACAAGATCGCGGGGCGCCTCGGCGACGCCACCGCCTTCCGGAACATGGTCGGCACCTGCCACGCGGCCGGCGTGAAGGTCGTCGTCGACACCGTCGTCAACCACATGTCCGCGGGCAGCGGCACCGGCACCGGCGGCTCGTCGTACACCAAGTACAACTACCCGGGCCTGTACTCCTCGTTCGACATGGACGACTGCACGTCCACGATCAGCGACTACACCAACCGCGCCAACGTCCAGAACTGCGAACTCGTCGGCCTCGCCGACCTGGACACCGGCGAGGAGTACGTCCGCGCCACCATCGCCAAGTACATGAACTCCCTGCTCGGCTACGGTGTCGACGGCTTCCGCATCGACGCGGCCAAGCACATCCCGGCCGCCGACCTCGCCAACATCAAGTCCCGGCTGAGCAACCCGTCGGTGTACTGGAAGCAGGAGGTCATCTACGGCAGCGGGGAGGCCGTCCAGCCCACCGAGTACACAGGCAACGGGGACGTCCAGGAGTTCCGCTACGCCTACGACCTCAAGCGGGTCTTCAACAACGAGAACCTCGCCTATCTGAAGAACTACGGCGAGGGCTGGGGCTATATGAGCAGCTCGGTGGCCGGCGTCTTCGTCGACAACCATGACACCGAGCGCAACGGCTCCACGCTCAACTACAAGGACGGGGCGAACTACACACTGGCCAACGTCTTCATGCTTGCGTATCCCTACGGCGCCCCGGACATCAACTCCGGCTACGAGTGGTCGGACAAGGACGCCGGACCGCCCGACAACGGTGCTGTGAACGCCTGTTGGCAGGACGGCTGGAAGTGCCAGCACGCCTGGCCGGAGATCCTCCGCATGGTCGCCTTCCGCAACGCGACCCGCGGCGAGTCGATGACCAACTGGTGGGACAACGGCGGCGACGCGATCGCCTTCGGGCGCGGCGCCAAGGGGTACGTCGTCATCAACCACGAGTCGAGCAGCCTGAGTCGGACCTACCAGACCTCGCTGCCCGCCGGGACGTACTGCAACGTCCAGAACAACACGAGCGTGACGGTCGGCTCGGGCGGCCAGTTCACCGCCACCCTCGGCGCCAACACGGCGCTGGCGATCTACGCGGGCAAGTCGAGCTGCTGAGTACCTCATGGGGAACGTGGGATTGGCGCTCAAGGAGTGTCGTCCTACGTTCCCTGCTGTCTATGGGAGCGCTCTAACCCCCTTCGTGAAGAAGTGCGTCATGCACGTTCCGGCGCTGAAAGTTCTTTCCTGCTGTTTCAGGACTCTTGCTGTAATCCTTACGGCGGCGATACGGTCACGCGGGGTCGGACCCGCAGAGCCGTACATCGCAAGGAGTCCACGTCTGTGATACCGAGATGGCCGGTGCCGTCCAGGCGCCGCACCACGCATGCCGGACGGGTCGCCGCGGTCACCGTGACCGCGCTGGCCGCAGCGCTCGTCCAGCCGCTGTCCGCCCGGGCGGACACCCCGCCGCCACCGCCCTCCGACGCGAAACTCGCCGCGGAACCGGCACGGCACGACGACACCCGTGAGCAGTTCTACTTCGTCCTGCCGGACCGCTTCGCCAACGGCGACACCTCGAACGACCGGGGCGGGCTCACCGGTTCACGGCTGAGCACCGGCTACGACCCCACCGACAAGGGCTTCTACCAGGGCGGCGACCTCAAGGGCCTCACGAAGCGGCTCGACTACATCAAGGGCCTCGGCACCACCTCCATCTGGATGGCCCCGATCTTCAAGAACCGGCCCGTCCAGGGCACGGGGGCCAACGCCTCCGCCGGATACCACGGTTACTGGATCACCGACTTCACCCAGGTCGACCCGCACTTCGGCACCAACAAGGACCTTCAGACCCTCATCTCCAAGGCCCACGCCAAGGGCATGAAGGTCTTCTTCGACGTCATCACCAACCACACGGCCGACGTCGTCGACTACGAGGAGAAGTCCTACGACTACCTGTCCAAGGGCGCCTTCCCGTATGTGACGAAGGACGGCGAACCGTTCGACGACGCGGACTACGCGTCCGGCGTCCGCAAGTTCCCGGCGGTGGACGCCGACTCCTTCCCCCGTACGCCCACAGTCACCGGCACGGGCGCCAAGGTCCCCTCCTGGCTCAACGACCCGACGATGTACCACAACCGCGGCGACTCCACCTACGCCGGCGAGTCCACGACCTACGGCGACTTCTCCGGCCTCGACGACCTGTGGACCGAGCGCCCCGAGGTCGTCTCCGGCATGGAGAGGATCTACCAGCGCTGGGTCAGGGACTTCCGTATCGACGGCTTCCGGATCGACACCGTGAAGCACGTGAACATGGAGTTCTGGACCCAGTGGGCCACGGCCCTCGACGCCTACGCGGCCAAGCACGGCCGGAAGAACTTCTTCATGTTCGGCGAGGTCTACTCCGCCGACCCGTCGATCACCGCGCCGTACGTCACCCAGGGCCGCCTCGACGCCACGCTGGACTTCCCCTTCCAGGAGGCCGCCCGGCAGTACGCCTCCCAGGGCGGCAGCGCACAGAAACTCGGATCCGTCTTCGGCGACGACTACAAGTACACGACCGACAAGGCCAACGCCTACGAGCAGGTCACCTTCCTCGGCAACCACGACATGGGCCGCATCGGGTACTTCCTCAACCAGGACAACCCCAAGGCCACCGACGCCGTACTGCTCGCCAAGGACAAGCTCGCCAACGAGCTGATGTTCCTCAGCCGCGGCAACCCGGTCGTCTACTACGGCGACGAACAGGGCTTCACCGGCGCCGGCGGCGACAAGGACGCCCGCCAGACGATGTTCGCGTCCACAACGGCCGACTACCTCGACGACGACGAGATCGGCACCGACCGCACCCACGCGAGCGACGCGTACGACACGAGCGCGCCGCTGTACCGGCAGATCGCGGCACTGGCGAAGCTCCGCAAGGCCAACCCGGCGCTGGCGGACGGCGTCCAGGAGGAGCGGTACGCGGCGGACGGGGCGGGGGTGTACGCCTTCTCGCGCACCGACGCGAAGACCGGCACCGAGTACGTCGTCGCCTTCAACAACGCGGGCGAGGCCAAGTCGGCCACCTTCGCGACCGGTTCGGCGAACATGGCCTTCAAGGGTGTCTACGGCGGCGCATCGAGCGTCACCTCCGACGCCGACAAGAAGATCACCGTCACCGTCCCCGCAGGTTCCGCGATCGTCCTCGAGGCGGCCGGCACGCTCGCCGAGCCCGCCACCGAGCCGACGCTCACCCTGAAGGCCCCGGCCGCCGGCGCCACCGGCACCGTCGAGCTCACCGCCGACGTGGACGGCGGACAGCTCGACCGGGTCGTCTTCGCGGCAC
Organism: Streptomyces sp. NPDC005402; assembly: GCF_040606575.1. Taxonomy (NCBI): domain Bacteria; kingdom Bacillati; phylum Actinomycetota; class Actinomycetes; order Kitasatosporales; family Streptomycetaceae; genus Streptomyces; species Streptomyces sp. NPDC005402. The sequence goes on from NZ_JBEXFB010000004.1 coordinate 209,723, forward strand.
AGGTCGGGAACGGCAAGTGGCGGACGTTGGGCTCCGCCGACCACGCGCCCTACAAGGTCACGCAGGTCATCGGCAAGGACGTACCGGCCGCAACGGCATTGCGCTACAAGGCGGTTGTCGTCGACTCGACGGGACGCACCGCGTCAGCGGCAGCGGAGTCCGTGACCGGCACCCCGCCCGCCGAGGAGCCCCCCACCGCGTCCTCCCGCGACTACGCGGTCGTCCACTACAAGCGCACCGACGGTGACTACGCCGACTGGGGTCTGTACGCCTGGGGCGACCTCGCCGACGGCGAGTCCACGACCTGGCCCGACAGCCACCTCTTCACCGGCCGGGACGCGTACGGCGCCTTCGCCTACGTCAAGCTGAAGCCCGGCGCCTCGAACGTCGGCTTCCTCGTCATCGACAAGGACGGCGACAAGGACGTCTCCACCGACCGCACGATCGACGTCACCAAGACCGGCGAGGTGTGGATCGAGCAGGGCAAGGACACCGTACGGACGGAACGCCCCGACTACCCGGCACCGGACAAGTCGAAGGCGGTCGTCCACTACCACCGCGCCGACGGGAACTACGACGGCTGGGGGCTGCACGTCTGGACGGGCGCCGCGAACCCCACCGACTGGTCGAAGCCGCTGGAGCCGGTGCGGACCGACTCCTACGGCGCGGTGTACGAGGTACCTCTCAACGACGGTGCCACGAGCCTCAGTTACATCATCCACAAGGGCGACGAGAAGGACCTGCCCACCGACCAGTCCCTGGACCTCACGGCGAACGGCCACGAGGTGTGGCTGCTGAACGGCCAGGAGAAGTACCTGCTGCCGCAGCCCGCCGGGTCCGCCGCCGCGCTCGACCTCACCACCTCCAAGGCGGTCTGGATCGAACGGAACACGGTCGCCTGGAACGGCTCCGAGGCGGCCGCTTCCACCCAGCTGCTGTACTCCCACGACGGCTCGATCACCGTCGACGGCGGAACCCTGACCAGCGACGACGAGCGGTGGCTGCGGCTCACCAAGACCACCCTCAGCGATGCCCAGAAGGCCAGGTTCCCGCAGCTGAAGGACTACACGGCCTGGTCCGTCGACCCACGTGACCGCGACCGCGTACGCCAAGCCCTCAGCGGCCAGCTCGTCGCCTCCCAACGGGCCGCGAACGGTGCCGTCCTGACGGCGACCGGCGTCCAGATCGCCGGCGTGCTCGACGACCTGTACCCGAAGGCGGCGACGGCAGACCTCGGGCCGACGTTCAGCAAGGGGCGCCCGACGCTCGCGGTCTGGGCGCCGACCGCGCAGTCGGTGAAGCTCGAACTCGACGGCTCCACGGTCGCCATGAAACGCGACTCCACCACCGGCGTCTGGTCCGTCACCGGCCCGGGGTCCTGGAAGGGCAAGCCCTACCGGTATGTCGTGAAGGTGTGGGCGCCCAGCGTCCAAAAGGTCGTCACCAACAAGGTCACCGACCCCTACTCGGTCGCCCTCACCACCGACTCCGCGCGCAGTCTCGTCGTCGACCTGGACGACAGGTCCCTCGCCCCGGGCGGCTGGTCGACGTACACCAAGCCCAAGGCCGTGCCCCTCAAGGACGCCGAGATCCAGGAACTGCACATCCGGGACTTCTCGGTGGCGGACAGGACCGTGCCCGCGAAGGACCGGGGCACCTACCTCGCCTTCACCGACAAGGGCAGCGACGGCTCGCAGCACCTCAAGGCGCTCGCGAAGTCGGGGGCGAGCTACGTGCACCTCCTGCCCGCGTTCGACATCGCGACGATCCCCGAGAAGAAGTCCGACCGGGCGACCCCCGACTGCGACCTCGCCTCCTACCCGGCCGACTCCGACCGGCAGCAGGAGTGCGTGGCCAAGGCCGCCGCGAAGGACGCCTACAACTGGGGCTACGACCCGTACCACTACACCGTCCCGGAGGGTTCGTACGCGACCGATCCGGACGGCACCGGGCGTACGGTCGAGTTCCGGAAGATGGTCAAGTCCCTGAACGACGACGGCCTGAGGGTCGTCATGGACGTCGTCTACAACCACACCGCGGCGAGCGGGCAGGCCGCCACGAGCGTGCTCGACCGGATCGTGCCCGGCTACTACCAGCGGCTCCTCGCCGACGGCTCGGTCGCCAACAGCACCTGCTGTGCGAACACGGCCACCGAGAACGCCATGATGGGCAAGCTGGTCGTCGACTCCCTCGTCACCTGGGCCAGGGAGTACAAGGTCGACGGCTTCCGCTTCGACCTCATGGGCCACCACCCCAAGGCCAACATCCTGGCCGTGCGCAAGGCCCTCGACGCGCTGACGCTCAAGAAGGACGGCGTCGACGGCAAGAAGATCATCCTCTACGGGGAGGGCTGGAACTTCGGCGAGGTCGCCGACGACGCCCGTTTCGTGCAGGCCACGCAGAAGAACATGGCCGGGACCGGCATCGCGACCTTCTCCGACCGAGCCCGTGACGCCGTACGCGGCGGCGGCCCCTTCGACGAGGACCCGGGCGTCCAGGGCTTCGCGTCCGGGCTGTACACGGACCCCAACTCCTCGAAGAACAACGGCACTCCGGAGGAGCAGAAGGCCCGCCTGCTCCACTACCAGGACCTCATCAAGGTGGGTCTGTCCGGCAACCTCGCCAAGTACCGCTTCACCGACACCGACGGCAAGGAGGTCACCGGCGCCCAGGTCGACTACAACGGGCAGCCCGCCGGATACGCGCAGGCGCCGGGTGATGCCCTCGCCTACGCCGACGCGCACGACAACGAGTCCCTGTTCGACGCGCTGACGTACAAACTGCCCGTCGGCACCAGCGCCTCCGACCGGGCCCGGATGCAGGTCCTCGCGCTGGCCACGGCCGCCCTCTCGCAGGGCCCGGCGCTCTCCCAGGCGGGCACCGACCTGCTGCGTTCCAAGTCCCTGGACCGCAACTCCTTCGACAGCGGCGACTGGTTCAACGCGATCCACTGGAACTGCCAGGACGGCAACGGCTTCGGCCGCGGACTGCCCCCGGCGGCCGACAACGCGTCCAAGTGGCCGTACGCCAGGCCGCTGCTGGGCTCGGTGAAGGTCGGCTGCGCGCAGATCGAGGGGGTGTCGGCCGCGTACCGGGACCTGCTGCGGATCCGTACGACACAGAAGGCGTTCTCGCTCGGCACGGCGGACCAGGTGCAGTCCCGGCTGTCCTTCCCGCTGTCCGGCAAGGAGGAGGCACCCGGTGTGATCACGATGGAACTCGGTGACCTGGTCGTCGTCTTCAACGCGACACCGAAGGCACAGAGCCAGCGGGTCGACGCCCTGGCCGGAAGCACCTACCGGCTGCACCCCGTGCAGGAGGCAGGGGCGGACTCTACCGTCAAGGAGGCGTCCTACGACAAGAAATCCGGCACGTTCGCCGTTCCGGCGCGAACCGTGGCCGTTTTCGTCCGCCATGCCTAGTTGAAGGCATTACCTTGGTGGAGCAGACCCCGAACCCCGGTCTGCTCCACCGGTGTTGCCCGAGGGGTGACGGATGGACGCAAAAGACAAGCTGACCGGCACGACCGTGATGGTCGTGGACGACGTGGAGGCCAGCCGGTACGCCGTGGGCACCGTGCTGAGCCGTGCCGGGCACCGGGTCGTACCGGTCGCCACCGGCGGCGAGGCCCTCGCCGAGCTCGACACCCGGCTGCTCAAGGGCACCCTGCCGGACGTGGCGCTGGTCGATGTCGGGCTGCCCGACATGAGCGGCTTCGACCTGTGCCGACTGTTCAAGGAACGCCCGCACACGGCCGGGATGCCCGTCGTGCACTTCTCGGCCTCCGCCGTGCCTCCCACCGTGCACTGTGCGGGCATGGACACCGGCGTCGAGGCCTATCTGAAGGTGCCCGCCGAGCCGCTGGAGATCGAGGCCGTCGTTCGGGCCGCCGTACGCAACGCGCAACTGCGGGCCGGTGACCGGGCACTGGTACGACGGCTCACCCTGCTGTCCGAGACGATCGTCACCATCCAGTCGGCGCGCACCCTCCAGGAGCTCTCGGTCGCGGCCGCCGAGGGGCTCTCGCGGCTCACCGGCACCCCCGCCGCCGTCTTCGTCCTCGACCAGGACGACATGCTCTACCGCGGGCTGTCCCGCGACCGCATCCCCGTCGCACTGCCCGACGAGGACGCCGACCGGGCCGTGGCCACCCTGCTGCGCCGGCTCACCCGGGGGCAGGCCGGAGTACAGCTCACCACCGTGCCGGCACCGCTGTGGCCCGCCGGGTTCTTCCGGCCCGGCGTCGAGCACGACGCCCGCCTCGCGCTCGTCGTCACCCAGGACGGCCGGGCCCCGGTGTGCCTCGCCGCACCGGCGCGCGGGATGCGCAGGGTAGGTCCGGAGGGCGAGGCCCTGCTGGCGCAGCTCGCACAGGCCACCGCGCTGGCCGCCGAGCCGCTGCTCATGTACAAGGTCGAGCGGCATGTCGCCCTCACCCTCCAGCACAGCTTCCTGCCCCAGCCGCACAAGTTGCCCGAACTGCCCGGCATCGACGTCGTGGTCCGTTACGTCCCCGCCTCCCGGCAGACCGAGATCGGCGGTGACTTCTATGCCGCGCTGCGCGTGGACGAGGGCGTGCTGACCGCGGTCGGTGATGTCGTCGGGCACTCGCTGGACGCGGCGACCGTCATGGTCGAGCTCCGGCACGCGCTGCGCGCCTACGCCGTCGACGAGAGCGACCCGGCCGTCCTCGCCGAGCGCCTCGACCGGACGCTGCGGCGCTATCACCCCGACACCACGGCCACCGTCTGCCTGGCCCTGATCGACCCGGACACCGGGCGTACCCGGATCGCCAATGCCGGCCACATCCCGCCGCTGATCGTCCGCGACGACGGCACCGCCGACTACGCCGAGGCGGCGGGACCGCTGCTCGGGGTCGGCCTGCCCCATCCGCCGGCCACCGAGCTGTTCCTCGAACCCAGCGACCGGCTCCTCATGGTCACCGACGGCCTCATCGAGACCCGCGGCACCGACCTCACGGCCTCCCTGGAACAGCTGCGCGCAGCCTCCTCCGGTGCCCTTCCCGGCCTGGACGCCCTGTGCGACACCCTCCTGGACACCTTCGGCCATGACCGGGAGGACGACATCGCCATGCTGGCGCTGCGGCTAGGGTGACCTGTGTCGCCGTAGAACAGGAGTGCCCATGCCGCAGATCACCGTCGAACGCTCCCCGCATCTCGACCATGTGGACTGGGAGGAGTTCGCCCTGGCACTGCACCCGGTCGTCGTCGAGACGGCGGCCGCGAAGCTGGAGGCGTGCAAGACGCGGGTGCTGCGCAGCGAGGACGAGGCGGTGGGCGGCGAGAAGGACAACCACGCGATCGTGAACGTCACGCTCGCCCTGCTCGCCGGACGGTCCGAGGAGACCAAGGCGAAGCTCACCGAGGCCGTCGTGGAACTGCTGCGCAAGCACGTCGGACCCGCGGACGGCCTCACCGTGCACCTCTCCGCGGAGGTGCGCGACCTGGACGCCTCCTACACCAAGGCCGTGCTCTAGGAGGCCAGCGCGATCAGCCGGGCCGCCAGGTCGGTGAACGGGCCGTCGTGCGGCTCGTCCTTCAGCATGTGGCGCAGCAGCGCGGTCATCTCCTCGTCGAAGGCCGCGCTCACCGCGGCCAGCGCGGCGAAGTCGTGGACGAGTTGGATCTCCAGTTCGGCACGCGGGATACGGCGGCCGTCCAGCCAGATCAAGGCCGTCGACTCGACGAGCGAGATCCAGGAGCGGACGACCAGTTCCAGTCGCGCGGGTGGATCGTCCACGCGCAGATGCGAAAGGATCTGGTCGTAGGCGACCTGCCGTACGGAGTCGATGAGCGCGTTCGTCGCCGACGAGCCGACCGCCGGGCCGCCGCGCATCAACGCGGAGAAACCCGGCCCGTGTTCGTCCACGAAGTCGAAGAACCGGCGCATCACCCGCAGCAGCCGACTGCCCAGCGGCCCCTCGTGCGGCTCCTCGAACCGGCTCGCCAGATCCTGTGCCGCCCGCTGCAACGCGGCCTCGTACAGGCTGAGTTTGCCGGGGAAGTAGTGGTAGACCAGCGGCCGCGAGATACCGGCCGCCGACGCTATCTCGTCGATGGAGACCTCGTCGGGCGAGCGGCGGGCGAACAGTTCGAGGGCGACGCCGATCAACTGCTGACGCCGTTCCTCGACTCCCATTCTTCGACGGACCCCGGTTGTCATACGAACACCTTACCGATCGGATCCGGCCGCGAACGGGCCGGTTCGGCCAGCGGTGTTCACCTGTCCGGCACCAGTCGGGCCACGGGGGGACGAAGCCCTACCGCAGCCCGCTGACCGTCCGCCCGTCCTCCAGGATCCCCTTCAGCTCGGCCCGGCCCCCCTGCTTCGCCTTCACCGCCAGCAGGTGGCCCCGGGCGGAACCCGTCACCCCGCCCGTGGCGCTGATCGACGACGTCCCCCGGCTCCCCGCCGCCAGCAGGTACCAGGAGCCGGCCCCCGACTTCCACAGCACCCCGGCCAGCACCTGAGGGTCCTTCGCCCCGCACGCCGGCACGTTCTCGGCCTTCGCCGCGACCGCCCCGTACGTCGAGCCCGGGGTGTGGAACTGGGCCAGCACCCGCTCCCCGCCGCCCTGCCAGGTCTCGGCCCTGGTGCACACCCAGTCGGCCGTCCCGGTCGCGTCGGGCAGCGGCTGCGAGGCGTAGGTCCAGGTGTTCACACTGCGCACGCCCGAGGAGCGCATCGCACCGAGCGAGCAGGCGTACGGCGCCCAGGCGCGCAGCCCTCCGGCTCCGGACGCGTCCTTCGCGGACCCGGGGCGGCCGGTGGTGAGGCGGGCCGGGACCAGTTCGCCGAGGTCGGTCAGCAGCCGGGTGCCGGAGGCGTCCGTCAGCTGGAGTACGTTCCAGGAGGTGCAGGCGCCGCTCTGCGCGGGCCCCGGCATCGGCGCGGTGGCACCGCCGGTCAACGGCAGGTCCGTGGCGCCGGAGCCCGGCTTCAGCAGGTCCCGCTCGGCGGCCTTCGTCACCCAAGGGGCCGTCAGATAGCGGATGTTGCCGTCGGCCCGGCCCAGGACGACCGCGCCCGCCCCGGCCCGGTCCGCGCCGTCGACCCGGGCGAAGTCGAGGGCGGCCCCCTTGGTGCCGTCCCGCGGCTCGGCGTAGCGGACGATGCGCAGACCGTCGTGGAGGAGCACCACGCGCGCGCTGTCGACGGTCCCGGCGTACAGAAGCTGCGGCGGGCCGGAGGGGCCGCCGGACGGGGTGCCGGGGGTCGCGGAGACCTGCACGTTCTCACCGGGGCGGGCCCAGACGGCGAGGGCGCGGCGCAGCAGGGCGCTGTCGCCGGTGAGGTCGCCGCGCGCGGGCCACACCGAGAAGTCGGTGCGCGCCGAGGACTCCCACGCGGCGGCCGGGACCTTGAGCAGCAGGGCCGGGTCCAGGGCGGCCCGGGCGGCGGGGTTCTGCGCGTAGGGGGGCGCGGCGGCGCCGTCGGGACCCCAGCCGTCGCCGGGCAGGCCGAGCAGCGCCCCGCACACGGCGGCGGCCGCGGCGGCGGCGAGCGCGGCCTTCATGTGCTGCCTGCGCCGCATCAGGTCGGTGGGGCGGGCCTGGAGCGAACAGGGGTCGAACTCGGGGGAGTCGAGGAGGGCGTACCGGTCCCCGGCGGAGGTGCTCTCTGCGGAGGTGCTCTCTGCGGAGCCGGCCTCGTCCAGCGCCGCGTCCACGTCGGCCACGCCGGCGGCCGTCAGGATTTCGCGTAGGTCGCCGTCGGGGAGCTTCTCCAGACCGCGCAGGACGAAGGCGGCGCGGGCCGGACCCGACATGGCCGACAGGCGCTGGTCCAGGACGAGTTCGTCGGCGCCGCCGGAACGCGGGAAGAGCTTGAGGCCCCACACCTGGGGGAGCAGCGGCGGGAGCTGGGAGCGCTTGGGCCACGCCCTGCGCCGGAGTGGCAGGCCGGCCTCCAGTGCCGTCCGCACCACCTGGAGGCGGACGAAGGCGTAACCGGGGTCGCCCTCGCGGCCGGCCGACTGGGCCGGGATCACGGGCGTCGCCGTGCGGCCCCGGGGCAGGGCACGCTGGGCGAGGGCGTGCGCGGTCAGGACCCGGCGGCCCCGGCCGAGTCCCGGCGGCAGTACCAGATAGGCGAGCCGGACCAGCCGGGGGTAGTGCTCGACCAGTGCGGCCTCGGCCTGCTCGACATCGACGACGGGGTCGGCGGCGGAGCCGGAAGCGGGGGCGGGGCGCGGGGCGACATCCTGTGACTGCACGTTCAGCAGAACGAGCGAATCGCCGGTTGGTCACCGCCGCCGTCGCGTCCCGCGTCTTCCGCGCCTCTGCGGCACAGCGCAACACGTGATCATCGCCGCTCGGGCGAGTTCAGTCGGCCGGTTCGACCAGGGCGCGCGCGTAGTTGGCCATCGACCGCTGGTAGCGCGGCAGATGGGGGGCGAGCGCGCCCAGGACCAGTGACAGCCCCTCGCGGTCGCGGCCGAGGCTGGACAGACACAGGGCGAGGGTGGCGCGTACGGCGTCGTCCAACTCGTCGGAGGGGCCGTCCAGTTCGGGCGTGAGCAGCTTGACGCCCTCCTCCGCCTGTCCGATGTTCCTCAGCGAACTGGACAGCTGGATCTTGGCGCGCCGCCCCTTGTATCCGCGCAGCCCCTTCGCGAGCGCCTCCCGGTACAGCGGGGCGGCCTTGTCGGAGTGCCCCGTCGAGTCCCAGGCACAGGCCCGCTCGAAGGGGCCGTCCGGGCTGCCGTCCGGCAACTCGGCCACGAGCGCGTCGATCACGGCCCGGAACTCGGCCGCCCGCTCCTCGGGGAAGTCGTCGAAGGTGTCCCACGCGGCGGTCACTCGCTTTTCCCAGTCCTCGTTCACCGGCACACTTTCGCACAGCCGTACCCGTGACGACACCAGGATTTGAGCGTCCCGCGCCCCACAGCCGTATGGGAGGAGACGGACCCCCGCCGGGGCCCGTCCGACGTGACCCCGTGACCGGAGGAACAGATGAGGTTGACCCGACCGATGCTCGCGCTGACCGGCGCGGCCGCGGTGCTGGCGCTGGCGGGCTGCGGATCCGGTGGTGACGCGAAGGCCGCCGCGGTGCCGTCCGCGGCCACCGGCAGCCTGGAGCACCTGGCCGCCGAGGTGAAGTGCACGCCCAACATCCAGATCGACGCCGACGAACTGCGCCAGGCCGTGTGCAAGAAGGCCAAGGACGCCGACGGCAAGTTCATCCTCGCCACCTTCGCCACCGACCGCGGCCAGCGCGAGTGGATCAACGGCGCCAAGGACTACGGCGGTCACTTCCTGGTCGGCCGCAAGTGGGTCGCCGTCGGTGACACCACCAAGACGGTGACGGTGCTGCGCAAGACGCTCGGCGGGGACATCGAGGAGGGCACGGACCACTCGAAGATGGGCGCCACGCACTCGGCCCACTGAGGACGCGGACACGCGAAAGCCGGCGGTGAGAGATTCTCACCGCCGGCTTTCTCAGTGCGTCACTGGCACTTCTTGCCGGTGTTGATGCAGTTGACCATCTGGTTCATCGTGTTCTGGGAGAAGAAGTTGATGAAGTCGTTGTGGTCGGTGATCGGCTTGTGCAGGTTCTCCGGGAAGGTGTCCACCGCGTACGGGTTGACGACCGTGCCGTTCTGGAGCTTCGGGGCCGGGACGTTGTAGACGAGCCGGACCTGGAGCTGCGGGATCGCCTTGAAGCCGTTGGCGCAGCTGCCGTCCGCCGCGGCGAACGCCACGTGGGTGCGGTGGTTGGCACTGTCGATGTTCTGACCGTCCCAGCAGCTCTGGAAGTTGGTCGTACGCACCACCTGGCTGCCCTGCGGGCAGATCGGGTACTTGTCGTGCAGCTGCACCTTGTTCTCGAAGCCGGTGCAGGACCAGTTCACGTTGGCGTTGGCGTTGCCGTTGACGAAGGCCTTGGCGTCACCGGTGATGATGCGCAGGGCGGTCGGCATCGCGACGACGTTGCCCTTCTTGTTGCCGACGAACTTGATCTGCGCCTGGGAGGCCTGCAGGATCTTGCCGACGTTGCCTTCCTTGCCACCGCCGTCGGCGTTCTGGTCGAAGTCCTGCGTGCCGTTCTGCAGACGCAGCACCGGCCAGAAGTACGAGGACTTGTCGCCCTGGTTCTGGCAGGTGCTCTGGGCCGCCGCCAGTTCCTGGTCGCTCGCGAAGGCGTCGTTGCTCTGGTTGCCGACGTAGTCGTGCAGGTGGTGGGCGCCGTTGGCGACACCGGGGGCCACGATCACGTTGTCCGTGTTGTGGTTCTTGTTCGCGTTGGTGCCGCACTTGGTGGTGAAGGTGCCCCGCGAGCCCGAGTTGCCGTTGGCGGGAAGACCGTTCGCGCCCACACCGAGCTGGGCGTTGCCCTGGACCTTGGTGATGTCCACGAAGTCGGCCGCGACCGGGCCGTTGCCGCCCTGTCCGCCGTTGCCCTGCTGGCCGCCCTGCTGCTGGCCGCCGTTCTGCTGACCACCGTTCTGCTGGCCGCCCTGCTGCTGACCGCCGTTCTGCTGCTGGCCGCCGTTGTTCTGGCCGCCGTTCTGCTGCTGGCCGCCGTTCCCGCCGGCGTTGGTCTGCGCGTTCTGCGTGGTGCAGGCGGCCAACTGGCTGAGCGAGGTGTTGAACTGGCCCCCGACCCGCTGGATGTCGATGCGGATCCGGTCGATCGTGGCCGCCCGCTTCTCCTTCAGGGGACCGACGATGGCGTTCTGGACGAATCCCGAGTCACCCGCCTGGGCCTGTCGCGTCGAGGCGAGCCTGGCGTAGGCCTCGGTGATCTGCTTGTCCAGGTTGGCCAGTTCGGTGGCCACCCCCTGACGCGCGTTCTGAGGCACGTTCGTCAGCTTCTGACCGACGTCGGGGCACGAGATGGTCGCCACCTGCGCGGCGGCGGCCTTGGTCTGGTTCTGGGACCAGCCGTTGTTGTTGGACTCGTGCGCCGAAGCGTAGAAGTTCGCCCAGATCAGCCCGCCCCCACCGAGCGCTAGGGCCGCCGACGCGGCTATGGCCTTGCCGGCCATCGACGAGCGGCGTTTACGTGTATTGCGTCCCATGGAACTCCTCTGACTTCCTTTTTCGGGGCTATCGAGGCGCCCGACAGGAGTGAAGCGGCGCCCTCCCATACGCAGGGCGTCCCAAGGGTGTTCAGCCGTCCCACAAACAAATCAGAGGTTTGCCGGGCCTCAGGGCAGCAACAGCCCCCTGAGCAGCAGGAGTTACAGAGAATGAGGATCTGCTCACCGGCCCCGGTCCAGGAACGCGAGCACCGCCAGAACGCGGCGATTGTCGTCGTCCGACACCTCAAGACCCAGTTTGGTGAAGATGTTGGCGGTGTGTTTGGCGATCGCCCGTTCCGTGACGACGAGCTTGCCGGCGATCGCCGCGTTCGACCGCCCCTGCGCCATCAGTTCGAGCACCTCCCGCTCGCGCGGTGTGATCCGGGCGAGCGGCTGGTCGTCGGCCGCCCGCCGGCTCAGCAGCTGCTGGATCACCTGCGGGTCCATCGCCGTACCGCCCGCCGCGACCCGCCGTACGGCGTCCACGAACTGCTCCGCGTCGAACACCCGGTCCTTGAGCAGATACCCCACCCCGCCGGTGCCGTCGGCGAGCAGCTCGCGCGCGTACAGCTGCTCCACGTGCTGGGAGAGCACCAGCACCGGCAGCCCGGGTCTGTCCCGCCGGGCGTTCAGCGCGCACTGCAGCCCCTCGTCGGTGTGGGTCGGCGGCAGTCGTACGTCGACCACGGCGACGTCCGGTTCCAGCTCGGCCAGCGCACGGGCCAGCTCGGGCCCGCTCTCGACGGCCGCGGCGATCTCGAAGCCGTGGGCCTCCAGGAGCCGGACGAGACCGTCGCGCAGCAGGAAGAGGTCTTCGGCCAGGACTACGCGCAAGGGATCTCCATGGTCACCATGGTGGGACCGCCCGCGGGGGAGCTGACGGCCAGGACGCCGTCGAATGTACCCAGCCGCCGCTCGACCCCGGCCAGCCCCGAACCGGCCGCGACGACCGCGCCGCCCCGGCCGTTGTCGGTGACGGTGATCCGCAGCATCCCCGCCCCTTCTCTCACGTGATGCAGGTCGATCCAGATCCGGTCGGCGCCCGAGTGCTTGACCGCGTTGGTGAGCGCTTCACTGACGGCGAAGTAGGCGGCCGACTCCACGGGGGCGTCCGCGCGACCCGGGAGGTCCACGCTCACCTCCGTCGGGATGGGCATCCTGAGCGCCAACGCCCTTACCGCGTCGCCCAGTCCGCGCTCCGCCAGTACCGGCGGATGGATGCCGCGCACCAGGTCGCGCAGCTCGGCGAGCGCGTCCACGGAGGACTGCCGGGCCTGCGCGAGGAGCCGCTTCGCCTGCGCGGGGTCCTTGTCGAGGAGCATTTCGATGGTGCCGAGATCCATGCCCATGGCGACCAGGCGGGCCTGCGCCCCGTCGTGCAGGTCCCGCTCGATGCGCCGCAGTTCGGCCGCGGAGGTGTCCACGGCGTCCCGGCGGGTCTCGGTGAGGACGCGGACGCGTTCGGCCAACTCGCCCTGTCCGGCGCCGAGTACCGCCCGGGTGAGCCGGAAGTGGAAGGTCAGCAGGCGCGGGGTGAGCGGGGTGAGTGCCAGCAGGGCGATACCCAGGGCGCCGGCGGCGAGTGCGGAGGTCTGGTCGGCGACGCGCACGAAGCCGTACCAGTACCCGCCCGACTCCGCGAGCGGCCGCCACAGCCCGGCCGCGACCGCGAGCCCCTCCAGCGGGTAGAAGACGAGCACGGCGGGCAGCAGGGCGGTCACGAACCCCACCGTCATGTCCACCGGCAGCCACCGCAGGTCCCGCCAGGTCGCCGGGTCGCGCAGCATCCCGAAGGTACGCGACCAGGGGTTGGCGTCCTCGGGTGCCGGCCGGTACGCCGACGGGATCCGCACCCCGCCCCACTCGGCGGCCAGGACCCGCCGCCAGTCCGCGAAGGCCCGCACCCCCGTCAGCACCCAGGGGGTCGTGACCAGCCCGACCCCGATCGGCACGAGCGCGATCGACACCACGGCCAGCGTGAAACCGAGCACCGCCCCCGGCAGCGTCACCAGCGCCAGCGCGAGCCCCCGTGCGGCTGCGAGCCCCAGGACCCGCACCCTCGTACCGATATCGCCGTTCCGCGTCTCGATGGTCATACGGTCAGTCTGGTCGAGGGGGCGAGGGGGGTCACTGGGGCTGGCCGCCCGGCCGGGGGGTGGTGCCAGATACACCGCTCGGCGCGCTCACACAGTGAATCGCGCCACAGCACCACCAGGTAACACGGGGTTCACATTCGAGCAATGACCGGGAAATCGCCTGTTGACAGGCTCGCGGGCATCGAGAGGCGGCGTTTCAGTGCCGCAGCGCCGCAGCACCCGCAGTGCCTAGACACATCCCCGAAGGAAGTGGCCCGTGACCTTCAAGGCTGAGTACATCTGGATCGACGGCACCCAGCCGACGGCCAAGCTCCGTTCCAAGACGAAGATCCTGGCGGACGACGCCAAGGGTGCCGAGCTGGGGATCTGGGGCTTTGACGGTTCCTCCACGAACCAGGCCGAAGGCCACTCCTCGGACCGTGTCCTCAAGCCGGTCTTCTCCTGCCCCGACCCGATCCGCGGCGGCGACGACATCCTCGTCCTGTGCGAGGTCCTCAACATCGACATGACGCCGCACGAGTCCAACACCCGTGCCGCGCTCACCGAGGTCGCCGAGAAGTTCGCCGCCCAGGAGCCGATCTTCGGCATCGAGCAGGAGTACACGTTCTTCAAGGACGGCTACCCCCTCGGCTTCCCCAAGGGCGGCTTCCCGGCCCCGCAGGGCGGCTACTACTGCGGTGTCGGCGCGGACGAGATCTTCGGCCGTGACGTCGTCGAGGCGCACCTGGACAACTGCCTGAAGGCGGGCCTCGCGATCTCCGGCATCAACGCCGAGGTCATGCCCGGCCAGTGGGAGTTCCAGGTCGGCCCGGTCTCCCCGCTGGAGGTCTCCGACCACCTGTGGGTGGCCCGCTGGCTGCTCTACCGCACCGCCGAGGACTTCGGCGTCTCCGCCACCCTGGACCCGAAGCCGGTCAAGGGCGACTGGAACGGCGCGGGCGCGCACACCAACTTCTCCACCAAGGCGATGCGCGAGGGCTACGACGCGATCATCACCGCGTGCGAGTCGCTCGGCGAGGGCTCCAAGCCGCTCGACCACGTCAAGAACTACGGCGCCGGCATCGACGACCGCCTGACCGGCCTGCACGAGACCGCCCCGTGGAACGAGTACTCCTACGGTGTCTCCAACCGCGGCGCCTCGGTCCGTATCCCGTGGCAGGTCGAGAAGGACGGCAAGGGCTACATCGAGGACCGCCGTCCGAACGCCAACGTCGACCCGTACCTGGTGACCCGTCTGATCGTGGACACCTGCTGCTCCGCCCTGGAGAAGGCCGGCCAGGTCTGATCCCCACCGCTTTCCCGAGGGGCGCCCACCGGCCACGGTGGGCGCCCCTCGGCGCGTTGTCAGTGGCGGCTGGCATGGTGGGGCCATGGAGATCGACGGGGGCCTGGCCGTCAAGGCCGAGACGGAGTACGGCGAGACGCTCATCCGCGTGGGCGAGCAGGGGTTGCGGGACCTGGTGCACCGCATCGGGGAGAGCGGCGACCGCTGGCTGGTGCTCCAGCGGATTCCCGACCGCCCGGACGTGTTCGCGCAGGTGTGGCACGAGAGCGGTGGTGTCTACCAGCTGGAGCACCGGGAGAGCCGCGACAGCTTCTCCGGTACGGAACTCACCCATCCGGACGCCGTCGCCGACGCGCTGACGGGCTGGGCCCGCGAGGAGGCGGGCTGGGACACGGGGATCGCCTGGGCGCCGGTCGCGGTCGATCCGCCCGAGGAGGTGCCCGAACTTGCCGCCGAGGTGCGGGAGGAGGTCGAGGCGCACGTCCGTGAGCAGTTGCGATGCGGCTACGACACCCGCGCGACGCTCGCCCGGTCCGCGGAGGAGTGGCTCGCCGACGCCGACGCCGACGCGGACACCGACAGGCGGCCCGTGTCCGCCGCCCAGGCCCGCCTGCTCGTCGACCGGCTCTGGCTGGAGCGCCTGGCCGAACAGGAGACCTGGGAGGGCACGACCGACCCGGAGCGGCTCACCCGCGCCTTCGAGGCGCTGAACACGCGGGGCGTCACCGCCCGCGAGAACTTCACCTGCTGCCGTACCTGCGGCACCGCCGAGATCGGCGCGCAGCGGGCCGAGGGCGATCGCGGCTTCGTGTACTTCCACACGCAGTGCACCGAGAGCGCCGCCGCCGGACAGGGACTGACACTGCTGTACGGCGGTTTCGACGGCTCCGCCGACACCACGGCCGCCGTCGGCCACGAGGTCGTCGCCGCTCTCACCGAGGTCGGCCTGTCCCCGCAGTGGGACGGCGACCCGGGCAGGGCGATCGAGGTCAGGCCCCTGACCTGGCACAGACGCCTGGTGGGTTGAGACCTGGTGGGTGGAGAGGGGCCACGCACATTTCACGCCAAGGAAGTGTCCGAGCAGTGAGAGGAGGCTCCTGTTGGCGGCCGACGTCTGCTTCAATGAGTTCATGGCCAGCTACCGGAAGTGCATCGCGACGGGTCGCCATGACCTCGAGCCCTTCTGGCCTTCCCGTCAGCACCACGACTTCGACCGGGTGTGTTGCCGCGCGATGAACGCGCCGGCCCTCTAAAGCCGTACACCCCGGCCTTCGGCCAGCGCGCAGACGTACGTCCTCCGACGACCCTCTCGCGCGAAAGAGCTGACCTCATGGCGACCCCTCGTTCCCTCTCCACCGCCACCCTCCCCGCCCCGTCCGAGAACGGCGCACGGCAGCGACTCCGAGCCGTCGGCCCGGACGAGGTCCCGCAGGTGGCGGAGTTCCTTCCCCCGGGCGCCACCTGGCTGCCCGCTCCCCAGCACACCCTGCCCAGCCTGCCGGGACAGCCCCCGATGATCGGCTACCTGGTGCTCGTGCCGGCCGACCAGCACCCGCCCTTCCCGCAGGAACCGCGCATCACGGATGCCGACGCCGACGCCCCTCTCGTACGGATCGACACCGGGCAGCGCACAGCCGAGGTGAACGGCAGGCAACTCGACCTCACCTACCTGGAGTTCGAGCTCCTCGCCCACCTCGTCCAGCACCCCCACCGGGTGCACACCCGCGACCAGCTGGTCACCACCGTCTGGGGCTACGGCCACGTGGGCGACGGCCGTACCGTCGACGTCCACATCGCCCGGCTGCGCCGCAAGCTGGGCGCGGAATTCCGGGGCGCGATCCAGACCGTGCGGCGGGTCGGCTACAAGTACACCCCGCCGACCGGCGGCTGAGACCGCGTCTGCCCTCGGCAGATCAGGGTTCCTCCGCACCGCCCCGGCGGGCACAGTCACCGGCATGAGACTTCTTCTGCTGGGCGGTACGGAGTTCGTCGGCCGGGCCGTCGCCGAGGCGGCCCTGGCACACGGCTGGGACGTGACCGTCTTCCACCGGGGACGGCACGCGCCCGTGCCCGGGGTGCGGTCGCTGCACGGCGACCGCACCACGCCCGACGGTCTCACGGCCCTCGCCGAAGAGGGCCCCTGGGACCTGGTCGTGGACACCTGGTCGGCGGCGCCCCGCGCGGTCCGGGACGCGGCACGCCTGCTGCGGGACCGCGCCGACCGGTACGCGTACGTGTCGAGTCGCTCGGTGTACGCCTGGCCGCAGCCGGCCGGGTTCACCGAGGAGGCAACTGTCGTCGAGGGCGCCTCGCCCGACGCGGACCAGACCGACTACGCCCGGGACAAACGGGGCGGTGAACTGGCCGTCCTGGACGCTTTCGGCGCGGACCGCTCGCTGCTCGTGCGGGCCGGCCTGATCCTCGGCCCGTACGAGAACATCGGCCGGCTCCCGTGGTGGCTGGGCCGTATCGCCCGCGGCGGCCCGGTCCTCGCGCCCGGCCCACGGGACCTTCCCCTCCAGTACGTCGATGTCCGCGACCTCGCGCAGTGGGTGCTGGAGGCTTCCGCGGCGGGGCGGAGCGGCCCGTACAACCTGGTCAGTCCGCGGGGTCACACCACGATGGGTGAACTCCTCGACGCCTGCGTGGCCGTGACCGGCGGGCACGCCGAACTGCGCTGGACCGACCCGGACATCGTCCTCGACGCGGGCATCGCCCCGTGGACCGATCTGCCGGTGTGGGTGCCGCCGGACACCGACCTGCACACCACCCTCCACGACGGGGACACCTCCCGGGCCGCGGCGGCGGGCCTGCGCTGCCGTCCGGTCAGCGAGACGGTGGCCGACACCTGGCGCTGGCTGCGGGAGATCGGCGGGGTGGCGCCGCAGCGCCCGGACCGGCCGGTGGTGGGCGTCGATCCGGAGACGGAGGCGAAGGCGCTGGCGGCCGGAGCGCAGGGCTGAGAAGCGGGACTCGGTTCGCGCGGTGGTCAGGCCCCCTCGGCCGCCGCGTCCCGCACCCCCGCCAAGAACCCCCGGATCGCGGCCCGTTCCCCCTCGTCGTAGCCCTGGAGCAGCTCCACCGTCCGCCCGATCAGCGGTCCGAAGAAGGCCTGCCCCAGTTCCACCGCCCGTTCGTCCACCTCGACGACCACCCTGCGCCGGTCCTGGCGCCCCCGTACCCGCCGCACATGACCGGCCCGCTCCAGCCGGTCGATCAGTGAGGTCGTCCCGGCCGAGTTGAGCCCGAGCTCCGCGCCGAGCCGTCCCGCCGTCATCTCCTCGCCCGCGCGGGAGGCGTCCATGAGGGCGATGAGGGCGCGTACGTCCGTCGGGTGCATGGCGTTGCGCTGCGCGAACCGGGCACTGTGCAGGCCGAGTTCGACGGTCACCGCGCGCAGAAGATGGACGATTTCCCTCTCGGGGCCCTGGGACGGCATGTGCACCCTCCGGCTATCATCTCGCTCATCGAGTATCTCGTTGAACGAGATAATACGGGAGGGATCGATGGGCCGGTACGACGGCGACGCGTTCGAGGCCGCCTACGACAAGGTGATGGCCAAGTGGCCCGCCGACCGGGAGGCGTTGCGAGTGCCCACCCCGTTCGGCACGACGTACGTCAACGCGTGCGGCCCGGCCGACGCGCCCCCGCTCGTCCTGCTGCCGGGCGGCGGGGGAGCGACCTCCGCGTCCTGGTACGCCCAGGCCGCCCACCTCGCCCGCACCCGCCGAGTCCTCGCCGTCGACCTGATCGGCGCCCCGGGCCGCAGTGAACCGGTCGCCGACCGTCACCCCCGTACGGTCGCCGACCTCGCCGCCTGGCTGGACGCCCTCCTCGACGGACTCGGCGTCACCCGGGCCGACTTCGGCGGGCATTCCTACGGCGCCTGGATCGCCCTGCACCACGCCCGGCGCGCCCCCGAGCGGATGCGCCGCCTGTTCCTCCTGGACCCGACCCAGTGCTTCGCCGGGTTCAAGGCGGCGTATCTGCTGCACGCCCTGCCGATGCTGCTGCGTCCCACGCCGGCCCGCGTCCGTGCCTTCCTGGAGTGGGAGACCGGGGGAGCGGACGCCCTGGACCCCGACTGGCTCCGCCTCCAGGAGGCCGCCGCCGGCTTCCCCGCCGCCAGGCCGGTCACCGGTCCGCGCCCCGCCCCCGACGCACTGCGCGCCCTGAAGACGCCGGTCCTGCTGCTCGTGGCCGCGAACAGCAGGACTCATGACCACGCGTACGAGGTGACGGCCCAGGCCGGCGAACTGCTGCCGCGGGCGGAGATCGACGTGGTCCCCGGCGTCTCCCACCATGCGCTGCCGCAGTCCGCACCTCCCGAACTGGCCCGCCGCCTCAGCGAGTTCCTAGGTGACGGACGCGATTAGCCTCACCCCACCTTCTCGATCAGGGCCCGGCGGATGAGGAACTTGCCGGGTTCCCGTACCTGTTCGAAGGCCGCGTTGTTGAGCAGGGCACAGCTGCCGGAGACCGAAGTGACCTCCACCGTCGTGGACTTGTTGTTGTCCAGGTTGGTGACCTTCAACTTCGTACCGGCCGGGAACTGGTTGCTGGACGCGGCGGGCGCCCCCGCCTCGCCGGACAGGGTGACGGTCGAGCCGTTGCACACCTGCTGCCCGGAGGCGGCGTTCCCCGCGGGCGGGGCCTGGGAGGCGGGCGGTGCCTGGGAAGCGGCGGGCGCCGACGGGGACGCGGCCTGCGGGGGCTGCCCCGCGGCGGCCTGGGAGCCCTGAGCCGACTCCCCGACCACACAACCGGACGCTTCCTGCTGCACCTTGATCTGTGCGATCACCGCTTCGCGGTTGGCGATCCGGGCCGCCGACTGCGCGTCGGGCGCGGCCCGTTGGCCCTCGATGAACCGCTCGTTGTTGCCGAGCGCGGTGGCCAGACCCTGGCAGACCGTCGACTCCGCCGCCGTCTGCGGAGTAGCGGCGTTCGAGGTGCTGGCCATCACGAAGGCCCCACCACCGGCCACCGCCGCCGCGCTCACCAGCAGCGCGACCTTCTTCTTCGTACCGAGCGTTCTCCTGCGCGACATCCGCGCCTCCTGCGAGTTGGGGAGCGTACGCCGCTATGTACGAGATACCGAACGAGGTTGCTCAGTGGTCGCAGGAGTCCGATGACGTAACCTGCGTCACACCCGGCTATTTCCTGGACAGGGCATCCTGTACGGCGTCATCGGTGCGGGCGACCAGCGCCGAGCCGTCGTCCGCCGTGATGATGGGCCGCTGGATGAGCTTGGGGTGTGCGGCGAGCGCGGCGATCCAGCGGTCGCGCGAACTGTCGTCGCGGGCCCACTCCTTGAGGCCGAGCTCCTTGGCGGCGGCCTCCTGGGTGCGCGTGATGTCCCACGGTTCGAGGCCGAGCCGGTCGAGCACCTCGCGGATCTCGTCCTCGCTCGGGACGTCCTCCAGATAGCGGCGGACGGTGTACTCGGCACCCTCCGCGTCGAGCAGGCTGATCGCGCTGCGGCACTTCGAACAGGCCGGATTGATCCAGATCTCCATGGCACTCACGGTACGCGAAAACCCGTCTTCCACCTGCGTCACAGCACCCCCGAAAGCCTTGTGGCCAGGGGCTTTTGTCAGTGGCGGACGGTAGAATGAAACCAGTGTTCGAGGGCGTCGCCGGAGTCCCGGTGACCGTCCTTACCGCGACAGGAGGATGCCTGTGCCCGCTGCCGCACTGAAGCCGAAGCCGTTCCCGACCCAGTCCACCGCGAAGCACCCCGTGCTGCTCGACCTGCCCTACACCCCCGTGGAGAAGCGCCCGTTGCCGCCGGGCCGTCCCCGCGAGTGGTATGTCACCCACAACCGCCGCCTCAAGGCGATGCGGCTCGCGATCGCCCTGCTCGACTCCGGCGTCTACGTGCCGAACCAGGCCCGCAACGAGACGATCCGGGACACGGCGGAGATGATCGGCGTCCATCCGCCGTCGGACACGACGTGCCACATGGTGCGGGCGCTGATGCGGTACGCGCGCTGATGCGGTACCCGCGCTGAACCGTGATGCCGGGTACCCCTGCGCATGGGGGCACCCGGCATCACGGCCGACCGGCGTGCGCCGTCGGCCGGTGTCATGGGTGGATCCGCGTCGCCCGTCAGCCGGTGCCGCGGCTGATCGGCGTCGTGGCCGATCGGTGTCCGTCGTCCGATCGGCGTCGCGGCCGATCGACGTCGCGGCCGGTAGGCGTTGTCGTCGACCGGTGTCCCGGTCAGTCGGTGGCTTCCGCCAGTTCCTTCTCCAGTGGTGTCCGGAACCGGGGCCGCACCCGTGTCGCCCCCACCCAGTCCCGCAAGCGGGCGGCTTCCACCTCGATGGCCGCCTCCGCCTCGCGTCCCACGCCCTCCGTGTCCAGCAACCGCCAGACGATCTCCCCGTCGGGCCGCTGCGCCCAACCGCCCACCACTCGCCCGTCCCACCACACCGTCGGCCCGACGTTGCCGCTGCGGTCGAACAAGGCGGGCCGCAGAGCGGGCGCCAGATACCAGTCCCGTTGCTGCCAGCCCATCGCCGTCGGATCGAGTCCGGGCAGCAACGCCGCCCAGGGCTCCACGGGTTCCACGACCGGACCGGCGTCGCCGTCCACGACGTACGCCGGGCCCTCGTCGACGGTCACCGGCACCGCGCGGATCGCCGTGAGCGCGCGGCGTACGTCGGTCACCTTCCAGCCCGTCCACCACTTCAGGTCCGCCTCGGTGGCCGGCCCGCACACGGTGAGCCAGCGCCGCAGCAACTCCGCCTGCGCCTCGGCCACATCGAGCTCGGGATGCGGTGGTGCCACCGCCCAGCGGAACTGCGAGGACATCCAGGTGCCGAGCGGCCGGCCGCGGACCACCTTGCCCTCCACACCGAGCACCCTCAGCAGGCGGCTCGCGACGGTGTGGACGCCCTCGTAGCTCTTCCCCGCCGCGTACGCGAACTGCTCCCGCAGCCGCGGCTCGTCCTCGGCGAGCTCCGTCGCCGTCGCCTGCCCGCGCCGGGCGAGCGCGGCCAGCGCCGACTCCTCGACCTCCTTCAGCCAGGTCGCGTCCGGGGCACCCGCCTTCGCCATGTCCTTGATCAGCGCGGCCCGCTCCCGCGCGGCGACCGTGAGTCCGGTCGAGGCGTGCACGACCGCGGTGAGCTCGGTCGGGAACGCGAACACGGTGTGCCGCATCCCGTGCATCCGCACCAGGGACCGGTCCTCGTACAACGCCCGCTCGGTCTCGGCGACGGTCCGGGCGGGATCCGTGAGCCGCGCGCCGATGGCCAGATACACGGTCGCGGGATCGGACCCGTGCAGCGCGACCAGAGCGCCGGCCACCTCCTCCGGACTGCCCACACGAGCCGCCCCGGTCAGCTGCTGCCGCAACGCCAGCCGAGCCCGCCGCTCGCCCACTCCGATGTACCGCTCCCCGTCACCCATGGGCCCATCTTGACGCAGGCCACTGACAACGTGCCCGAAGGGGCGGGTCTGCATCGACATGCGGCGCCGCATATCGATGGACGGCAGATCGCGGCACCCACCGAAGCGGAGCGCGCGCTGTCACCCGATCGCCGTACCCCACATGCGCACCTCCCGCCCCGGCTCTTCACTGCGATCAGGAGGTGACGGACCCACCGGCGACCAGGAGACGACCGTGACGCGGAGGCAGGGCATATGAGCACCCCCGGCACCGGTACCCCCGCCGCCCGCGCGGAGCGCGGCCGCGCCGCCCGTAAACGCGTCCGCCGCTCCGCCCACGCCGGCTGGATCCCCTCCGCCGACCGCCCCGACCCCGTCGCCGTACTGGAGAGGCAGGGCCGCGACCGTCTCCCGGAGCTGCTGCCGATCAGGTACGGCAGGATGTCCGCGTCTCCCTTCGCCTTCCTGCGCGGCGCGGCCGCCGTGATGGCCGCCGATCTCGCCGCCCAGCCCCACACCGGCCTCACCGTGCAGCTCTGCGGCGACGCCCACCTGCTCAACTTCGGTCTCCACGCCTCCCCGGAACGTTCTCTCCTCTTCGACCTCAACGACTTCGACGAGACCTTCCCGGGCCCCTTCGAGTGGGACGTCAAACGGCTCGCCGCGAGCGTCGCCGTGGCCGCTCGCGAGAACGGGCACAGCGAGGCCAAGGCCCACCGGGCGGCGGGGGAGGCGGTCACCGCGTACCGCACGGCCATGCGCCGGCTGGCCGGCATGGGCGAGCTGGAGGTCTGGTACGCGAGCCTCGACGCCGACAGCCTGCTGCCCCTCGTCCGCTCGGCCCACCACCGCCGGCGCGTGGAGTCCAGCCTCACCCGGGCCCGCCGCCGCACCAGCCTCCAGGCGCTCGGGAAACTCACGGAGGTCGTCGACGGCCGCCGCCGCATCATCCACGACCCGCCGCTCCTCGAACCGGCCGGCGGCCCCGACATGGCCGGCCTGCGCAAGATCTTCAGCGACTACCGCTCCACGCTCTCCGAGGAACGCCGGCTGCTCCTGGACCGCTACCGCTTCGTCGACGCGGCCCGCAAGGTCGTCGGCGTCGGAAGCGTCGGCACGCGCTGCTTCATCGTGCTGCTGGCCGGGCGGGACGCCGACGACCCGCTGTTCCTGCAGATCAAGGAGGCGCGGGCGTCCGTACTGGAGGAACATCTGCCGCACGGCCCGTACGTCCATCCCGGTCGCCGGGTGGTCGTGGGCCAGCGGCTGCTCCAGTCGGCGAGCGACATCTTCCTGGGCTGGATGAGCGGACCGCAGGGGCGGGCCTTCTACTGGCGCCGGCTGCGTGACATGAAGGGGGCCGCGGACGTCGCCGGCATGCCCCCGGCCGACCTCAGGGCCTACGCCCGCCTGTGCGGCACCACGCTGGCCCGCGCCCACGCCCGCTCCGGTGACCGCATCGCCATCGCCGCGTATCTGGGCGGCGCCGACACCTTCGACCAGGCCGTCGCCGACTTCGCGCTCGCCTACGCCGCCCGCACCACGTCCGACCACGCCGCTCTGTGCGCCGCCATCGCGGCGGGCGTCATCGGGGCGGCCCCGGGTGAGTGAGCCGGGCTCGGTCCGTCCGGGTCCACGCCACAGTCCGGCGAGCTTCGCCGCGGCATGCCGTCAACTCCGCAGTGTCGGAAACAGCTTCGCGCAGGGCAGGCATCACCCCGCCCCCGCGGGGCTAGTCTTCTACACCACAACCACGCACACGGAGGCCCGTCATGGGCACCATCGTCCTTTCCGGGACCGTCGTCCTGGTCGTCCTGGGCTTCGGGAACCACACCTGGTGGCTCGTCGCCGTAGCCCTGCTCTTCGTGTACACGCAGTACGGCCGGGGCGGTGCCTCGGCGTCCTCGTCGGGCGGTTCGTCCGGCGGGAGTTCGGGGGCCGCGCCCGGCAGCTACCGGGCCTACCGTGACCGCCGGGACAAGCAGGCCAGGTGGGACCGCCGTTACCACCGCGAACACCCCCTGGAGTCACGTCGGCAGGCGCGCGAGAGAAAAGGCTAGGTCTCGGCGGCCGGGTCTCAGAGGCCGGGGGCGCCCCACAACGGGAACCAGCGGTTCAGGTCCTGCTCGATCCGCAGATCGTTCGTCAGCGCGGCCTTCACCCGTAGTTCCAGCGGGTTGTCGCGCCGCTGTCCCGCACCGGGGAGCGGCGCGAAGGGGTAGAAGGTGCCGCGCTTGTAGAGGTAGACCAGCGCGAGGGACCGGCCCTCGGTGTCCTGGAACCCGGCGAGCGAGCACAGCAGTTGCGGCCCGAAGCCGTTGACCTCCATCGAACTGTTCACCGCGTGCAGGTCGTTGACCAGCTGCGGCAGCTGCTGCGGGACGCGCTCGGAGACCAGCCAGGAGTAGCCGAACTCGTCCCTGGTGAGGCGCACCGGGGGACCGTCCCGGTCGGCGTCCGCGTCCAGCAGGGCCTGGACCTCCCGGTGCGTCTGCTCGAAGGCCGCGCCCTCGACCGTGGCGAAGCACACCGCCCCGCGTCCGGTCGGCGTGAAGGAGGCGGCCGCCTCCAGAGTGACGGCCGCCGACGGCAGCGCGAAGAGCCGGTCGAGATCGGGCGCGACGGGTTTCGTGCGCCCGAGCAGGATGTCCAGCAGCCCCATACTCAGTCCGCCCTGCCGTTCCCCGGCGTCGCCGCCTCACCCAACTCCGCCGAGATCCGCCCCAGTTGATCCAGCCGCTGCTCAAGGGACGGGTGGGTCGAGAAGATCCGTTCGATGCCGGGCTCCTTGCCGGTGGCCGGGGTGAAGTAGAAGGCGTTGAACGCCTGGGCCGTGCGCAGGTCCTTGGTGGGAATGCGGGCCAGCTCCCCGGAGACCTTGGTCAGCGCGGAGGCCAGGGCCGAGGGGCGCCCGGTGAGGAGGGCCGCGGCCCGGTCCGCCGCCAGTTCCCGGTACCGGGACAGCGCCCTGATCAGCAGGAAGCTGAGCGCGTACACGGCCGCCGAGACACCCATCACGGCGGCGAAGATCACGGCGGTGTTCTGGTCCTTGCGCCCGCCGAAGATCTGGCTGTAGAAGGCGAACCGCACGATCAGCCCGGCGATCACGCCCAGGAACGAGGCGATGGTGATCACGGCGACGTCCTTGTGCGCCACGTGCGACAGCTCGTGCGCGAGCACACCCTCCAGCTCGGCGGGCTCCAGCCGCCGCAGCAGCCCGGTGGTCACACACACCACGGCGTTGTCCGGGTTGCGCCCGGTGGCGAACGCGTTGGGCATGTCCATCGTGGACACCGCGATCACGGGCTTGGGCATGTCCGCGATGGCACACAGCCGGTCGACCACGGCGTGCAGTTCGGGATACTCCTCCCGCCCCACGACCCGCCCGCGCATCGCGAACATCGCGATCTTGTCGGAGAACCAGAACTGCGCCACGAACATCACGGCGATCAGGCCCACGACCAGCAGCCACGACTTCAGCAACACGATCAACGCGGCGAAGAAGGCCACGTACAGCAGCCCGAGCAGGAACATCGTGACCGTCATCCGCACGGTCAGCCGCCGGTCGCTCCGGAAACGACTCCGCATCTGCACCACCCCGCAGTCAGGCACTCGTCCCACCCCTCAGTGTGCACCTGCCCCCGCCCATGAAGCGGTCGCGATCAGGCCTAGGGCCAGCAAAGGCTCAGGCCCTGAGGCCGGCCTCCCACCTGAGCCTCTTCAGCACGTGGTCGCTGAACAGCTGCCGGGCCCGCCCGAGCAGCTCTCCCACCTCGGCCGACCCGGGCGGGACATCCGCTGTCGGATGCCAGCGCCGCACGGACTGCCGGGCCCAGTGCCGCAGCTTGTCGTCCGGATCGTCGACCAGCGCGACGGCGGCCCGCAGCCCCGCGAGCCCGCCGTGCGCCTCGAGCAACCGGAACGCGGAGACCCGCGTCTCCCGGGCCCGCTCCACCGCCAGCCGCTCCAGCAGCCATCCGCTGTCCAGCAGCCGCGCGGAGGGCACCAGCGCCAGGGTCGCCTCCCGCACCACACCGGCCGCGGGATCGTCGAGCAGCGCCCGCAGCCGCCGTACGTCCAGCACGTCCAGCGTCCGCAGCCCGCCCACGGCGCGCGCCCTGACCAGCGGATCCGGATGCGAGGTCAGCGCCCACAGCAGCTCGGCGTCACTGCGGCTCCCGCACTCCGCGAGCCCGCTCACCGCCCCCGCAGACAGCGAGGCGTCGCCGGTATCGGCACAGCGGTGCCGGTACCACGCCAGGGGATCGCCCCCGGACTGCCGTACGACATACCGCGCACAGGCCCGCACCATCCCGGCCCGGTCGCCGAGGAACCCCGACCGCCCGTTCCCCTCGCCCGGCCCGCCGCAACGCCGTCACCCCGGCCGACCGCACCCGCGGATTGCGGGCGGCGAGCAGCGGTTCGAGTACGTCGTCGTCCACGTCACCCTCCACCACGGCGGCCAGGGCGGCCTCCGCGCAGAGGCCCTGGACGACCGTGTCGTCGTCCCGGGCGGCGGCGCGGGCCAGCTCGAAGGGGGAGAGGTACCCCTGCTCGACGGCGAGACGGTAGGCGTACCGCCGGGTTCTCCGGTCGTCGTCGGTGTACAGCGGGGCGAGCGTGTCCCGGGGTGCGGCGCGCAGCACCCCGGTGGCCAGATCGGTGACGAAGCCGCCCCGGCCCCGGCGCCCGATGCGCAGGATCAGCGGCATCAGCCGTACCGCGGATGTGGGGCCGAGCACCTCCGTGAGCAGCCGACGGGCGTCCTCACGCACCGGCGCTGCCCAGTCGGAGCACCGCACGATCACCAGCGGCAGCAGTCCGGGATACGCGGCCGCCCGCGCCAGCGCCGCAGCCCGGATCCTGCCGTCCCGGTGGCACAGACCGAGCGCTAGCCGACCCTCGGTGAGGAGTTCGGCCGCCGCCGCGCCCTCGCGCAGGGCGTCCGTCAGCGCTCGTCCGCTCTCGGTCCGCTCCCAGGTCACCTCGGCGTGGCTCCAGCCGCCCGCGGGTCGGCCGTGTCGAGTGCCTCCCCGAGCGATGTCCCCTCCGCGAGGCGCACCGCCGCCGCAGTCCCGTCCCCGATGTTCCCGCGCACGCCTGCTCCCGGCCTCGATGTGTCCGCAGATCGTAGGCGGCACCAGCGCGGAAGGTCCCGCGATTTACCTGCTCAGCCCCCGTGGGGTCAGTAGGACGCCCGGAAGTTCACGTACCCCAGCAGCAGGACGATCGCCGCCACACAGCCGAACACGATCACCGTCGAGCGCCATGACGAACGCCGCGGCGCCCGCAGCTCGGGATCGGCACGGAACGGCTGCGGCTTCGGCGGGTTCTCCTTCCAGCGGGCGGCGAGCATCCGGGCCCGCGCCGAGGGCTCCTTGAACTCGGCCCCGTCGGCCCACTTGATGTCGAACTCCCGCTCCACGTCGTCCTGTTCGGGCATCCCCGTGTCCCCCGTCGTCTCCTGTCGAACGCCTGTGCAGGAAACGATACGACGGCGCCCCCGTCCCGAGAAACCGGAACGAGGGCGTCGTAGGACTGTCGTAGAACCGCCGCAGGACGGCCTACGTGCCGATCACACGTCGAAGTACAGCTCGAACTACAACGGGATCTCTGCCACCTGCAGCGGAAGGGCTGACCCTTGCTGACCTGCACCTTTAAGCGTTGGCACACGTTGACTGGCGTAGGGCGTGTTGGAATGTTCTGCGGACTCCTTGCGGACAGCCCCTGCTACGCGCAGTCATGAGAGAGGCCCCCGCCTGAAGTTCAGGCGGGGGCCTCTCTTGCGTTCTGCGCTCATCAGGACTCCAGCGGTGGAATCGGGATCGTGTAGCTGAGGGTGTACCGGTCGGCCGCAACGACGATGTCGCAGGTTTCGACAGGAAGATCACCCACCCTGTACGTCCGCGTAATGACGATGACGGGAACGCCCGGAGCCATCTGCAGCTGGTCTGTCTCGTAGGGCCGCGGGGCGCGCGCGGTGACGTCCTCGGTGACTTCCGTGATGTGCTGGCCGATCGAGTCCATCCGCGGCACCACGCCCGTGATTGGACCGCCCTCTGGCTGCTCGACGGGCGACCCGGCCGTGAGCGCGCGCGGCTCGTAGGACGTCGAGAGCATGACGGGCTCGTCGTCGGCGAAGAACCGGTATGTCGTCCGCACAACCTCGGCGCCGGCCTCGATGTCGAGCCGTTCGGCGACTACTTTCGTCGCGGTCGTAACACGGGTCTGGTACTCCCACTCTGACCGTCGGCCCTCTGCCTCCGTCTGCCGCTTCATCGGTGACGCGACAGGCCGCTTCCCGTACAGGTCGCCAGAGATGCGCTTCCGCACTGGCTTCTGCTCGCGGACGAACATGCCCTTGCCGCGAAGCGTGGTTACCAGGCCCTCGCTGACGAGCGCCTGCACCCCGTTGCGGATGACGATCCGAGACACGCCGTACTCGGCCATCAGGTCCGCCTCGGTCGGCAGCTTGTCGCCGGCCTGCAGGTCGCCGTCGAGGATGCGTTGGCGGATGTCATCGGCGATCTGGAGGTACGCCGGCTTCGGCTGAGCAGCCACGGATTCCCTTTCGTCTATTGGTCACAACAAGTGAACCACGTAGCTGACCTGCACTTCTATGAGGGACGTGTAACGGCCCACCCGTAGCTACTTGCCGGGAAGTCATAGTTGTTATAACTTCTTCGTTGTCGGCACTTTCTGCAAGTGCCGCAAGTTCAGCTCTGCCCAAGACAAAGGCCCCGACGGGGAGCCCCGGTGCTCGCAACACCGGGCCCGTCGAGGCCGACGCATCAGAGAGATTGGGTCTCCGAATGCAGCACGAGCTTACTGCGCCTGCCCTCACACAGGCCCCCGAGGGCGAACCGCTCCGGGTCAAGGCCATCGCCGACGCCCTGCGCGTCGACTCCACCACCGTCTACCGCGAGATCGCCGCGGGCCGCCTCGATGCGTACCGCGTCGGCTCCGGTCGCGGCACCTTCCGCGTCTCCCGTACCGCCTTCACGCAGTACCTCACGGACCGCGGCATCCCGGCGAGCGAGCTGGCGGTGACGCTGTGAACGCCGTCGCCATCCGCAAGCCGTCCGTCGACTACCTGATGGACGCCCCGCTGCAGCAGCTCGTCGACGAGCTGCACATCACGCTCAAGGAAGCGCCGATCTCGGAGCCGGGTTTCACGGGCTACGCGTTCGTCGACAAGCGCGGTGTCGTCATCGCCATGCCGCCCGCCCGCACCGAGCTGGAGCACGACTGCATCGCCCGGTACCTGATCGGGACCGTGTTCCACGTCGACGGCATGCCGCCGCTGCCCGACCTGTACGAGGTCACCGAGGTCACCGAGAACACGAACGGCGTCCTGAGCGGCCTCGACGGCGACTCCGACCCGGACATGGACGAGGCCCTGCGCCGAGTGCGTGAGGGTGGTGTCGTCTGATGCCGCGCCGTAACCACAACGTCGACCGTTCCCGCTACCCGGCCATCGACTCCGTCGACCTCACCCGGGTCGAGGAGACGCCGGCCCCGCGCCCGCTGCCCGCCAAGCTGTCCTCTCGCCGCCGCGCCCTGCGCGTCCGGGGGTGGTGACCGTGGACGCCGACACCCGCGCACTGCTCGCCGCCGTCCTGGAAGCGCTCGACATCCCGCACCCGGCCACGGTCGGCGGCAACGAGGCGCACGACAAGGTCCTCAACGACCGCGTCATGCACGCGGCGATCGCCCTCCGCTCCGTCCTCGACGACAAGCCGCTCATGGACACCGAGTGGACGACCGCCTACCTGCGTGAGCGTCTCGCCGAGCACCCGCCCGCGGGGTACGTCACCGTCAACCAGGCCCGTGCCGCGCGCGCCGCAGGCAAGTCGTGGTCAGAATCCGTCGCCCTCCCCGTTGGGGAGGACCGGTGAGCGATCCCCGCACGGTCACCGTCGGCACCATCGACGCCGGGCCGGTGACGTTGCCTGAGCCGTTCTGGTGCTGCGGTTGGCACCCGGCCGGCGGCTACCGGGCGGACATCGCCCACCAGGGGCAGGAACTCGCCCTGGTCGTCGACACCGCCTGTCACGGCGAGGTGCGGATGCTGTCCGCGGCCCTGTATCAGGCGCCGTTCGGCGAGCACGAGACGACCGACGTCGTCGTCGCCGTCGAGTTCGGCGAGGACAACACCGAGTCGCACACCCTCAACTCCCAGGACCTCGCTGCCGTCGCCGACGCCATGGTCGCGTTCGCGGTCGGCCCGCTGCACGAACTCATCACCCGCCTGCAGCTGTTGGAGGGCGACGCGTCGTGAGCCGCTACGTGAACATCCCGCGCCCGACCGAGCACGCCGCGATCCGGGCCTGCGAGCGGTCGCCGCGTCCGACGCCCCAAGTCCCGGCGATCCTCGCCGACATGATCACCGCCCATCGTCTCGGCGACCGGCGCGGCGTGAATCTCTGCGCCCACCTGGTCGCCCGCGTCACCAGCCCGGAGGTAGGGCAGTGAACAACGACTTCCTGAAGTGGGCCGCTCTCGCGGCGGCCCTCGTCGCCACCGCGTCCGCCGAGTACGAGCTCGCCACGGCGGTCGGCTTCAACGAGTGGGTTGCCGCGGCCGTACCGGGCGCCCTCGACATCTACACCGTGCGCGCCATGCGGGCGCACCGTGACGTCCTCGCGGCAGTCGTCGCCATGATCGGCGTTAACGCTGCGAGCCACCTCGTCACGGCCGGCCTGCTTCCCGTCAACTGGCCGCTGGTCGTCGCCGTTGCGGCGATCGCTCCGCTCGTCCTGTGGCGGGTGCACCGCCTCGCCGACGTACCCGAGGAGCCGCCCGTCGAGTACGTGGCCGAGCCGGAAGCGGAACCCGTACCCGCCGTACCGGAGTCCGTTCCGCCGATCCCTCCGGCTGTACCCGAGGGGGCGCGGCTGCTGCCGATCGTCGCCCGGCCGGCGCCCGCCGTGAAGGCTCTCGCGCCCGCCGCCGAGTACACCCGTACCCGGACCGAGGTGCGCGCCGAGTACGTACCCGAGCCGCCCAACCCGATCAAGAACATGGAGTACGGGTGGGCAGGCGAGCAGTTCAAGGGCCAGCTACTGCAGGGAGACCTGCCGTCCATCCGTGACATCAAGAACCGGCTGAACGTCGGCCAGGACAAGGCCAAGCAGATCCAAGAGGCCTTCCGTGAAGCCCTGCCGAAGCTGGCCGGCCAGGGGGTGTCGCCGTGAGGTGGCTTCTCGTAGGCGCCCTGCTCGCCCTGCTCCTCGTCTACCCGGCCGCGCTCACGGTCGTCGTCGCCATCGTCGCGGCGGTCCTGTCCAAGCCCGTCCTGGTGGCGTTCGCCCTCGGCCTGGTCATCCGTGGCCAGCTGCCCCGACTGCGCAGGCGGCAGCGATGAGCGACCGGACGTCCAACTTGCCTGAGCAGTACCAGCGTTACGTCCGGACGGCCGTCGAGCAGGAGCTGCAGCCCGTCTCCGGGCCTGTGGAGCTGTACGACGAGCGTGAGCCCGTCGTGTGGGTCCCGGGCGCCTACGGCGGCGGCATGGTGCCCGTCCGCAAGTCCCAGGCGCCGGCGCCGATGCAGCTGCAGGCGCCGCGCGACCTCAGCCCGCAGCCGCTGCTCGACCGGACCGCTCAGCGCCTCCTCGGGGGCGGCATCGGATCCGGGGTCGCCCTGTGGGGCGGAGGCCAGTTCCTGGCGGGGGCAGGCCAGTTCGTCAGCGGCCTGTCCGGCATGGGCGCCCTGCTGTTCTTCCTGGCCATCGCCGGAGGCCGCGCCCTGCTCACGGGCGGAGGCGCCCGCGTCCGCAACGAGCAGCACACGCACGTGCATCAGAAGTGGTTCGGACGAGCCAACGTCACCAACCAGCAGTGAGAGGAGCAGCCGTGGCGCTCAGGAAGCCGGTCCCGAAGGGCAAGCGCCAGTGCCGTCAGTGCTGGACCCACGCCTACGACCGCGACATTCACAAGCGGCTCAAGCCCGGCGAGGACTGTCTGCCCTGCCTCAGCCACATGGGCGGCAAGTGCCCGCCCGACCAGATCGAGCCGTAGAAGAGAGGAATCCCATGACCCGCGAACAGCGTCTGACCATGGCCGATGCCGCCGTGACCCGCGCCGCGAGCCTCGCCCGCGACGCCCAGAAGGCAGCCGAGCACAACGACTTCCGGCACAAGGCCGCCCCGCTCGCCGCGGCCGGCGCCCTGTGGGCCGAGGTCGCCAAGGCTCACGCCGCGATCGCCGCAGTCCTGCCCGAGACGACGGAGGCGTGACCCATGGCTGACCTCAAGTTCTCCGACTTCACCACCGGCGAGAAGGCCCGCATCGCCGTCCTGGTCGCCCGGATGGGGAAGCGCGGCCTGGCCGGCGACAGCGTCGACCTCAGCGACCTGCAGCGGCGCGTCGAGCGCATCGAGAAGACCGCGGAACGCCGCAAGAACAAGAAGTAGGTACGCCACGGGGCGGCCGTACCCGGCCAGGTACAACCGGCCGCCCCGTGCCCCGGACCGCCCAACAGAACGACCGGAGGAACCATCGTGACGGACACCGTCGTACTCACCAAAACCGACGACCCGAGTACACCCGTCCCCGCCGTACCCGAGGAGCCGGGTACGGCGAGTACACCCGTACTCGTTGACAACCCGAAGCTGCCCGCCCCGGGCGTCACCGACGAGAAGCGGAAGCCGATCCTGCCCCCGTGGCTGAAGGACCGGACCGAGTTCGCCACGGCCGCCAAGCACACCGCGGCCCGCGCCGGGTACGCCTCGATGTACCACGGCATCCGACTGCCCTGGTACGCCACCCAGTTGGCGATGATGTCCCCGCGCGGTACCTGCCGCTTCGTCGCCTCCACCAACCGGTGGCTGTGGGACCGCGAGGCCGCCCCGCTGCGCGACTACGCCGTGCGCACCGAGGACGTCACCGAGTACCTGACCCTTGCCCGCCTGCGCGGCAACCGGGTACGGCTCCGCGGCCTGGTCACTGTCGTCGCCTGCGTGTTCGGCCTCGGCTTCGCCCTGTGGCTGTACGTCATGGCGCCCGACTTCCTGTGGGCGTTCGCGGCCGGAGGGGTGCTCACCATGGGCTACTTCGGCCAGCAGCCCGACGCACCCGTCATCGGCCCGGCAGTGATGCGGACCGAGCTGCAGAAGCTCACCGGCACGATCGTGCTGCGCGCCCTCGACGCCATCGGCAACCCGAAGATCTCAGCCGCCATCAAGCGGGGCGGCGACATGGACGGGATGCGCTTCACCAGCGAAATCACCCGCGACGGCCCCGGCTACCGTGCCGACCTCGACCTTCCGTATGGCGTCACCCCGGACGACGTCATGGAAAAGCGGGAACAGCTCGCTTCGGGTCTGCGCCGCAAGGTCGGCTGCGTGTGGCCGTCCGGCGACGAGAACGAGCACGAGGGGCGCCTCGTCCTGTGGGTCGGCGACAAGCCGATGAACGAGACGAGCAAGCCCGCCTGGCCGTTGCTGAAGGACGGGCAGGTCGACCTGTTCAAGCCGGTCGTGTTCGGCAACGACCAGCGGATGCGGTGGGTCGAGGTCACCCTCATGTTCGCGTCCATCGTGATCGGTGCCATCCCCCGCATGGGCAAGACGTTCCTGCTCAGGCTGCTGATGCTGATCTGCGCCCTCGACCCGCGGGCGATGCTGCTGGCGTTCGACCTGAAGGGCACCGGTGACCTGGGCGCCCTCGAACCGGTCTGCCACCGCTACCGGGCCGGCGAGGAAGACGAGGACATCGAGTACATCCTTCACGCCCTGCGCGAGATCAAGGCCGAGCTGCGGCGCCGCGCGAAGGTCATCAAGGCCCTGCCGCGTTCCCGCTGCCCCGAGTCGAAGGTCACCCCGGCCCTGGCCAACGACAAGTCCCTTGGCCTGCACCCCGTCGCCATCAGCATCGACGAGTGCCAGGTGTTGTTCGAACACGAGAAGTACGGCGCCGAGCTGGAGTCCATCTGCACGGATATTACGAAGCGCGGTCCGGCGCTGGGCATCATCGGCATGTACGCCACCCAGCGGCCGGACGCGAAGTCCCTGCCCACGGGCATCAGCGCGAACGCAGTCCTGCGGTTCGCTCTCAAGGTGATGGGCCACACGGCGAACGACCTGATCCTGAGTACTGGCGCGTACAAGTCCGGCGTTCGCGCCACCATGTTCAGCCGCAAGGATCTCGGCATCTGCTACATGGCCGGCGAGGGCGACGACCCGCGCATCGTCGCTTCCGCGTTCATCGACGCGCCCAAGGCCGAGCTGGTCGTCACCCGGGCGCGGAAGATGCGCGAGGAGTACGGGAACATCACCGGCCACGCCATCGGCGAGGGGCCCGCAGAGGTCGCCGGCCTCGACATCCTCGGCGACGTCCTCAAGTCGGTTGGCGTCGACGAGAAGGCCGTCTGGTGCGAGCGCATCGCCGCCCGCCTGGCCGACCTCCGCCCGGACGTCTACGGCGAATGGAAGGGCGAGAACGTCACCGCTGCCCTCAAGCCCTGGGGCATCAAGACGGGCCAGGTATGGGGCCAGACCGACGAGGGCGAGGGCGCCAACCGGCGCGGCATCCAGCGTGCCGACGTGGTCGCCGCCATCACTCGCCGTGACGCCGACAGGCTCGCCGCCTAGTACGAGCACGGCCGCTAGGTCTAGCACCCCGCCCCGCTAGACCTAGCGGCCCCGCTAGCGGCAGATCATGCCGCTGATCAGTGATCTAGCGCCTAGCAGGCGCATCGCCGAAACCCCGGGAAACGCCCGGATCGAAGGGGGAGAGACCTCATGTGGCTCGCTATGATCGCGCTCATTCTCTGGGCCGTCAGCTACGCAGCGTTGTGCTGGGCGAAGCCGTTCGCCCCGTGCCGGAAGTGCCACGGCATCGGTCAGATCGAACGCTTCGGCAAGCCCCGCATGTGCCCGCGCTGCCACGACGAGAAGCTGCGGCTGCGCGTCGGCCGACGCATGCACAACGCCTGGCGCCGCACCCATCAGGCCGGCACCCGCTCATGACGACCGCCCCGGTCGGCCTGGCGGAAGCAGTTCGAGCTCACGGGCCCGAGCAGTCCACCGCTGGACCGTCCGGGGGGTCACGCCCTCGGCCTTTGCCAAGTCCGTGGCCGGCCGCGAGGAGTTGGCGGCGACCCGCAGGTACCGGAGCGCGAGCCGCGCGAAGAACTGCGTGTCATCCGGACCCGTGGGGTTGCCTAGCGGCCCCTCGTGGGGGTCTCCGGGGCCAGCCATGACCGCGGCCTGCACCGTGGCGCCGGCCGTCGCTCGCCTCGACCGCACCGCGGCCTCGATGGCGGCAAGCGGGAAGGCTCGCAGCTCACCGATTCCGACTGCGTCCGGGCCAGGCACGTAGACGCCAGTGATCACAATCCCGCTGTCGTCGACGCCCATGCGCAGCATCAGCCGGCGCCCGGTCTCAGCGTTCTCGAGCAAGTCCCACGACACCGGATCCTCAACGCCCGTTGCCAGCCCGGCAACCGCGTCCAGCTGTGTCGAGCTCGTCTGGTCGATGGGCGAGGCGAGCACTCGCCAAGGCTTCGGAAGGTCCTGGTCGGTAATCACGGGCCGACGGTATGCCCGATACCAACGTCAGTCAACGTGGCTGCACAATCACGATGACGCCCTTGCGCAATCACGACACGGTGAGGTAGACCTGTGACTGTCGTGATTGAACGAAAGCGACACGACACGTCTTGAGAGGCGTAAATGAACCTCGCAGAACGCATCGACAAGTACCTGACCACTGAAGAGGTAGCCCGCCGCTACCGCGTGGCGCCGGGAACGGTCCGCTACTGGCGGCACATCAGCTACCTGCCCGACGGCGTCAAGCGCGGCCGGCGCGTCCTGTACGACCCGGACGTCCTCGACCAGTGGGACGCAGAACAGGCCGGAGGCGCCGCGGCATGAACCGGAACAGCAGCGAAGCCCGAGAGTCCCTAGCTCCCGGGCTTCGTGAAAACAGCGCACGCGGTGGCGCGGAGGCAATCGTGCCACAGCTCGTTGCCCGCCCGGTACCCGTGCAGACGTCCGGCCGGACTGAGTTCGCAGCCCGTTGTCCCAAGTGCCGTGACTGGCACAGGCACATCGGCTTGGGCGAGAAAGACGCACCGTGCGGCGCGCACTACGTCCTCGAATTCAAGAACAAGGGGGCGGCATGAGCAACCACGGCAAGGCCCTCGATGCAGCCCTCAATGCCATCGGCTGGGGATACGAGGTGTTCCCCCTCTCCATCAACAAGACGCCGATCATCCGGTCCCCACACGAGAAGGGGCACACCTGCCAGGGCATGCACCAGTGCGGCACCCCCGGGCACGGTGTAGGAGACGCCACCAACGACCCGGACACCGTCCGGTGGCTGTTCGAGCAGGCCCCCAAGGCGGTCGGCTACGGCATCCGCTGCGGAGCCCGACTCGTCGGCCTCGACCTTGACCGCAAAGAGAACGTCGACGGCGTCGCCACTCTCAACCGGCTCGCCGGCCGTCACGGGTTCGAGATCCCGCGCACGACTACCGTGTGCACCCCGTCCGGTGGCTTCCATCTGTGGCTGGCCGTACCGGGCGGCACGATCGTGCCCAACTCGGTCGGCAAGGTCGGACCCGCCATCGACGTCCGCAGTAGCCGCGGCTACCTCGTCGGACCCGGCAGCATCGGCCGCAAGGGCGAATACGTCCTGCACCCCAAGACCGGATACATCGAGCCCCAGCCGATCCCGGAACACCTGCTCCGACTGATGCTTCCGCCCGCGCCCCGGCAGCAGCCGCAGCGTCGGCAGGCGGCTATGTCCGAAGACAGTGCCACCCGGGCGCTGCAGGGTCTCGTCAACGTCGTCCTCAACTCCAGTCAGGGCAACCGCAACGACCGTCTCTTCTGGGCTGCCGCGAAGGCGTGGGAGCACGTGCGAGACGGACATGTCGCGGGCAGCGACGTTGAGGCCGAGCTCGTCGGAGCGGCTGTACAGGTCGGATTGGGCGCAGGCGAGGCCATGCGCACCGTCGCCTCGGCTGGGCGGGGGGTGCGGGTATGACCGACGACGCGACCGAGCAGGCGACCGAGGAATGGCAGGACCGTCACGGTCTCGTTCCCGAGGGCGTCCGCATGCCCACCGGATACAAGATCAGCTATAGCGGGGTGTGGGTCGAAAAGCAGGTCGCCAAAGAGACCTTCATCGACGTGCGCATCGCATGGGCGCCCCTGGTCATCCGGTCCGTCTACGTCGACCCGATCGGCGACCAGGCCGTAGAGCTGGCATGGGTCGACCGCGGGCAGGTCGTCACCAGGACAGTTCAGCGCTCCGTCGTCCGACGTGGCCGCATCCTGGTGGCCACCCTCGGAGATGCTGGCCTGCCCGTGATTGAGGCTGACGCCAAGCTGGCCGAACGCTACCTGGCGGCCTTCGAATCCTGGAACCAGAAGCTGATCCCGCGGGTGCACCTCGCCCGGCAGCTGGGTTGGCAGCAGGACGGCACGTTCGTCACCTCGCAGGATGCCCCGCATCGTGTCGAGGTCAAGTATGACGAGCAGAAGCCTGCGTTGGCCGCACACGAACCGGCCGGAACGTTCACCGGATGGCAGGCCGCCATCAAGCGCATGGAGTCCTACCCGGCCGCACAGATGGCGCTGTACGCCTGCCTTGCCGCGCCTCTCCTGCAGATCCTCGGCGTCAACTCGTTCGCGGTCGACATCTGTGGACGTTCAACCCGGGGCAAGACAACAGCGGCAGCTGGCGGGATGAGCGCGTGGGCCGACCCGAGCGAGAAGGCTGACGGTCTCTACTCGTGGAGGACCACGATGCTGGCCGCCGAAAAGCGGCTGAACCTCGTCAACGGCCTGCCGGTCGTCTTCGACGAGACCAAGCTCGTCCAGAACCCTGAGATGGTTCACGGCCTGCTCTACGCCATCCCGAAGAACCACGGGGCGGCCCGCGGCGGGGGGTGGCCGTCCGGGCTTCCCTGGCGAACCGTCGTCGTGTCTACCGGCGAGCAGTCGGTGCTCACGTTCACCACTGACCAGGGTGCCGGGGCGCGTGTCCTGAGCATCAAGGAAGCCCCCTTCGGTACGGACGGACCGGAGTCTGCCTCGGCAGCCATCGAGGTACGGGACGGGACGGCAGAGAACTACGGAACAGCCGGCCCCCGATACATCGAAAAACTGCTCGACGCCCTGGCTGGCGACGGCAAGCGCAAGCTCGTAGCCCGTCACAAGGAACTGACGGAAGCGCACCGTTACGACAGTGACATGTCGGCCCGGCGTGCGCCGTTCGTGGCCTGCCTGGCCCTTGCCGCCGAACTCTCCCACCAGTGGGGCATCGTGCCCTTCTCGCCCCCGGAGATGGACGTCTGGCGCCGACTGTTCGCCATGGCGGATCAGACTGACAACCGGGGCGAGATGGCGCTCGACGTCGTCCGCGAGTACGTCGCTTCACACGGTTCGGAGTTGTGGAGCCCGCACACGGAGGAGAAGGCGCCGTTCAGCGGATGGATCGGGCGGGATCTCCAGATCGACGGAGTGCCGACCGTGGCTCTGCTGCCTCAGCGTCTGCGTGACGTGCTGCAGCGAGCGAACTACGACCTCGATGCCGTCCTGCCCAGCTGGCTCGAAGCCGAGGCCCTCGTCAAGAACGAGAAGTCCCGACCGGCCTACCTCATCCCCAAGAAACTCGACGGCCGCCTCGCCCGGATGCTCGTCTTCGCGCCGGGTCAGATCGTCAGCACCGAAACCGACACCGGCGACGGAGAGTGACACATGGCCCTGCTCGTTGAGAAAGACGCCCCCTCTCTCCGGCCGGATTGCGTAACCCGGATCCGGAAGCGAAAACGCCCAGGTCAAGGCGCAGAAGGCGGGGTTACGCAGCCGTGCGTAACCCCGGCACGGGCAGGCCCAGGTTACGCAGCCGTGCGTAACCCGCATGGGCCGAGATTCTTGCAGGTCAGAGGGCTCGACGTGCCGCAAAGGGCGGGTTACGCAATCTCGCCGAGAACAGAGCCCGAATTTTCAGCGCAGCAGGAGAGGAGTAACTGAGCGTGAGCCGGAAGCAGGACAGGAAGAGAAGCGGCCGCATCTGCCGTCAGTGCCACCAGTACGCCGGTAACCGTGCCGTCTGCTCGACGTGCAGCCCCCGCCGCGGCACCCGATCCCACCGAGACAAGTACGCCACCGAAAGGAATCCCTCATGACCAGCCCCGCCGAGTTCCAGCGCCGCTTTCTCCGCACCGACGAACAGAACACCTCCGACTTCCAGAAGGCGATGGACGCCCACACTGCGAAGGCCGCCCAGATCCGGGACCGCGCAAACGAGACCATCGAGCGGATCGGCGCCCGCAGGGACCTCACGCCCGAGGCGAAGCGGTCGGCCGCCGCCAAGGTGTACAAGCCGGCCGCCGAACAGATTCAGCAGATGCTCGACCAGCACATCGACAAGGTGAAGGCCCACAAGCAGCAGCTCGCCAAGAAGGCGTTCGGCTCCGACACCGCGGCCGACCCCGCGGCCAGCCGGGAGGCACGCCGGATGGCCTCCCAGA
Organism: Streptomyces sp. NPDC005402; assembly: GCF_040606575.1. Taxonomy (NCBI): domain Bacteria; kingdom Bacillati; phylum Actinomycetota; class Actinomycetes; order Kitasatosporales; family Streptomycetaceae; genus Streptomyces; species Streptomyces sp. NPDC005402. The sequence continues at coordinate 249,037 of NZ_JBEXFB010000004.1, forward strand.
TCCAGGACGCGGACGAGGCCGCCACCATGATTCGCAACGCCCAGTTCGACGGAGACAAGCAGCTGGCCCGCACCATCGCCGGCGTCGCCTTCGAGAACGGCTGGCACAACGCAGTCGACGTGTGGAACGCGGACGGATCCAACGACGCGTACATGAGGCACGTCATCGACCTCGTGCAGATGCCCGACACCAACGATGCGGTGTGGCGCCTCAACGTCGCCCAGCAGTACGCCAAGCCCATGCCGGGCATCCTCGACGGCCTCAAGCCGCACGAGATCTCCCGGGCCGCCGAGACCGACTACAGCGACGGCGGTGAAGCCGCGTGATCACCTTCGAGCACGACACCGGCAAGGCGCAGACGGCGGTCAGGGCCGCACGTCGCCGCGGCCTGGCCGTCCCCCAGGACATCGACGCCTGCCACGCCATGTGGCAGGTCGTCGTGAACGCCGGCCAGATGCGGGCCCCGGACCGGCCCACCGTCGACGACATCCCGACGACCGCCGAGCAGCTGGCCGCGCTCATCGAGGAACGGGCGCACCAGCAGCGCATCGCCGAATCCCACCGGGCCATCGCGGGCGACTTCAAGGAACCCGTCGCCCGCCGCTACAACCAGCTCGTCAAGGATCGGGTGCCCGGCTGGATCCTCGCCCTGCAACCCGAGTTCACCGGGCTGGTCAAGGCGCTCGCCACGCAGTCGAAGAAGCTGCCCGAGCAGCTCGACGTACACCTCCTCGACTGGAACGACCCGAAGATCACAGCAGCGTGGGAGAAGGCGGAGAGCGCAGCCCACCAGCTCGACCAGCTCGTCAACGACCGGCAGGACATGGCCAAGGCAGTCGGAGGCGACGGAGGCCGCGACAACGAGCTGTACGCGGTAGCCAAGATCGCCGAGCCCACCAGCGCCGACGTGTTCGCCCACAAGCTGCGCGACCAGGTCGGGCCGGCCCGCCGCGAGTGGCGAGAGCTCAAGGGCCAGCCCGTCAGCAGATGGCTGTACCTCGCACGCTCACCGCACTTCGAGCTGCAGCTCGCCACACCAGGCGAGGTACGCGACCGGGCAGCAGCCATGGAGCGCTGGCACGACGCAGTCGCAGTCGTCATGACCACAGGAATGTCACGCTCGCAGGCTCAGCACGCGGTCACAACGGCACTGCGAGGCTGACCCATGAACGTCGACGCTCCGCGAGTCGGATCACTGGGCATGACGAGGCCCGCGTCGCAGCGTCGACACCGCGGTCCGGCCGGTCCCCTGAGTGGCCGGCCGGACCGCAACCCAAAGCGGGACCAACCAGACGCCCGCAGGGTGGGGCCGGACCCCGCCCCCCGGACCTCTCAGCCATCGAAGACGTATAGCACACGACCGTCTGCGTGCTACGGCGCTGTGTTTTCCCGAACGAAGGAGATCGTCATGGATCTGATCCAGGGCGCCGATGAACTGCCCGAACCGCCCGTTGACCTGGGTGTTCGGGGCGTCGAGTTGTGGCGTGGCGTGCTCGCCGACCACGAGTTGAGGGTCGACGAGTTGCGCGTCCTCGAGGACGCGTGCCGTGAAGTCGACCTGATCGAGCGGCTGGAGGAGGGATTGCGGGGCGCCGCCCTGGTCGTCACCGGGTCGCAGGGTCAGCCGGTCGCCAACCCGATCGTGCAGGAGCTACGTCAGCACCGCGGCCTGGTCGCCCGCCTGTTGGGGCTGCTGAAGCTGCCCGACGAGGAGCAGGCCGGCCGGGATGCCCAGTGGCGTACCCAGCGGGCCCGGAAGGCTGCTCTCACCCGCTGGAACGGCGCGTGAGCCGGCCGCGTACCCGTCGCCCTGGGGAGCCGCCTGCCGGTATGCCCGACTGGCTTGCCGAGTACCGGCCGGAACTCTGGTCAGAGGACCCGAGCGACGACATCGAGCGGTACTACTTCGGCCACTTCCGCTGGAAGGAGGCGTGCGACGAGTGGGCCGCGGGCGGGGATCCGCAACCCATGATCCAAAGCCCCAGACCCGAGCAGGGAGACAGCGCCTATACGTCTTCGATGGCTGCAAGATCCCCAAGGGGAGCCCTCCGCAGGTCCGTTTCGCCCGAATCGGGGAGTCCTGATGGCTCATAACTGGAATACGTCGGACAGGGTCAAGCGCCTCCCGAAGGACTGGCCGAAGCGCCGTAAGGCCGTGATCGAGCGGGATGTGGTCTGCCAGATCTGCTTCGTGCGTCCTGCGACCGTCGCTGACCACATCGTCCCGAAGACGGATAACCACGAGCTCGAGGCCCTTCAGGGCGCGTGCGATCCGTGTCACCGGCAGAAGACTGCCAAGGAAGCTGCGGCGTTCCGTGCCGCCTCACCGCAGCCAACGCGGAAACGCCCGCCTGAGGCCCATCCCGGCCTGCTCAACTGACCCCAGCCGAGCCCCATCGAGGGACTCACGCACAGTCCTACCAAGGAGAGTGGCCGCGGTGGCGAGCAAGAGCATCAAGAAGCGCCCGAATGGTAAGTACCGGGCCCGGTACCGGGATCTCGCCGGTAAGGAGCATGCCCGGCACTTCGCCCGGAAGGTCGACGCCGAGCGCTGGCTCGACGAGGTCACGGCCGCGCTGGTGACCAACACCTACGTCGACCCGAAGGACAAGAAGCTCACCGTTGACCAGTGGTGTGACGCCTGGCTGGAGACCTATGCGCACCGGGAGTCGACGGAGCGGCAGGCTCGGGTTCACCTGGCCCGGATCCGGAAGGAGTTCGGGCCGCTGCCGTTGATGGCCGTCGATGAGATGGCCGTCAAGCGATGGACGGCCAAGCTGAAGCGGGAGGGGCTGTCGCAGTCGTACCAGTTCGCGCTGCACTCTCGACTGAAGCAGGTTCTCGAGGACGCCGTGGGCGCCCGGAAGCTGGCCAGTAACCCGTGCAGCAGGAAGACGACGCCCGGCACCGGGAAGCAGCGGGCCTACGTGGCGACCGAAGCGCAGCTGTGGGCGCTGTACGAAGCGGCAGAGGAGAAGTACCGGCCGGCGATCCTGCTGGGAGCGTTCGCCGGCCTGCGCGTCGCCGAGGTGTGCGGGCTCCGTCTCGTCGACGTCGACTTGGACGCGCGTGCCATCACACCCGCAGTGCAGTACCCGGCTGAGCCGCTGAAGACTGAGACGAGCATGTCCGCGATCCCGATCCCTGACAGCTTTGTGGGGGAGCTGAAGCGGCTGCTCGACGGCCGCGACGGCGGATGGGTGGTGCCAGACGACGACGGTGTCCAGCTGGGCCCGTGGAAGGTCGAGCGGCACATGCGCCGGATCCGGAAGCAGGTAGCTGGCTTGCCCGAGGGTTTCCGCTTCCATGACCTGCGGCACTTCTTCGCCTCGCTGCTGATCGCGGGCGGCAGCGACGTGAAGGTCGTTCAACAGCGGCTGAGGCACTCGTCTGCGAAGACGACGCTGGATACATACGGTCACATGTGGCCCGACTCCGACGAGTCCACGAGGTCCACTCTCGAACGCGCCATGAGTCCCATGATCAACAAAACTGCGGACCCTCTGCGGACTGTAGAAGAGTCCGCAGAGGGTCCGGCCAGCTCAGAGCCTAGTTAGGGCCTACACGTCGAAGTACAGCTCGAACTCGTGCGGGTGCGGACGCAGCTGCAGCGGGGCGATCTCGTTCGTCCGCTTGAAGTCGATCCACGTCTCGATCAGGTCCGGCGTGAAGACGTCGCCCTGGAGGAGGAACTCGTGGTCGGCCTCGAGGGAGTTGAGGACCGCCGGGAGGGAGGTCGGGACCTGGGCGACGTTCGCGTGCTCCTCGGGAGCCAGCTCGTACAGGTCCTTGTCGATCGGCTCGGCCGGCTCGATCTTGTTCTTGATGCCGTCCAGGCCCGCCAGGAGGAGCGCCGAGAAGGCGAGGTACGGGTTGCCGGAGGAGTCGGGCGCGCGGAACTCGACGCGCTTGGCCTTCGGGTTGGAGCCCGTGATCGGGATACGCATGGCCGCGGAGCGGTTGCGCTGCGAGTACACCAGGTTGATCGGCGCCTCGAAGCCCGGCACCAGACGGTGGTACGAGTTCACCGTCGGGTTGGTGAAGGCCAGCAGCGACGGGGCGTGCTTGAGGATGCCGCCGATGTAGTAGCGGGCGATGTCCGACAGGCCCGCGTAACCGGCCTCGTCGTAGAAGAGCGGGGAGCCGCCGGTCCACAGGGACTGGTGGACGTGCATGCCCGAGCCGTTGTCACCGAAGATCGGCTTCGGCATGAAGGTCGCGGTCTTGCCGTTGCGCCAGGCCACGTTCTTCACGATGTACTTGAAGAGCTGGAGGTCGTCGGCCGCGGCGAGCAGCGTGTTGAACTTGTAGTTGATCTCGGCCTGGCCGGCGGTGCCCACCTCGTGGTGCTGGCGCTCGACCTGGAGGCCGGAGGCCGCCAGCTCCAGGGAGATCTCCGCGCGCAGGTCGGCGAAGTGGTCGACCGGCGGGGTCGGGAAGTATCCGCCCTTGTAGCGGACCTTGTAACCGCGGTTGTCCTCGAGGGCGCCGGTGTTCCAGGCGCCGGCCTCGGAGTCGATGTGGTAGAAGGACTCATTCGCGCTGGTCGCGAAGCGCACGGAGTCGAAGACGTAGAACTCGGCCTCGGGGCCGAAGTACGCGGTGTCCGCGATACCGGTCGACGCCAGGTAGGCCTCGGCCTTCTTCGCCACGTTCCGCGGGTCACGGCTGTACTGCTCGCCGGTGATCGGGTCGTGGATGAAGAAGTTGATGTTCAGCGTCTTGTCGCGGCGGAAGGGGTCCACCCGGGCCGTCGACAGGTCCGCGCGCAGCGCCATGTCGGACTCGTGGATGGCCTGGAAGCCGCGGATCGACGAGCCGTCGAAGGCGAGCTCCTCGTCCGGGTCGAACGCCTCGACGGGCAGCGTGAAGTGCTGCATGACGCCCGGCAGGTCGCAGAAGCGGACGTCGACGAACTTGACATCCTCGTCCGCGATGAACTTCTTGGCCTCGTCGGCGTTCTGGAACATCCAGCTCCTCCTACTCCCGACCGTTCCTGGACCGGGGTGGTAGTTCGTTCGTGCGGCCAGTGCGGTGGCACACGCTGTCCACGACCCTAGGGACGGGTGGTTTCTCGGGCGTGACCCATTTGTTTCGCACAAGTTAACCGGACATCGTCGGCCCCGCCCCACCTGTCCGTATCCCGAAACGCCGGCGGTACCGTGGACGCGTGGACAAGAGGGATGCAATCGGATCGTGGCTCTCCGGCCCCCGCGCGGCCGCCGAGGATGCCGGTGTCGACTTCGGATACCGCGGACAGCAGCTCGGCCTGCCGGAGGAGGGGCCGGGGTCGATCGCCCGCCCTGGGCGGCGGCTGGGCGCACTCGCCGTGGACTGGGCGATGAGCGTCCTGATTGCATCCCAGTTGATCACTCAGAGCTACGGTGACCCGTCGACCTCGAACTGGTCACTGCTGGTCTTCTTCGTGATGGGCGTCCTCACGGTCGCCACCATCGGCTTCACCCCGGGCAAGCGCCTCTTCGGCCTGCGCGTGGTCGCCCTCGACACCGGCCGCGTGCATCCGGCGCGCGCCCTCCTGCGCACGGTCCTGCTCTGCCTCGCCCTCCCCGCCCTGATCTGGGACCGCGACGGCAGGGGCCTGCACGACCGGCTCGCGCAGACCGTGGAAGTGCGGATCTGACAAAGTCCGCGTCTCTGTCCTGCCTTGACAGGCGCCTTCGTGCTGGCCTGAGAGGCGCGTTTGTCGTGTCCTGACAGCTGCGGCCATGAACATGCGCGGCGGCTGACTACAGGTCAGTAGGTCCGGGCACCTAGCGTCTGGCACCCAAGCAACCCTCCCCCGTTGCGAAGGGACATGCCGGACCGATGAAGAGACCCGCACTTGTCACCGCCCTCGTCGCCGCTATGCTGGGCGGCGTCCTCGTCTCCGGAGCACCCGCGGCCGAGCGGTCCGCCGCCTGCACGGCCGCCGACGCGGACGTCTACACACCCCCCGCCACCGTCCCCTCCACCCCGGGCACCGTGCTGGCCTGCCGTTCCGTCACGCTGAGCCAGGTGCCGGGCAATGTCGCCATGTCCGCGTGGAAGGTCCTCTACAGCTCCACCGACCACCAGGGCCGACCCGTCGCCGTCTCCGGCACCCTCGCCGTCCCCACGGCGCCCTGGACCGGCTCCGGCAGCCGCCCCGTCGTCGCCTTCCACCCCGGCACCCTCGGCCTGGGCCCGCAGTGCGCGTTCTCCAGGCAGCTCGCCGGGGCCTACCAGGACGAGTACGAGGGCGACAACATCGCGGCCCTGCTCAAGGCCGGGTATGCCGTCGCCGCGACCGACGGTCCCGGCTACCTCGACGGCCAGACGCACCCCTATGTCGCCGGCACCGACTCCGGGCACGCCCTGCTCGACATCGCCCGCGCCGCCCCCGCGGTACCGGGCAGCGGCCTGTCCCGGCAGACCCGTATCGGGCTGTGGGGGTACTCCGAGGGCGGCGCGGCCAGCCTGTGGGCGGCCCAGCTGGCGGCGGGCTACGCACCCGAGCTCAACGTCGTCGGGGACGCCTCGGGCGGCATCCCCGGTGACCTGAAGGAGGTGGCGGCCGGGCTCGACGGCAGCGCCTTCTCCGGCTTCCTCGCCGACGCGGCCATCGGCGTCCAGGCCGCCTATCCCGCGCTGCCCCTCGACTCGCTCCTCAACGACCAGGGCCGGGAGGCGGTGAAGACCGCCAAGTCCGTCTGCGTGGCGGGCACCGTCACCGCCCTCGCGGGCAAGAGCATCAAGGACTTCACCACGGCCGGGCTCACCCTCGACCAGCTCTACCGGCAGCGCGGCAGCGACGGCCGCACCTGGGGTCAGGTCCTGGACGCCCAGAAACTCGGCGTGAACCTCGGGACCTACCGGATCGCCTTCCCCGTCCTCCAGTACCGCGGCGCCCTCGACGAGGTCATCCCCACCGCCACCGAGGACGCCGTCCGCGCCGCCTACTGCGCGGCGGGCGTGAAGACGGGCTGGAAGATCTACGCCGGCGACCATCTGCTCACCGACAACCAGGCCGTCGGCGACGTCGTCTCCTGGCTCGGCGACCGGTTCGCGGGCAGAACGGCCCAGAGCGACTGCTGATCGGTTACGACGATGGGGGCGCCCGGTGTGACACCGGGCGCCCCCATCGTCGTACGAGAGAAGTCAGCGGGCCTTGCCGCCGCCCTTCGGCAGCTTCATGCCCTTCGGCATCGGGCCCTTCGGCAACGGCATGTTGCTCATCAGGTCGCCCAGCGCGCGCAGGCGGTCGTTGGTGGCGGTCACCTGGGGGCCGGTCAGTACGCGCGGCAGCTTGAGCATGGCGGTCCGCACCTTCTTCAGCGGGACCTGGCCCTCGCCCGTGCCGACGACGATGTCGTGCACCGGCACGTCCGCGACGATCCGGTTCATCTTCTTCTTCTCGGCGGCCAGCAGGCCCTTGACCCGGTTCGGGTTGCCCTCGGCGACCAGGACGATGCCGGCCTTGCCGACGGCCCGGTGCACCACGTCCTGGCTGCGGTTCATCGCCACCGCGGGGGTGGTCGTCCAGCCCCGGCCGATGTTGTCCAGCACGGCCGCGGCGGCACCCGGCTGGCCCTCCATCTGCCCGAACGCGGCCCGCTCGGCCCGGCGTCCGAAGATGACCGCCGTCCCGAGGAAGGCGAGCAGGAAGCCCAGAATGCCCAGGTAGACCGGGTGGCCGATCAGGAAACCGATGGCGAGAAAAACGCCGAGGATGAGGATGAAGACACCCGCGAGTACCAGGCCGATCTTCTTGTCGGCCTTGCGGGTCATCTTGTACGTCAGGGCGATCTGCTTCAGTCGCCCGGGGTTCGCGGCATCCGCCGCACTGTCACTTCTCGCCATGCCCCGAAGTCTACGTGGCCCCGCAGGCGCCGACGACGGCAGTGTCCGCCCCTCGAACGGGAGGGTTCAGGAGCTGATGGTGAAGGTCTGGTCCAGCACGCGCTGCACCTCGACCCGGTCCTTGGCGCGGCGGCGGTCCTCCAGGACGGAGGTCCAGGCGTTGCGTCGGGCGGTGCGCTGACCGCTGCTCATGAGCAGCGACTCGACGGCACGCAGTGCAGTGGTGAACGACGGGATGGCGGTGGCGCGAACCGGCGCGGCCTGCATGATGGAGGTCCCCCTCGGGATGACGGGCTCGGGTGAGTGGTGCACGCGGTGTACAACCAGCGTCACTGAATGGTGTTACCAGCGCGTGACCGACCGGTCAAACGCCCATGAAGCCTCGGTGCCCGCCCGAAAACACGGACGCGGCCCCGATGACCCCCCTATCTGCGGGGATGTCCGGGACCGCGTCAATCGGCCACAACCGAGCGGTAGTTGCTTGTGCTCGGATTCACACGTTTGGAGTGGCACTCCGTGCCATTGGGACCTTCTCAGACCGCCTGCGAGGCGACGTAGGAACCACGCTTCTCTACGGCCATCTGGTAGAGCCGGCCGGCCCGGTAGGAGGACCGGACGAGGGGCCCGGACATCACACCGGAGAAGCCGATCTGCTCGGCCTCCTCCTTCAGCTCCACGAACTCCTGCGGCTTGACCCAGCGCTCCACGGGGTGGTGGCGCACCGACGGGCGCAGGTACTGCGTGATGGTGACCAGCTCGCAGCCGGCGTCGTGCAGCTGCTGGAGCGCCTCGCTGACCTCCTCGCGGGTCTCGCCCATGCCGAGGATCAGGTTGGACTTGGTGACCAGGCCGAAGTCGCGGGCGTCGGTGATGACCTTCAGGGAGCGCTCGTAGCGGAAGCCGGGGCGGATGCGCTTGAAGATCCGCGGGACCGTCTCGACGTTGTGCGCGAAGACCTCGGGGCGGGACTCGAAGACCTGCTGGAGCAGCTCCGGCACGGCGTTGAAGTCGGGGGCCAGCAGCTCGACCTTGGTGCGGCCGGCCTCACGAGAAGACGTCTGCTCGTGGATCTGGCGGACCGTCTCGGCGTACAGCCAGGCGCCGCCGTCCTCCAGGTCGTCGCGGGCGACGCCGGTGATGGTGGCGTAGTTCAGGTCCATGGTGACCACGGACTCGCCCACGCGGCGCGGCTCGTCGCGGTCGAGGGCCTCGGGCTTGCCGGTGTCGATCTGGCAGAAGTCGCACCGCCGTGTGCACTGGTCGCCGCCGATGAGGAAGGTCGCCTCGCGGTCCTCCCAGCACTCGTAGATGTTGGGACAGCCGGCTTCCTGGCAGACCGTGTGCAGGCCCTCGCTCTTCACGAGCTTCTGCATCGCGGTGTACTCGGGACCCATTTTCGCCCGGGTCTTGATCCACTCGGGCTTGCGCTCGATGGGGGTCTGGGCGTTACGGACCTCCAGGCGCAGCATCTTGCGTCCGTCGGGGGCGACTGCGGACACGACCGGCTCCCTAGCGTTTGATTCTTCGGCGTTGTTCAGGGTACGCCCGTAGATTTGAAAGTCTGCGGCGGTGTTCAGGCTGCCGGTGTCTTCTCGATCACCCTCGGCTTCAGTTCCGCGTTCTCCAGCACGTCCCGCAGGTGCCGTTCGGCGACGGGCAGCACCTCGTGGATCGTCACGTCCCGGCCGAGCTCTCCGGCGAGGGAGGCGACGCCGGCGTCGCGGATGCCGCAGGGGATGATCCGGTCGAACCACTTGTTGTCCGGGTTCACGTTCAGCGCGAAGCCGTGCATGGTGACGCCCTTGGCGACGCGGATGCCGATCGCCGCGATCTTGCGGTCCTCGCGCCGCTGGCCCGCGTTGGAGGGGGCGTACTCCGGCCCGTTCATGCGCGGGTCGAACTCCTCGTCCGTGAGCGGGGGATCGAAGTCCAGGGAGAGCCCGCCGAGGGACGGACGCGTCTCGACCGGGTCGCCGAGCACCCATACCCCACTGCGGCCCTCGACCCGGCTGGTCTCCAGGCCGAACTCCGCGCAGGTGCGGATCAGGGCCTCCTCCAGGCGCCGTACGTGCGCCACCACGTCCACCGGACGCGGGAGCTTCTGGATCGGGTAGCCCACCAGCTGGCCCGGGCCGTGCCAGGTGATCTTGCCGCCGCGGTCCACGTCGATGACCGGGGTCCCGTCGAGGGGGCGCTCGCTGTCCGCGGTGCGCCGGCCCGCCGTATAGACAGGGGGGTGTTCGAGCAGCAGGACCGTGTCGGGAATCTCGTCCTCGAACCGCGCCGCGTGCACCCGGCGCTGCTCGTCCCAGGCTTCCTGGTACTCGACCGCGTCCGCACCGAACCCCATGCGGACGAACCGCAACCCACTCACGGCAAGCGCCTCCCTAGAAGGTCGTAAGGCACGAACGGTGCCTACGCCACTGTACGTCCGGCCCGCGGGCGTCAGCCCCGGGGGCAATCCTCACACGATCGGATGAACGAACGTCGAAGTGTGCGATCGCCTGCTCACTCTCCGCTACATTCGCGCCGTTCGCAGAGGCCATAAGGGCTGCTCACAGGCAATCCGGGCACCACGTGACCACGTGACGGCCCGAAAGGCAGGAGACCGCACCGCAGATGACGGAACGACCCGCGCAGCGCACTCCCAACCGACAGCTCGCCGCGCTCATCGCAGAAGCGGGGTTCTCCAACGCGGGTCTCGCCCGACGCGTGGACCAGCTCGGTCTCGAACACGGGCTGGATCTCAGATACGACAAGACATCCGTGACCCGGTGGCTGCGCGGGCAGCAGCCCCGGGGCACCACACCCGCCCTCATCGCCGAGGTCTTCACCCGCCGGCTCGGCCGCCGGCTCTCCGCGCAGGACCTCGGCCTCGACGCCTGCGCACCCGTCTATGCCGGGCTGGAGTTCGCCGCGGGCCCCGAGGAGGCCGTCGACATCGTCAGCGGGCTGTGGCGCAAGGACTCCGGCAGCCACGCCGAACTGCGCAAGATCGCTTTCACGCCCGCCGGACTGGTGGTGCCGAGCCGTGACTGGCTGATCGGCCGCCCCGACGACCGGGTCGCCCGCGGCGAGCCCGCCCTCCGGGTTCCTCCCCAGGGGCGCCCGGTGGTGCCCCGGCAGCGCGGCCAGGCCGAGCGCGTACCCGGCCAGAAGGTCAGCGGGGGCGACATCGCCGCGCTCGCCTCGGTCGGCGACCTCTTCCGCACCCTCGACGACCAGTACGGCGGCGGCCACGCCCGGCAGGCCCTGGTCCGTTACCTGGAGCACGAGTGCGAGCCGATGCTGCGCGGCACGTACGGCGAGACGACCGGGCGCCGGCTGTTCGCCGCGGCGGCCGACCTGACCCGGCTCGCGGGCTGGACGTCGTACGACATCGCGGCGCACGGGCTCGCACAGCGCTACTTCGTGCAGGCGCTGCGGCTCGCGCAGGCCGCGGGAGACCGGGCGTACGGGGCGTACGTGCTGGTCACGATGAGCCGGCAGGCCGTGTACCTGGGGCACGGCCGGGAGGCGATCCAGCTCGCGCGGGTGGCCCAGCAGGGCGTCGGTACGACGGCACCGCCGGTCGTGCAGGCGCTGCTGCACTCGGCCGAGGCGCGCGGCCACGGCGTACTGGGCGAGGTGCGGGCGTGCACGGCGTCGCTGGTCCGCGCGGAACGGGCCCTGGAGGCGGCGCGGCCCGGTGACGAGGTCCCGCACTGGGCACGGTTCTTCGACGAGGCGCAGCTGGCCGACGAGTTCGGGCACTGTCACCGGGACCTGCAGCAGTTCCGGGCGGCGGCGCAACACGCCGAGCGCTCGCTTCAGCTGCGGGCGCCGGCGTATGCGCGGAGTCGGTTGTTCTGCCGGGTGGTGCTGGCCTCTGCGAGGCTGGGGCTGGGGGAGTTGGACCAGGCGTGTGCGTTGGCCGCGGAGGCCGCAGGGCAGGCGGCCGAGATGCGGTCGGTGCGGGCGGTGGAGTACGTGCGGGACTTCGAGCGGCGGCTGGAGCCGTACAAAGATGCGGCGCCGGTTCGCAGTTATCGGGACAAGGTGGCTGCGCTGGGGTAGAGGTCTCGCCGTAATTCCGCAGCATGTATGCCATGTGACGCTGCGTCGTGGCTGGTCGCGCCGTTCCCCGCGCCCCTTCAGGGCGCGGGTGAACCGTCAGGCCGCCTGAGCTGTCGGAGTCGGGTCTGCCCTGTGCATCGAGCCTGCTGCTCCCAGGTCCTTGAGGATCGCCGTCGTCGCCCGGTGGGCCGAGTGCAGTGCTCCCTGGACCGTGCTCGTGTCGCGGTGGTCGCCGCAGACGTACAGGCCGGCCAGCAGGCGTACCGGGCGGCGGAGGTCGTGGGGGGCGGGCATGGCCGGGACCGCCTCCCGGGTGTGGTGGACCGCGAGGGTCTCCCAGCGGTGCGTGGAGGTGCCGTACAGGCGGGCCAGATGGGTGCGTACGGCCGTTTCCAGGTCCGAGGGGGGAGTGCCCAGGACCGTCGAGGAGATCAGGGCCCGGCCCGAAGGGGCCCGGCTCGGGTCGACCTCGCTGATCACCGCCGTGTGGGCCACCGGGCCGCCCCGGTCGGCGTCCAGCAGCAGCGCGGAACCCGTGCGGGGCGGGTCGTCCGTCGTGTGGTGGACGACCGTCACCGGGTGGAACTCCGGCACCCGCAGGCCGGGGAGCAACTCGGCGGCCGTCCGGGCGTCCGTTGCCAGCAGCACCGCCCGGCACCGGATCTCGCCGTGCTCGGCCGTGGTCACGGACGTGGTCGCGACGGAGGTGACCCGCACCCCCGTGTGCACGGTTCCCGCCGGCAGCGTCTGTGCCAGCAGCTCCGGAAGCGTCTCCGCGCCCCCCTCCGGCACACACAGCCGCCCGCCCGCGAAGGCCCGCAGCGCGAGGTCGGCGCACCGGCTGGACGTCGTCAGCGCGGGGTCGCACAGCAGCGCGGCGAGCAGCGGACGCAGGAAGCCGTCGATCGTGCGCGCGGGCAGCCCCCGGGCCGCGAGCGCCTGCCCGGCGGGCACTTCGGGACGTGCGAGGAGGCGTTCGACGGGCACGTGGGCGAACCGGGCGAGCGCGGTACCGAGCCGGGCCTGATCGACGGCACCGCCGAGCGGCGCGGCCCCGCGGGCGGGCCGGGACACGGTCCCCTGACCGCCACCGGGCAGCACCCGGAACGCGGCCCTGCGGGACGCGGCCACCAGCCCCGGCCCCGCCACCCCCCGAGGGGCGCTCGCCAGGGCGCGCACCGCTCGCAGTGCGCCCCTCGCGCTCCGGGCTCCCGCCGGAGCGTCCACCCGGTGGTGACGCCCGTCGCCGTGCAGCAGGACCCCGGGCGCGAACGGGCGCAGTACGAGCCCGTCGAGTCCCGGCGTCAGCCGCAGTTCGGGATACGCCGTGGACAGCAACTGTCCGATCCGGTCGAGCCGGAAGCCGTCGACCTTCTCGGTCGACATGCGGCCGCCCACACCGGGGGCGGCCTCCAACACCGCGACGGTCACTCCTTGGCTGGTCAGCCGATGCGCCGCGGAGAGCCCGGCGACCCCGGCTCCCACGATCACGACGTCCGCCTGGTACGCGGGCTCAAGCACGTGCCCCTCCTCGAGGTTGCGCGGCCGGTGGAGACGTCATGCCCCCAACAGGCTCCAGGGATACCCGAGTTCGGGTCGAGGGTAGGGCGGTGAACGGTCAGGAACAGTCGCGCATCGACAGGGCACGGTCGCACACCGGTCGCATGTCGTCACATGCGGCCACGGGACCTCTCACGCCGCGCGGATCGCCCCGTCGATGTCCGGGAACGCGAACGTGAACCCCGATTCCAGCAACCGCGTCGGCCGCACCCGCGCGCTGCCGAGCACGTCCCCGGCCATCTCGCCGAGCACGGCGCGCAGCACCGGCGCGGGGACCGCGAAGAGCGTCGGCCGGTGCAGCACACGCCCCATGGCCTCGGTGATCTCACGGTTCGTCAGGGGCTCCGGGGCGGTGAGGTTGAACGGTCCCGACAGCCCGTCGGTCTCCAGCAGATGCCGGATCGCCGCCACCTCGTCGTGCAGTGCGATGAACGACCAGTACTGACCCCCGTCGCCCATCCGCCCGCCGAGCCCCGCCTGGAACAGCGGGAACAACTTGCCCCAGGCCCCGCCCCCGCGGCCCACCACCAGACCGGTGCGGGTGAACGCGGTCCGCACACCCGCCCGTTGCGCGGGCCCGGCCGCCCCCTCCCACTCCACGCACAGCTCGGGCAGGAAGCCCTGCCCGGCGGGCGCGTTCTCGTCGACGACCCGGTCGCCGGTCTCGCCGTAGTAGCCCATCGCGCTGCCGTTCACGAAGACCCGCGGCGGCTCGTCCAGGGAGGCGACGGCCTTGGCCAGGGCGGCCGTGCCGTTGACCCGGCTGTCGTGGATGCGCTTCTTGTACGTCTCCGTCCAGCGCCGCGAACCGACGCCCGCCCCGGCGAGGTTGACCACGGCGTCGCACCCGGTGAGCCCGGCCGTGTCGACCCGTCCGGCCTCGGGATCCCAGCGGACCTCGGTCTCGTCCCGGGGCTCCCGGCGCACCAGGCGTACCACCTCGTGCCCGTCCGCGGTGAGGGAGCGCACCAGGGCCGAGCCGATCAGTCCGGACGCCCCGGCCACCGCGATTCTTGAAAGTTGCATGACCTCATCCTGCCTGGTGAGTGCGTAAGAGCGATGTCTGATTCCGGTACCCCCGCCCTAGGCTGGCGGTCATGTCCCAGCTGTCCATACGCCTCGCCCTTCCTGACGACGAAGAGGAGCTGGCCCGCCTCGACCGGGCCGAATGGTCGCCCCTGCACGAGGTCCTGCCCGAACAGCAGCCGCCCTACCGGCCGTTCTTCGACGAGCGTCACCTCCCCGGTGACTGTCTGGTCGCCGAGGCCGACCGCCGCATCCTGGGGTACGTCCGTCTCGGTTTCCCGACCGGGCTCGACGCGAACGCCCATGTGCGTCAGATCCAGGGCTTCGTCGTCAGCGCCCGGGCCCGTGGACGCGGTGTCGGCCGGGCGCTGATCCGCGCGATCACCGAGGAGGCCCGGCGCCGGGGCGCCCGCCGCCTCACCCTGCGCGTGCTCGGCCACAACACCCCGGCCCGCAGGCTCTACGAGTCCGAGGGCTTCGCGGTCGAGGGTGTGCTGCCCGAGGAGTTCCTGCTGGCGGGCGAGTACGTCGACGACGTGCTCATGGGGCGCCGTCTCTGAGGACCTGGTCGGCCGCTGCGGTCGTACGTCGTCTGCGCACCACCAGGAAGAGCGCGACCGCCGCCACGAGCAGCGAGAGCACGAAGAACACGGGCACGGGGACCTCCGCGACAGGACTGAAAGGGACCGGCCCTCTCATCATCGGGGAGGCCGTCGCACTACGACGTGACCAGCTCGCCCGTGTCCACCGGTGACGTGGCGTCCGCCGCCTTCTCGGCGGCGCCCGCGACCTCGTCGGCCGTCAGGACGTAGCCCGTCTCGTCGTCGGAGGTGGAGCGGGCGAAGACCACGCCGTAGACCTTCCCGGAGGTGGTCAGCAGGGGGCCGCCGGAGTTGCCGGGGCGGACGGTCGAGCGGATCGAGTAGATCTCGCGGGTGACGGTGGCGTCGCTGTAGATGTTCTGGCCGGTCGCCTTCACCCGGCCCGCCACCGTGGCCGCCTGGAGGTTCAGGTCGCCGTCCTGCGGATATCCCGCGACCACCGCGGAGTCGCCCCGCGCGGCGCCCTCGTCGAAGCGCAGCACCGGCGCCCGGAGATCCGGGACGTACAGCACGGCCACGTCCCGGTCCGGGTCGAACAGCACCACCCGGGCCTCGTACACCTCCCCGACCCCGCCGATCCGCACGCTGGGCTTGTCGATGCCGGCCACCACGTGGGCGTTGGTCATCACGTGCTGCGGCGCGTACACGAAGCCGCTGCCCTCGCGGCCCTGAGTGCCGGAGGCGCCCTCGATCTTGACGGTGCTGAGCTTGGCGGCGTCGGTGGCGGCGGCCGTGACGCTGTCGCCGGTGGGCTTGGCGACCTCGGCCGTCGACTCGTTCTCGAACGGGTTGAAGACCTGCGGGAAGCCCGCCTCGGTGAGCGCGGAGGTGGCCCGGGAGAACCAGGACGGCGTGGTCTCCGGCATGGAGTCCTGGACGGCGCCGAGCAGGGCGGAGTCCCGGATGGCGGTGGTGACCAGCGGGGACGAGGACGCGCCGAGCACGCTGGCGGCGACCCAGGCCACGACGAGCACGGCGACGGAGTTGGCGGCGGCCCCGCCGACGCCGTCCGCGACTCTCAGCGGACCCTGGTCCAGCTCCCGGCGCAGCCTGAGCGCCAGCCGTCCCGCCAGCTCGTGCCCGACGGCGGCCGGGACCAGCACGGTCAGTACCGCGGTCACCGTCGCGGCCGTGCTCCCCGGTGTCACCAGGTCCATCATCCACGGCAGCACCCACACGCCCACGACCGCGCCGCCGACGAAGCCGGCGAACGAGACGCAACCGGCCACCAGGCCGCGCCGGTAGCCGGAGGCCGCATAGGCGGCGATCACCAGCAACAGCAGGATGTCGAGCACGTCCACGGAGCCGCCCTTCTCTTTCGGAACCTTCAGTACGCAGGCGAGGCGTCCAGTGATCAGCTACGCGCGCGCGTGGACCGGGAACCGGCCACGCGCGCGTGCACCTGGAAAAACGTCGCGGACCAGGACGATGGTTCCACCGGGTGGCACAGCACACATCGCGGGCGGAGCGGATCCGTCGGACAGTGGGACCATGCGTGTCCGAAGATCGCGGGGACCGCGTAGACGGCGGGCGCCCCGAATACGCCACGCGGGTCGCATCCGGCTCGCGATCCGAAACGGACTGGCCTCGGTCAAGCGACCCCTGCCGGGAGCCGCCGAGGCACCTGACGCCCCCGCGCCCGAACCCCTCTCAGGGGGCCCTGCGGCCGCCTCGCGGACGCCGGCGCCCTCAGCGATCGAGCCGGCGTCCCCCGGCCGTCCCCCGGCCCGGCCGCTCACCGAGCGCCCCGCGACCCCGGACCGGCCCCCGTCGCCCGGCAGCCCCGCCGAGCAAGGCTCCCGGCAGGCGCCGGCGCCCTCGGTGATCCGGCCTGCGGGCTCCGGCCGTCCCCCGGCCCGGCCGGGGCCCACGCCGGGCCCCGGGACCTCTGCGGCCACGGGCCCCGGCGTCCCCGCCGAGCGGGGGTCCCGGCAGGTGGCTGCGCCCTCGGTGATCCAGTCGGCAGGCTCTGGCCGTCCCCCGGCGCGGCCGGGGCCCACGCCGGGCCCCGGACGTCCACCAGATTCGCCGACCCCTATGTCGTCGGGTGAACCCGTCTCCGGGACCTCCGCGGCCCCGGGCCGGTCCCCGTCGCCCGGCCGCCCCGGCGTCCCCGCCGAGCAGGGGGCCCGGCAAACGCCTGCGCCCTCGGTGATCCAGTCGGCAGGCTCTGGCCGTCCCTCCGCCCGGCAGGCTCCTACGTCGTCGGGTGAACCCGTCTCCGGGGGCTCCGCGAGCCCGGACCGGTCCCCGTCGCCCGCCGACCCCGTCGCCCCCGCTGAGCGAGGGTCCCGGCAGGCGTCCGCGCCCTCGGTGAGCCCCACGCCGGGCCCCGGACGTCCCCCAGAGCCACCGGCCCGCACGCCCTCGGGCGAAACCTCGCACTCAGTGAGCCCTGCACCCCACGTCGGCTCCGCGGGGTCCGGCCGCTCCTCAGGGTTCGTCGGGCGTGCGGGCACCCCGGAGCGGGGCGGAGCGCCCCCGACCCCCCCACCGGCCCCCCGTGTCCCCCGCCCGCTCCTCCCGTTCCTCGCCTGCCTCCCGGGACTCGCCGTCGTTCTCGTGCTCGTGTTGTGCGTCACCGGTATCGAGGACGCGGTCTCGGACAGGTCCGCGCAGGGCGCCGCCGTGGCCCGGCACGGGGTGGTCCCGCACGCCGCGGTCAGGCCGCACATCGTGCCGAGGTCGGTGTGGGCCGTCGGCGGGGAGGCGAACAGCGCCGCCCGCACCCCGCCGCCCCCGCACTACGACGACAGGGTGCTCGCGGTCTTCGTGCACCACACCGACTCGCCCAACGACTACGACTGCGCCGACGCGCCCCGCATCATCCGCTACCTCGCCGCCGGTCAGATCGGCGCCCGGGACTGGGACGACATCGGCTACAACTTTCTCGTCGACCGCTGCGGCACCATCTACGAGGGCCGTGCGGGCGGCGTCGACCGCCCCGTCACCGGCGCCCACACCCTGGGCTTCAACCACCGCACGGCGGGCATCGCCGCCCTCGGCACCTTCACCGCGGGCGCCCGCGTCCCGCGCGCGATGACCGACGCGATCGCCGCCCTGGTCGCCTGGAAACTCGGCCTCGCCCACATCGACCCGCGCACCACCGTCCGTCTCACCTCCAGCAACAGCCTCAGCCGCTACCCCAAAGGCACCGTCGCCGCGCTGCCCGCCCTCGCGGCGCACGGCGACGCCTACATGACGACCTGCCCCGGCGCCGCCCTCAAGGCCCTGCTGCCGGAGATGAGGAAGCGGGCGGCCCGCCTCCAGGGCAGGACCTGACCCGCCGAGCGCCGCGGGTCACCTGCGGCCGAGATACACCCCCAACGCCCGCTGCAGCACCCGCCCCTGGAGCCCCACCGGCCGTTCCCACTCGCCGAGGTACTCCACGACCCGGCCTCCCGCCCCCGTCTTGAACCGGAGCCGGCCCAGCAGACGGTCCTCGTCGAGGGAGGGCGTGACGGACCGCAGGTCGTACGTCGCGGCACCGGCCGCCCGCGCATCGCACAGCATCCGCCACAACAGCGCGCTGCTGGGCCGCAGTTCCCGCCCCCGGCGGCCGGACGCGGCGTAGGAGTGCCAGACCCGGGAGCCGACGTTGATCATCAGCGCGGCGGAGAGCACCTCACCGTCGTACTCGGCGAGATAGAGCCGCAGCCGGTCGGGGTCCTCGGCGTTCAGGGCCTCCCACATGCCCCGGAAGTAGGCCGGCGGACGGGCCCGGAAGCCGTCGCGGGCGGCGGTCGCGGCGTAGAGGCGGTAGAAGTCGGGCAGGTCGGCGGCCGTGCCCCAGGAGACCCGGACGCCCGCCGACTCGGCCGTGCGCAGGGACTGCTCGAAGTGCGGTGCGAGGGCCGCGCGCAGTTCGTCCACCGAGCGGCCCGCGAGCGGGATGTGACAGCCGTACCGCGGCTGGCCGAGGCCGAAGCCGCTGTCCTCGTCCTCCGCGCACCGCCGCCACCCGAGCCCGCGCAGCCGTTCCCCGGCGTCCAGCGCGAACCCGTCGACGCCTGCCGCGGGCAGCTCGCGCACATGGCGTACGTCGGGGTCGGCGATGCCCGCGGTGACCGTCTCGGCGTCCCAGTGCCGGACGACGACGGGCGGCCCGATCCGCACCGAGAACGCCCCGCGCTTCTCCAGGTGGGCGACCAGGGGATCCAGCAGGCGCTCCGGGCGCGGGCCGTGCCAGTCGATCGTGGGCCCGTCGGGGAGATAGGCGAGACAGCGCCGGGTGCCGGGCAACGGCCGGTACAGGACCAGTGCCGTCGCGATCCTCGCCTCGCCCTCGAACCAGCCGACGCTCTCCGCCAGCCAGTCGGGCTTCACCTCGGCCCACTCGGGGATCTGGAGATGGCTCGCGTCGGAGTGCAGCCGCAGGTGGGCGAGATGGTCCTCGCGCGTGATCTCGCGCACGTACGGGCTGGTCATGGGCGGGGTGCTCCTGTTCGGGGCGGCCACGGTAAGCCGGGAGTCACGGCAGGGGTCAAGAGCCCGAGCCCTCACAGGTTTCTCGTAGGCGACTCAAGGGCCACGCCGAAACAGCCGCCCTATCGTCAGGCACACGCACTGACTGGAGGTGGGGAAGAGATGAACAGCAGTCACATGAACACCCCGGAGAAGCCCGACGGCTGGATCCGGACCGCACGCGGCCCCTGGGCGGTGGTCTGCGCCGTCGCGGCCGTGGTCCTCGGTCCGGCCGCCGTCACCGCGTCCGCGCTCGACCAGGCCAACGCGGCTCCGATGCACCACGCGGTGCGGGCCGACCGGACGCAGGCGTACATCCCGGCGGACACGACCCGGCGCAGGGCCACGACGGCCGCCTGACCGCGGCGGGCGGGCTGACGGGGGCTCAGCCCCTGAACCGCTCCCACAGCTTGGGATACCGCTCCGCCAGCACCCGGTCGCTCTCCAGGTCGACCGGCGCGCCGAGCGGCTCGGAGGCCCCGGGCGGGATACCCAGATCGGGAGCGACGGTACCGGTGAGCTGCTCGTAGGCCTCGTCGGCCGCGTAGCCCAGTTCCTCGCCGTCGCCGTCGATCTCCTCGTCGAAGTCGGCCAGCAGGTCGGCGAGCGAGTCGGGGTCGTGCACACCGCCCTCGTACACCTCGCGGCCCTGGCCGATCAGCCAGCACCGGAAGAAGTCGAAGGCGTCGTCGCTCGCCCCGTCCAGCAGGATCCAGGCGGCGCCCCACAAGTCCCAGGTGTACGCGCGGTTGAAGCGGGCCTCGAAGTGACGGGCGAAGTCGAGGACCATCTCCGGGTCCAGCGCCAGCAGCCGGTCCACGAGCAGGTCGGCTTGTTCCTCCGGGTCGCCCTCGGCGGCCTCGCGGGTGGCGTCCACCAGCTCCCAGAACTCCGTCTCGTCCATCACGGGTCCAGCATCGGGCCTGGAGGGGTACGGCGCACGTGGAGTGCGGCGGATTGTTATGTCCCGAACAGAGACCTTCACTTCTCGTACAGCCTCGCCAGACGTACGGCGTCCCTCGCGAACCGTGCCCGCAGACTCCCCGGAGCCAGCACCTCCACCTCCGGCCCCAGCGAGGCGAGCTGCGCGTGGGCGACCTCCTCGGACTCCACCGGTAGGGTCACCGTCACCCACCCCTCGTCGTCCGGCGGGCCGGCGGTCGCCAGCACCTCCCGGGCCGCGGCGGGATCGACGGCGTACGGCAGTGCGCGCGCCCCCGCCCCGGACAACCGGACGACGACCTCGGCCCGCAGGATCGAGCGGGCGAACTGTTCGGCGCGCTCCTCCCAGAAGCCGGGCAGGTCGAACTCCTCGTCGCGCTCGAACCGTTCCCCGGCGGCCGTCACCGCCGTGAACCGGTCGATGCGGTACACCCGGAAGGAGCCGCCCTCGGAGACCCGCGCGCACAGGTACCAGACACCCGCCTTGAGCACGAGCCCGTACGGCTCCAGCTCCCGCTCCACCTCGCCCTCCCGGCCCCGGTAGCGCGCGGTGACCCGTCGGTCGTCCCACACCGCGTCGGCGACGACGGGCAGCAGTTCGGGGGACTTCGGCTCGGTGAACCAGTTGGGCGCGTCGAGATGGAAGCGCTGGGCGGCCGTACGGGAGGCGTCGCTGAGGGAGGGGAGCAGCGCGGCGGACACCTTCAGCCGGGCGGCGGAGGCGGCGTCCTCCAGTCCCATCTCGCGCAGCGCCCCCGGCACCCCGGACAGGAACAACGCCTCGGCCTCACCGCGGGCCAGCCCGGTCAGCCGGGTACGGTACCCGCCGATCAGCCGGTACCCTCCGGCCCGCCCCCGGTCCGCGTACACCGGGACCCCCGCCTCCGACAGCGCCTGCGCGTCCCGCGTCACCGTCCGCTCCGACACCTCCAGTTCCCGCGCCAGCTCGGCGGCGGTCATGGAGGGCCGGGACTGGAGCAAGAGCACCATCTTGATGAGCCGGGCAGCGCGCATACGGCCATGATGCCGGGGCCCACTGACAGCGAAGGGGCACGGCGGCCGCCGTACCCCTTCACCGCGAGCGTCGAAGCTCAGGCCCTCACAGCCCGTACTTCTCCCGTGCTTCCTTCACCGCCGTCGCCTGGACCTCGCCGCGGCGGGCCAGCTGGGCCAGGGCCGCGACGACGACCGACTCGGCGTCGACACCGAAGTGGCGGCGGGCGCCCTCGCGGGTGTCGGAGAGGCCGAAGCCGTCCGCGCCGAGCGAGGACCAGTCCTGTTCGACCCACTGCGCGATCTGGTCGGGGACCTGGCGCATGTAGTCGGAGACCGCGAGGACCGGGCCCTCCGCGCCGTGCAGCGCCTGGCGGACGTACGGCACCCGCTCCTCGCCGCGCAGCAGGCCGGCGTCGGCCTCCAGCGCGTCACGGCGGAGTTCCGTCCAGGACGTCGCCGACCACACGTCGGCGGCCACGCCCCACTCCTCGGCGAGCATCCGCTGCGCCTTCAGCACCCAGTGGATCGCCGTGCCGGAGCCGAGGAGCTGGATGCGGGGCGCGTTCGCGGCCGGGGACAGGCCCGCGGACTCCGCCGTGTTGAAGCGGTACAGGCCCTTGACGATGCCCTCGTCGATGCCGAGGCCGGACGGCTTGGCGGGCTGCGGAAGCGGCTCGTTGTAGACCGTCAGGTAGTAGAAGACGTTCGGGTCCTCGCCGGGGGCCGCCTCGCCGTACATGCGGCGGATGCCGTCGCGCACGATCGTGGCGACCTCGTACGCGAACGCCGGGTCGTACGTCAGCGCCGCCGGGTTCGTCGCCGCGATCACCGGCGAGTGACCGTCCGCGTGCTGAAGGCCCTCGCCCGTCAGCGTCGTACGGCCTGCCGTGGCGCCGACGAGGAAGCCGCGGCCGAGCTGGTCGCCGAGCTGCCACATCTGGTCGGCCGTGCGCTGCCAGCCGAACATCGAGTAGAAGATGTAGAACGGGATCATCGCCTCGCCGTGCGTCGCGTACGACGTCGATGCGGCGATGAAGTCGGCCATCGAACCGGCCTCGGTGATCCCCTCGTTGAGGATCTGGCCGTTCTGGGCCTCCTTGTAGTACATCAGCTGGTCGCGGTCGACCGGCTCGTACGTCTGGCCCTTGGGGGAGTAGATCCCGAGCGACGGGAACAGCGACTCCATGCCGAAGGTGCGCGCCTCGTCGGGGACGATCGGCACCCAGCGCCTGCCGGTCTCCTTGTCGCGGACCAGGTCCTTGATGAGCCGCACGAAGGCCATCGTGGTCGCGACGTTCTGCTGACCGGAACCCTTGTCGAAGGAGGCGAAGGCCTTCTCCGCGGGGGCGGGCAGCGGGGCCACCGGGTGCACCCGGCGGGCCGGGGCCGGGCCGCCGAGGGCCGCGCGGCACTCCTGGAGGTAGCGGACCTCCGGGGAGTCGGCGCCGGGGTGGCCGTAGGGGACCACGCCGTCGACGAAGTCGCTGTCCTTGATGGGCAGTTCGAGAAGGTCGCGCATCGTCTTGAACTCGTCCACCGAGAGCTTCTTCATCTGGTGGTTGGCGTTCTTCGACGCGAAGCCCTCGCCGAGGGTGTGGCCCTTGACCGTCTGGGCCAGGATCACGGTCGGCGCGCCCTTGAACTCGACGGCGGCCTTGTAGGCGGCGTACACCTTGCGCGCCTCGTGGCCACCGCGGGACAGGTGGAAGCACTCCAGGATCTTGTCGTCGGACAGCAGCTTCGCCATCTCGACGAGCGCCGGGTCCTTGCCGAAGAAGTCCTGGCGGATGTAGGCGGCGTCGCGCGTCTGGTACGTCTGCACCTGCGCGTCGGGTACCTCGCGCAGCCGCCGTACGAGCGCGCCCGTGGTGTCCAGCTGGAACAGCTCGTCCCAGGCGTTGCCCCACAGCGACTTGACCACGTTCCAGCCGGCGCCGCGGAACTGGGCCTCCAGCTCCTGCACGATCTTGAAGTTCGCGCGGACCGGGCCGTCGAGACGCTGGAGGTTGCAGTTGATGACGAAGGTCAGGTTGTCGAGGCCCTCGCGGCTCGCGAGTGCGAGTGCCGCCGTGGACTCCGGCTCGTCCATCTCGCCGTCGCCGAGGAAGGCCCAGACGTGGGAGTCGGAGACGTCCTTGATGCCGCGGGCCGTCAGGTAGCGGTTGAAGCGCGCCTGGTAGATCGCGGAGAGCGGGCCGAGGCCCATCGACACCGTCGGGAACTCCCACAGCCAGGGCAGGCGGCGGGGGTGCGGGTACGACGGGAGGCCGTTGCCGCCCGATTCACGGCGGAAGTTGTCGAGCTGGTGCTCGTCCAGGCGGCCGTCGAGGAAGGCGCGGGCGTAGATGCCGGGGGAGGCGTGGCCCTGGATGTAGAGCTGGTCGCCGGACCCGTCGGCCTCCTTGCCCTTGAAGAAGTGGTTGAAGCCGGTCTCGTACAGCCAGGCCGCGGAGGCGAAGGTGGCGATGTGGCCGCCGACGCCGTATTTGCTGCCCCGGGTCACCATCGCGGCCGCGTTCCAGCGGTTCCACGCGGTGATGCGGGCCTCCATCTCCGGGTCACCGGGCAGGCCCGGCTCGGCGGCGGTGGGGATGGTGTTGACGTAGTCCGTCTCGAGGAGCTTCGGCAGCGCGATGCCGTTGCCCTCCGCCCTCTCCAGTGTGCGGCGCATCAGGTACGCGGCACGGTGCGGGCCGGCCGCCTTGGCGACCGCGTCCAGGGAGGCCTGCCATTCGGCGGTCTCCTCGGGGTCCCGGTCGGGGAGCTGGTCGAGCTCGCTCGGCTGGATGGCGTTGGGGTCGGTCATGTCGCCGCCTTCCTCAGTCGAAGGGGGTTCCCTCATCTGTAAGGGTTCGGGGGTGCCCTTTGTCTTTGGCAGGACAGGGCGGAGGGCCCCGGTAAGGACCCGTCGGCGACAATAACTCGCTGATCGATGATCGATCAAAGGGTTGAGGGGCAAAACTTCTCGATGACGAGAAAGTAGGCACGGGGTGCCTCGACGGGAGACACCGGGTGCCTTGTTTTCGAAGGATTTTCGAAGAGTTTCCGCAGGTGAGCGCAGGTGTGCTCGACTGCGCCAGGCTCGACCGCGTCAGGCCCGCGGCGCGCACCCCAGGACGTGTGCCTTCACGATCTCGGGGATCCGCGGATCCCGGCGCTTGAACGCGGCCACCAGCTCCTCGTGCTCCTCCGCGTACGACTGCTGGACCGTCCCCAGCCAGCGGATCGACAGGGCGGTGAACACCTCGATGCCCAGGCCCTCCCAGGTGTGCAGCAGCACCGAGTTGCCGGCCGCCCGCACCAGCTCGCGGTGGAATCCCACCGTGTGCCGCACCTGGCCGGTGCCGTCGGAGTCGCGGTCCGCCTCGTACAGCGCGGCGACATGCGGCTCCAGGGCCGAGCAGTCCTGCGCCAGCCGCTCCGCCGCCAGCTCCGCCGCGATCGCCTCCAGACCGGCCCGGACCGGGTAGCTCTCCTCCAGGTCGGCCGCCGTCAGGTTCCGCACCCGTACGCCCTTGTTCGGCGCGGACTCGATCAGCCGCAGCGACTCCAGTTCGCGCAGTGCCTCCCGCACCGGCGTCTGGCTGACCTCCAGCTCGGTCGCGATGCGGCGCTCCACGATCCGCTCGCCCGGCTGCCAGCGCCCGCTGACGATCCCCTCCACGATGTGCTCGCGGATCTGTTCGCGCAGCGAGTGGACGACGGGCGCGGTCATGAGAGCTCCTTAAGGGCGTTTGACGTAAAGACAATAAGGCCGAGGGCCCGTCCGGGAGGGGCGCACGGGGGCGCTTTCATGCAGGTGAGACGAGGCTTACACGCTCCCAGCCGCACGACTTCTGTCAAGACGCGGAACCCCGAAGCCCCGGCAAGTGTCGCGTTCGGCAGGGGGTTTCCGCACGGGGCACCCCTTGGCACCGCAGGGGGACGCATGGACATCGGGGGACGACGGGGACTGGCGGTCGCGGCCGTGATCGGCGCGCTCGTCGGCGTGGCCGGCTGCGGGCATTCGGCCGCACGAGCGACGGCCGACGCGAGGCCGAGCAGCACGGAAGCACTCACGGGGATGGCGGCCGCGGCCCCGAGCAGGGGCGCGGCCTGTGTGTTCATCAAGCCCGACGGCGCCCAGAGGTTCGGCCACGTCGGCTGGGGCTTCAAGGTCCCGGGCACCGGCCGCTGGGTCTACGGCGCCGTCGAGAACCCCAGCGCAAAGCTCTACACCCCGCCGGGCGGCGACATCGGGGCCTGGCACGCCGAGGGGTCGTACGCACGCATGCTCAGCGAGATGAGCACGGACGCCCACTACCCCGGCACCTCCGACCACCCCTACAGCCGCTATCGCTGCACCAGGTCCTCGACCCACGACGTGAACCGGGCCCGGGCACGGATCCGTGACGTCGAGGCCCGCGGTTTCCTCGTCGGCGTCGATCCGAGGACCGGGAAGCTCACCTCGCGGGACTGCCTGGACGCCACCTACGACGTCCTGAAGGCGTACCGCACCAAGCACCTGACGCCCGCACCCGCGCTGTCCGTCCCGAACGTGTGGGTGGAGCAGCTGTGGGGCTGGTCGGACAGGACGCTGACGCCCCGATGAGACGACGGTGCCCCCGCCCGGAGAACTCCGGACGGGGGCACCGCGCAGAACCGGGTGGCTTACAGGCCGAGCTCGACCTCGAACTCGCCCGCCTCCAGGATCGCCTTGACCGCGGTCAGGTAACGGGCCGCGTCGGCGCCGTCCACCAGACGGTGGTCGTAGGAGAGGGTCAGGTAGGTCATGTCGCGGATGCCGATGACCGTGCCCTCCTCGGTCTCGATGACCGCCGGCCGCTTGACCGTGGCACCGATGCCGAGGATCGCGACCTGGCCCGGCGGCACGATGATCGTGTCGAAGAGCGCACCGCGCGAACCGGTGTTGGAGATGGTGAAGGTCGCGCCGGACAGCTCGTCGGGCGTGATCTTGTTCGCCCGGACCTTGCCCGCGAGCTCGGCGGTGGCCTTGGCGATACCGGCGATGTTGAGGTCACCGGCGTGCTTGATGACCGGGGTCATCAGGCCCTTCTCGGAGTCCACCGCGATACCGATGTTCTCGGTGTCGAAGTAGGTGATCGTGCCTTCGCCCTCGTTGATCCTGGCGTTGATCGGCGCGTGCGCCTTCAGTGCCTGGGCCGCCGCCTTGACGAAGAACGGCATCGGGGAGAGCTTGACGCCCTCACGGGCCGCGAACGCGTCCTTGGCACGGGCGCGCAGCTTCATCAGGCGGGTGACGTCGACCTCGACCACCGAGGACAGCTGCGCCTGCTCGTGCAGCGCCTTGACCATGTTGTCGCCGATGACCTTGCGGATGCGCGGCATCTTGACGGTCTGGCCACGGAGGGGAGAGGCCTCCAGGGACGGCGCCTTCTTGGCGGCGGCGGCCGGAGCGGCGGCGGCAGCGGCCGGAGCCGGAGCAGCGGCGGCCTTCGCGGCCTCGGCGGCGGCGACGACGTCCTGCTTGCGGATACGGCCACCGACGCCGGTGCCCTTGACGCCGGCCAGGTCGACGCCGTTCTCGGCGGCGAGCTTGCGCACCAGCGGGGTCACGTAGGCGCCGTCGTCACCGGAGGTCGCGGCCGGAGCCGGGGCCGGGGTGACCGGGGCGGGCGCCGGAGCCGGAGCGGCGGGCGCCGGGTCGGGAGCCGGAGCCGTCTGCTGCTGCGGGGCCGGAGCCGAGGGCGCCTGCGGGGCCGGGGCCGGGGCCGGAGCGGGTGCCGGAGCCGCGGGGGCGGGAGCCGGAGCCGGGGCGGGGGCCTCGGCAGCCGGGGCCGGGGCGGCGGGGGCCGGGGCAGCGGCCGGAGCCGCACCCGGGGCGCCGATGACGGCGAGCTTGGCGCCGACCTCGGCGGTCTCGTCCTCACCGACCACGATCTCCAGCAGGACACCGGCGACCGGCGCCGGAATCTCGGTGTCGACCTTGTCGGTGGAGACCTCGAGCAGGGGCTCGTCCTCCGCGACCTCCTCGCCGACCTCCTTCAGCCACCGGGTGACGGTGCCCTCGGTGACGGACTCGCCGAGCGCGGGCAGGACGACGTCCGTGCCCTCGGCGGAACCGCCGCCGGTGGCGGCCTCGGCGGTGGGAGCGGGCGCCGGAGCGGCCTGCTCGGTGGACGGCGCGGCCGCGGCCGGCTCGGGGGCGGGCTCTGTGGCCTCAGCCACAGGCGGGGCGGCGTCAGCCGCACCGGTGCCGTCGTCGATGACGGCCAGCTCGGCGCCGACCTCGACCGTCTCGTCCTCGGCGACCTTGATGGAGGCCAGGACGCCGGCGGCGGGGGAGGGGATCTCGGTGTCGACCTTGTCGGTCGACACCTCGAGCAGCGGCTCGTCGGCCTCTACACGCTCACCCTCGGCCTTCAGCCAGCGGGTGACGGTGCCCTCGGTGACGCTCTCGCCGAGCGCCGGAAGGGTTACGGAAACCGCCATGGTTTCGGTTGCTCCTTACGAATTGCGGAAGTCTGAGTCGTCGCTACGACGTGCTACGACCGAGGGTCAGTCGTGCGAGTGCAGCGGCTTGCCCGCCAGGGCCAGGTGGGCCTCGCCGAGCGCCTCGCTCTGCGTCGGGTGGGCGTGGATGAGCTGGGCGACCTCGGCCGGCAGCGCTTCCCAGTTGTAGATCAGCTGGGCCTCGCCGACCTGCTCGCCCATGCGGTCGCCGACCATGTGGACGCCGACCACGGCACCGTCCTTCACCTGGACGAGCTTGATCTCGCCCGAGGTGTTGAGGATCTTGCTCTTGCCGTTGCCCGCCAGGTTGTACTTCAGAGCGACAACCTTGTCCGCGCCGTAGATCTCCTTGGCCTTGGCCTCGGTGATGCCCACGGAGGCGACCTCGGGGTGGCAGTACGTCACCCGCGGGACACCGTCGTAGTCGATCGGAACGGTCTTCAGACCGGCCAGACGCTCCGCGACCAGGATGCCCTCGGCGAAGCCGACGTGCGCGAGCTGGAGCGTGGGGACCAGGTCACCGACGGCGGAGATGGTCGGGACGTTGGTGCGCATGTACTCGTCGACCAGGACGTAGCCGCGGTCCATCGCGACGCCCTGCTCCTCGTAGCCGAGACCGGCGGAGACGGGCCCGCGGCCGACGGCCACCAGCAGCAGCTCGGCCTCGAACTCCTTGCCGTCGGCGAGGGTGACCTTGACACCGTCCTGGGTGTACTCGGCCTTCTGGAAGAAGGTGCCCAGGTTGAACTTGATCCCGCGCTTGCGGAACGCGCGCTCAAGAAGCTTGGAGGAGTTCTCGTCCTCGAGCGGGGCGAGGTGCTTGAGGCCCTCGATGATCGTGATGTCGGTCCCGAACGACTTCCAGGCGGAGGCGAACTCGACGCCGATGACACCGCCGCCGAGGACGATCGCAGACTTCGGCACGCGGTCCAGGACGAGGGCGTGGTCCGAGGAGATGATCCGGTTGCCGTCGATCTCCAGGCCGGGCAGCGACTTCGGCACGGAGCCGGTCGCGAGGAGGACGTGGCGGCCCTGGACACGCTGGCCGTTCACATCGACGGAGGTGGGGGAGGAGAGCCGTCCCTCACCCTCGATGTACGTCACCTTCCGGGAGGCGACGAGACCCTGGAGGCCCTTGTACAGGCCGGCGATCACGCCGTCCTTGTACTTGTGCACCCCGGCGATGTCGATGCCCTCGAAGGTGGTCTTCACACCGAACTGCTCGCTCTCGCGGGCCTGGTCGGCGATCTCGCCCGCGTGCAGCAGGGCCTTGGTGGGGATGCATCCCCGGTGCAGGCAGGTACCGCCGACCTTGTCCTTCTCGATCAGGGCGACGTCAAGCCCCAGCTGCGCCCCGCGCAGGGCCGCGGCGTAACCGCCACTACCACCGCCGAGGATCACTAGGTCGAAAACGGTGCTGGCGTCGTTCGCCACGTCACGTCCTCCATGCATGTGCGCCGTACGCCGGTCTCCAGTGACCGGGCGGCGGCTGGTGTCCGGCCGCTCTTTCTTCGGCCCTGTGTGGGGGCCCTGTCCTGCCGAGCCCCATCTTCGCACTTGTCAGCCCTGAACGAGACGCCGGGCCGGGGTGTGAGACACCACACGCTCACATGTGAAGGCAAGGCCCGGTGAGACTTTCGACCAGGGGCCCGGTGAGACACGCAAGGGGCGCGGGGAACTGCGCGACGAGCCACGACGGGCCCGCAGTCGCCCACGCCCCTCAGGAGCCGAGCTGCTGGGCGACCGTCAGCCCAGGTCACCCGCGGCAGTCAACTCGGCGAGCCGCACCAACGTACGCACCGCGGTCCCGGTCCCGCCCTTCGGCGTGTACCCGAACGGCCCACCGTCGTTGAACGCCGGCCCCGCGATGTCGAGGTGCGCCCACGGGATGCCCTCGCCCACGAACTCCCGCAGGAAGAGCCCGGCGACCAGTCCGCCGCCCATCCGCTCACCCATGTTCGCGATGTCGGCGGTGGGGGAGTCCATCCCCTTGCGCAGGTGCTCCGGCAGCGGCATGGGCCACGCCGGCTCCCCGACCTCCTCGGCGGCCTCGTGCACCGCGGTACGGAAGGCGTCGTCGTTGGCCATGATCCCGAACGTCCGGCTGCCCAGCGCGAGCATCATCGCGCCGGTCAGCGTCGCCACGTCCACGATCGCGTCCGGCTTCTCCGCCGACGCCGCCCACAGGGCGTCCGCGAGCACCAGCCGGCCCTCGGCGTCGGTGTTGAGTACCTCCACCGTCTTGCCGCTGTACATGCGCAGCACGTCACCGGGCCGCGTGGCGGACCCCGACGGCATGTTCTCGGCCAGCGCCAGCCACCCGGTCACATTGACCTCGAGACCCAGTCGCGCGGCCGAGACCACGGCCGCGAACACCGCCGCCGCCCCGCTCATGTCGCACTTCATCGTCTCGTTGTGGCCCGCCGGCTTCAGCGAGATACCGCCCGAGTCGTAGGTGATCCCCTTGCCGACCAGCGCGAGGTGCTTCTTCGCCTTGGACGAGGTGTACGACAGCTTCACCAGCCGCGGCCCCGACGCCGACCCCGCGCCGACGCCGAGGATGCCGCCGTAGCCGCCCTTCTCCAGGGCCTTCACGTCGAGCACCTGCACCTTGAGGCCGTGCTCCTTGCCCGCGGCCTGCACGATCGCGGCGAAGGCCTCGGGGTTCAGGTCGTTCGGCGGCATGTTGATGAGGTCGCGCGCGCGGTTGAGCTCCTCGGCGACCGCGACGGCCCGGGCCAGCGCGGCCTTGTGTGCGGCGTCCCGCGGCTTGCCGCCCAGCAGCGCGGCCTCGGCCAGCGGGGCCTTGCCGTTCTTCGCCCTGGCGTCGTTCTTCGAAGGCGCGTTCTCCTTGTAGGTGGTGAAGGAGTACGCCCCGAGCAGCACGCCCTCGGCGACCGCGCCGAGGTCGGCGGCGTCGCCCAGCGGCAGCGCGAACGCGGCCTTCTTCGAGCCGGTCAGCGCGCGGGCGGCGACACCGGCGGCCTTGCGCAGCACCTCCGGGTCGAAGGAGGAGTCCTTCTCGGGCTCGGCGCCCAGGCCGACCGCCACCACGAGAGGGGCCTTGAGGCCGGAGGGCGCGGGCAGCTTCGTCACCTCGCCCTCGGCGCCGGAGGCACCGAGGGTCTCCAGGACACCGGCGAGCCGGCCGTCGTAGGCCTTGTCCACGGCTTCGGCGCCCGGCGCCACGACCGGGCCTTTCGCGCCCTTGGCGACACCGATCACGATCGCGTCGGCCCGCAGGCCGGGCGCCGCGGAGGTGCTGAGAGTGAGAGCAGTCACGGTGGTGAATTCTCGCTTCCGATGTGAAGTTTCGTGGGTCGAGCGGGTGGGTCGACCGGGCCCGACGGCCGACCCTATTTCGTCTCCGAATGCGGATCCCGATCGGGGCCTTCACCCCTGTCGGCGACCACCCGGGACGAGCCTACGCTCGGGTCGGGCGAGCGTACCTCCGGCTGCGGCGCGGGAGATCATTCCCGGGTACCCCGCCACACCCCCTTGGAGCCCGTCCGTTGAAACGCCCTCTCCTCCTCGTCACCCTGCTCCTCCTGGTGGCCGGATGCTCGACCGCCCCCGACTCCGCCCCCGACTCCGGGTCCGGCGGCTCCCGTTGGCGGCCCCGCCCCGGCATCGCCTGGCAGTGGCAGTTGAGCGGCCGCGTCGACACGTCCGTGGACGTGCCGGTGTACGACATCGACGGCTTCGACCAGTCCGAGGCCGTGGTGTCGGCGCTGCACGACAGGGGCCGCAAGGTCATCTGCTACCTCTCCACAGGCGCGTTCGAGGACTGGCGGCCCGACGCGGGCAAGTTCCCCAAGTCGGTGATCGGGCGCGGCAACGGCTGGGAGGGGGAGCGCTGGCTCGACATCCGCGCCACGGACGTCCTGGAACCGCTGATGGCGGACCGCCTCGACATGTGCCGCGAGAAGGGCTTCGACGCGGTGGAGCCGGACAACATGGACGGCTACAAGAACCGCACGGGCTTCGAACTGACCGCGGCGGACCAGCTCCGCTACAACCGCCTGATCGCGCGACTGGCCCACGACCGCGGCCTGTCGGTCGGCCTGAAGAACGACCTCGACCAGATCCCGGAGCTGGTGCGGGACTTCGACTTCGCGGTCAACGAGCAGTGCGCGCAGTACCGCGAGTGCGGGGACACGGAACCGTTCATCAAGGCGGACAAGGCGGTCTTCCACGTCGAGTACGAACTCCCCACCAGCCGCTTCTGCGCCGAGTCCCGGCGGCTGAAGCTGAGTTCGATGCTGAAGAAGTACGAGCTCGGGGTATGGCGCGAGGCCTGCTAGAAGTCCATCGACAGGATGACCAGCGCCGTCGTCGCCGCCGTCTCCGCCAACCCGCCGAACACGTCACCGGTCACTCCACCGAAGCGGCGCGTGCAGTGCCGCAGGAGCAACTCGGCGACTCCCACGGCGGCGGCCACCGCGAGGACCGCGCGGACGACGTCGTACGACCCGAGGAGCGCCCCCGCCCCGGCCGCCCCCAGCATCACGGCGGCGGCGGTCAGCACCGCGCCCCGGACCGGGACGACTCCGGCCACCGCGGCCCCCAGCCCCTCCGGCCGGGCCGGCGGGACCCCGGTGCGGGCCGCGAGGGTCAGGGCCAGGCGCGCGGCCGTCGCCGAGACCACGGCCGCCGCCGCACCCCGCGCCCACGAGTCGCCGTACAGCTGCGACAGCGCGGCCACCTGGGCGAGGAGCACGAGGACGAGGGCGATCACCCCGAACGGGCCGATGTCCGACTGCTTCATGATCCGCAGGGCGTCCTCGGCGGGCCTGCCGCTGCCCAGGCCGTCGGCGGTGTCCGCGAGGCCGTCGAGGTGCAGGCCCCGCGTGAGGACCGCCGGTACGGCCACCGTGGCGACCGCGGCGAGCAGTCCGGAGGCGCCCAGGACCAGCAGCAGGAGGCCCAGAGCGGCCGACAGCCCGCCCAGCACCACCCCGACCAGCGGGGCGCACAGCATTCCGCCGCGTGCCGCCTCCCGGTCCCAGCGGGTCACCTTCACGGGGAGCACGCTGAGCGTGCCGAAGGCGAAGCGGAGGCCGTCGAGCGGGGGCGGGGTCATGGACACGTCGGCAGGGTAGCCCGGACGCCGTGGCCACCGGGCGGCCCGCCCCTGCCGAGCCGACACTGGGTCCATGGGCCACTGGCTGCACCGCAACATCGTCGAACCCGGCAAACTGCCGCTGCTCCTCGCCCTGACCGCGTTCGTGCTGACCTTCCTGATCACGCGGGCCATCACCCGGCTCATCCGGGCGGGCAAGGGGCCCTTCGGCAACGTCAGTTCCGGCGGAGTGCACATCCACCACGTGGTGCCGGGAGTCGTCCTCACCGTCATCGGCGGCTTCGGCGCGGTCGCCAGCGGGCAACACGGCTTCGGGGCGGGGTTGTGCGCGGTCGTGTTCGGGATCGGCGCGGGTCTGGTGCTGGACGAGTTCGCGCTGATCCTGCACCTCGACGACGTGTACTGGAGCGAGGAGGGCCGCAAGAGCGTCGAGGTCGTCGTCCTCACCGTGGCGCTGGTCGGCCTGGTGCTCGCTGGGTTCTCGCCGTTCGGCGTCAACGACGTGACGCAGGGCGAGGCGCAGGACCGGGGCGGCGTCATCAGCAGTGTGGTGGTCAACTTCCTCTTCGCGATGCTCGTCCTGTTCAAGGGCAAGACCCGGATGGCGATCTTCAGCGTGATCGTCCCGCTCGTCGGGCTCATCGGGGTGATCCGGCTGGCCCGCCCCGACTCCGCTTGGGCCCGCCGCTTCTACGCCCGCCGCCCGCGCGCCCGAGCCCGGGCCATGCTCCGCGCCTACCACCGCGACAAACGCTGGTCGGGCCCCCGCCGCAAGTTCCAGGACCTGATCGGCGGCAAGCCGGACCCGGCACGACCGCTCGGGCGCTGAGGGGGCGCGGGCGCGTCTGCCGGCCTCGTGGGTTTGGCGGGGCGCGGGTTGTTGAGTCGGGGTGAGGGCCTCGGCCGGTCGGGGTCGTTCGCCGTGTGGCGGGGGTGGGCGGGATCGAGTGGGCGCGCGCGGTGTTGGCGGGTGGAGATCCTGGCGGGTCGGGGGTGTCTGCCCGTTGTCAGGGGCTGGCGGAAGTGGCCGGGACGGGTGTGGGGCGCGGTGTGTTGTGGCGGTCGGCGGCTAGGCGCTGTTCGTGCGCGCCGACTTCGCCGACGCGCAGCAGGCCAAGGCGTCCGTCACTCGGGTCGTCGACATGTACGGCCGGGTCTACTGCCTGGTGAACACCGCCGGGCTCACCTCCCGGCGCGCTCCTCGACACCCCGCCCGAGCTGTTCAACCAGCACATCGCGATCAACCTGCAGGCGCTGTTCTTCGCCGTTCAGGCGGCGGGTGGCAGGGCGGAGGTCCTGGCGGGTCGTGGGCGTCTGCTGGTGAGGGGCCAGTGGCGGTGGACGGGGCCAGGGGTGGGGCGTGCGGTGTTGAGACGGCCCTTGAGGCGCCTGCCGCGGCAGCCGGGGTCCGGTGCTGGGCGCCGGGCGCTCAGGTGGGGCGGAGATCTGCCGCCTCGGGTGACTGTCGGATCAGGGGCCGGGGCGTGGCGCGCCGGAGCTGAGCCCGTCCCGGTCCCGGGTACGTCGTTGACGGGCCGCCGAGAGGGCGCACAGCGCGAGCATCGTGGCGATCGCCGCCACGTGTTCCCTGCCGGCGAGGTTCTCCTTCACCAGCACCTCGACCACCATCGCCGCGATCACGGCACCCGCGGTGACCCGTGCGCCGTAGCGCCAGCCGAGGAAGACGGCGAGGCCCACCACGGCCGCCGACGGGCCGGTGTCGACGACGTGGGCGTCCGAGGCGGGCAGGCCGAGCGGGCTGTCGGGGCCCAGCCAGATGCCCACGCGCGCGTACAGCGTGCCGGCGAGCGTGGCCGCGTACGCCAGGGTGAGCATCCGCCACCGGCCCAGACAGATCTCGGCGAGCCCGAACACGAACAGGATCTGTGCCAGCGCGCCCCACACCGGTAGGTCCAGGGCCGGCACGAACAGGGAGAGGGGAGTGCGGAGCAGGGCCAGCCACAGGGGATCCGCGGCGCGTACGGCACCGACGTCCTGGACGAAGCCGTAGCCCCACGACTGGTTGTGCACGAAATGCAGGGCCGCCGTCAGACACACGGCCGCCACGGCCGCCAGGGGGACCGCCCGCCACCTCCGCCGCAGCAGCTGTCCGCGCACGGTGACGTACAGCTCACCCCACTCCGCGCGGGCCCAGCGGGCGAGCGTCTTCATCCCACGGCCCTCATCCCACGGCCCTCATCCCACGGTCCTCATCTGTGTGTACTCAGGTGCTCCTTGCGCCGCAGCCACCTCGGCAGCCCCGGCACCTCCAGGAACCCCTCCGCGCGGGCGGAGGCGATGCCGATGCGCGGCAGGTCCGCGCTCTTCTCGAAGAGCAGGAACCGCGGCTCCCAGATGGGCCGGTACTTGGCGTTGGCCCGGTACAGGGACTCGATCTGCCACCAGCGGGAGAAGAAGCTGAGCAGCGACCGCCACAGCCGCAGCACCGGCCCGGCGCCAAGACGTGCACCACGTTCGAAGACCGAACGGAACATCGCGAAGTTGAGCGAGACCTGGGTGATCTGGATCTCCTGGGCCCGGTTCAGCAGCTCGATGACCATGAACTCCATGAGGCCGTTGTCCGCGTCGCGGTCCCGGCGCATGAGGTCGAGGGAGAGCCCGTGCGGCCCCCACGGCACGAAGGAGAGCACCGCCTTCAGCTCCCCGTCGGCGTCGCTGCACTCCAGGGCCACGCACCGGCCGTCCTCCGGATCCCCGAGCCGCCCCAGCGCCATGCTGAACCCGCGCTCGGTGGCCCCGTCCCGCCAGTCGTCGGCCCGCCGTACGAGCGCCTCCATCTCCGCGGCCGGGATGTCCTCGTGACGCCGGATCCGCACGGTGTAACCGGCCCGCTTGACCCGGTTGTAGGCCTGCCGGACGGTCCGCATCGCACGGCCCTCCAGCGTGAACTCGGCGACCTCGACGATCGCCTCGTCGCCCAGCTCTAGCGCGTTCAGGCCGTGCCGCGCGTACACGGTCCCCGCGTCCTCGCCCGCGCCCATCACCGCCGGCAGCCACCCGTGCGCCCGCGCCTCGGCGAGCCACGGCTCGATCGCCCCCGGCCAGGCCTCCGGGTCGCCGATCGGATCACCGGACGCGAGGGAGACCCCGCTGACGACCCGGTAGGTGACGGCCGCCTTCCGGGTCGGCGACCAGATGACGCTCTTCTCCCTGCGCAGCGCGAAGTACCCGAGGGAGTCCCGCTCGCCTTGCCGCGCCAGCAGTTCCCGCAGGCGCCGCTCGTCGTCCTCGGTGAGCGGGTCGAGGGCGCGCCGGGAGCGGAAGGCGGCGTAGAGGACGGCGAGGACGAGGACCGTGCTGAGCACGTTGATGACGACGTTCACCCAGTTCGGCGTCAGGATGCCGTCGAAGCGGGAGTCGTCGGCGGCGACCGAGACCAGCCGCAGCGTGCCGTACCACCACCGCTCCGCGAAGGACGAGGACCTCGACGCCTTGTTGGTGACGGTCACCAGCAACGCGGCCAGCAGCGAGCACACGAGCAGTCCGCCCACGGCCACGGCGGCGGCGAGCCGCGGGTTGGACCGGTCGCCCTTGGCGTAGAACTCCCGTCGGCCGACGAGCAGGGCCACCACGAAGGCGGCGGTGAGGAACAGGGAGATCCAGTTCTGCGCGTACCGCCGGATCTCCGGAAACGCCATCGCGAGGACGAACAGCGCGAGGAACGCCCCCGACAGCACCAGGTTCAGGATCCACGCCGCGCGCTTGCGCCGCCGCATGGTGATGGCGAGGAAGGCCGTGAACACCCCGGAGGCGAAGCCCGCCGTCAGCAGATACGGCGTGAAGTAGTCCTCCTGGTTGTGCCGCCGCACGTCCTGCCCCAGCGTGACCCACACCGCACTGAGGAAGTTGACGAACGCGACGACCCGCAGGTACCAGACGGCGAATCCGGCGGCCCGCCGCGAGCCACCGGTGGACCGGACATCCCGAACAGGTGCAACTCGGACATCTCCCATGAAGGGCGATCATGCCCCTTGCGCCGGTGATTCCGCCGCAAGGGCACTCGTCTGTCCTCGACTACTCCTCGTCGGAGACCTTCTCCGGCTCCTCCTCGGAGACCGCGGGCTTCTCGGGCTCCTCCGGCTTCTCGGGCAGCTCGGCGGCCAGCGCCGCCGCGGCCTGCACCAGGGGCAGCGCCAGCAGCCCGCCCGCACCCTCGCCGACCGTCACGCCGTGGTCGAGCAGCGGTTCCAGAGCCATCCGGTCCAGCGCCTTCGACTGCCCCGGCTCACCGCCGTTCTGCCCCGCCAGCCACCAGTCCGGCGCCCGGAACGCGATCCGCTGCCCCACCAGCGCACAGGCGGCCACGACCACCCCGTCCAGGACGACGGGCAGCTTGCGCACCGCGCTCTGCAGCAGGAACCCGGTGATCGCCGCGAGGTCGGCCCCGCCCACCGTGGCCAGCAGCTGCAACTGGTCCCCGAGCACCGGCCGAGCCCGCCGCAGCGCGTCCCGGATCGCCGCGCACTTGCGCATCCACGCCAGGTCGTCGATCCCCGTCCCGCCCCGCCCGGTCACGACGGACGCGTCGGTCCCGCACAGCGCGGCGACCAGCACCCCGGCCGCCGTGGTCCCGCCCACGCTCACATCGCCGAGGACCACGAGATCGGTCCCGGAGTCGGCCTCCTCGTCGGCCACCGCGACCCCGGCCCGGAAGGCGGCCTCCGCCTCCTCAGGGGTCAGCGCGTCCTCCACGTCGATACGACCGCTCCCGCGCCGCACCCGATGCCGTACGACATCCTCCGGCAGCTCGGCCGGATCGCAGTCCAGCGCCATGTCGACGACCCGCACCGGCACGCCGAGGCGCCGCGCGAGGATCGACACCGGGCGGCCGCCCTCCAGGACCTCCCGCACCAACTCCGAGGCGCTGCCCGCGGCCCGCCCCGAGACACCCAGTTCGGCGATCCCGTGATCACCGGCGAACAGCACGACCCGCGGCCGTTCGACCGGTCGTACCGGTACCGCCGACTGCGCCGCCGCCAGCCACTCGCCCAGGTCGTCGAGGCGGCCCAGCGCCCCGGGCGGCACGATCTGACGCTCCCGGCGCGCCTCGGCGTCGCGACGCACCCCGCCGTCGGGGCGCTCGATCAGATCGGTGAAGTCGTCGAGATTAAGCGAGCTCATTCGCCGAACAGTACCGGCCCTGATCGAACACGGGGGCGCCACGTGGCCATGACGTCATTGCACCCGGGATGGGGATCCCATACGTTCCGTTTTGCAGTGAATTGCCGTGCGCCCTCGGGAGGCCCCATGCCCGCACCAACCGCCCCTTCCGTACGGCGTCTTCGCTCCACCGCCCGCGCGATGCTGCGCTTCCCCGAACCCGAGAGCTGGCTGGACGTGGACACGGGGGACGCGGACTTCCCGGAGGCGGCGAGAACGTTCTTCCCCTACACGGCCTTCGACGGCCTGGACCCCAGCCCCCGCGTCCTGCACGCCCAGGCGATCGAGCGCCTGGAGGAGGGCTACCAGGGGCGTCTGACGGACCCGCGGATCACCGCCCGTCTGCGCGCCCGCTACGACGTGGTCAGCCTGTTGAACCGTCACGCG
Organism: Streptomyces sp. NPDC005402; assembly: GCF_040606575.1. Taxonomy (NCBI): domain Bacteria; kingdom Bacillati; phylum Actinomycetota; class Actinomycetes; order Kitasatosporales; family Streptomycetaceae; genus Streptomyces; species Streptomyces sp. NPDC005402. Next base: position 287,647 of record NZ_JBEXFB010000004.1, read on the forward strand.
GACCCCGAAGAACTCCGGGCCGCCCTCGCCGTCCTGCGCCCCGGCGGCCACCTCCTGGTGGAATCCCCGGACGACCCCCGCGCCGAACTGGAGTCCAGGGGCTGCACCATCATCGCGACGGCCCGCAGATCCGCACACGTCCCGGCCCGTCTGGCGGGCCGCCTGCCCGGCACCCTGCCCCCGTGGGTGACCGGACCGCTGACCTCGACCGCGAGAGCGCTGGACCACACCCTGGCCCTCCTCCTCGCCGGCACCTGCTTCGCGAAGGCCTACCGGGTGATCGCCCGCAAGGAACCGTCAGCCCCGTAGCACCATCGCCTGCCCCGCCACCACCAGCACCACCTGCTCGCACTCCGCCGCGAACGCCGCGTTCAGCCGCCCCAGCTCGTCCCGGTAGCGGCGCCCCGAGGCGGTGGCCGGCACGATCCCCGACCCCACCTCGTTGGACACGACCACCACGGTCCGCCGAGCGCCTCGCACCGCCTCCGTCAACTCCCGCACCCGCGCGCGCAGTTCGCGCTCACCGCCGTCGGCCCACTCCGCGTCGTCCCACGCCCCCACGGCGTCCATCGCGTCCGTCAGCCACAGCGACAGACAGTCGATCAGCAGCGGCGCCCCGTCGTCCTTCAGCAGCGGCACCAGGTCGCAGGTCTCCGCCGTACGCCACGACCCCGGCCGCCGATCCCGATGTGCGGCGACCCGGGAGGCCCACTCGGTGTCCCCGTTGCGCGACCCGCCGGTCGCCACGTACAGCACGTCGGGGAACGCCTCCAGCCGTCGCTCGGCCTCCACCGACTTCCCGGACCGGGCCCCGCCCAGCACCAGCGTCCGCCGCGGCACATCCGGCACGTCCTCGTAGACCCCCACGACCAGAGTCGTCCCGTCGGGCACGGCCCGCGCCCCCGAGGCGGCCAGCCTCCGCCGCAACTCGTCGCCGGGTGGCACGTCGTGATCGACATGGACGGCGACGACATCGGTGGTGGGCCCCACGGCCCCCACGGCCCGCAACCGGGCGAGCGCGTCCGGCCGCCGTACGACATCGGCGAGCACCAGGTCGTACGACTCCACAGGCCCCCGCTCCAGCCCGGCGGGCGCACCCCCGGGCGGCAGGTACAGCGCCCGCTGCCCCTCGGGCCCGGTGACGGCGTACCCGGTCCCCGGCGCGTCCATCGCCACGGCCCGCACCCGATGCCCCGTCAACAACGCCAACTCCCGCCCGTCCGGCACCCGCCCCGGCTGCGGAAGCCCGGCGGGCACCTCGACGGGGGGCCCGTCATGAGGGTGCGAGAGCAGAACCTGCCGTACGCCGGCGAGTGAGTGCCCGGCCCGGGCGGCGGCGAAGGCGGCACCGGGAGTCAGATCCAGCAGCAGGGTCTCGTCGACGAGTACGGCGGTGGCGGCCCGCGGGTTCGCACCGAGCGCGGTGGCGCAGGCGGCGCAGGGGCAGAAGGGCCGGGGAAGACCGGCAGGGGCGCCGGTGCCGAGCAAAGTCAGTTCCACGCCACCGATTCTCGCCGGTCCGTGTTGACCATGCGCACGCGGAGATGCCGTTAGGGGCGCGGGGCTGTGTCGATTTCGCGGCTCCGCCGCGTGGGCGCCGAGCCCCCACCGGCCCGCAGTCGACGACGTACCGCTTAGGGTGCTCTTCGTGACGGATCAACCACGGGAGGCTCACATGGCGACATGGACCTGGCGATTCGAGAAGGCCGACGGTGCGGAGACCGAGCCCGCGGTCGAGCCGGAGGAGTTCACGACCCAGGGAGACGCCGAGTCCTGGCTCGGTGAGTACTGGAAGCCCCTGCTCGCGGGTGGCGCGGAACAGGTTCGCCTGTTCGAGGACGCCACCGAGATCTACGGCCCGATGAGCCTGAAGGCGGCCGAGGAGGCGTAGCAGAGGGTGGGCGAGGGCTTCTCAGGGAACCCTCGCCCACCTCCGTCACTGCTCACCCAGCGTCACATCCACCGTCTTCGCACTGGCGTTCCGGGTGAAGGTCACGGAGGTCTTCTGACCCGGCCGGTCCGCCGCCAGCGCCTCGGAGAGCGTGGTGATGGTCGTGATGTCGGTGTCGCCCAGCTTCGTGATGACGTCCCCCGCCTCGATACCGGCCTTGTCCGCGGCACCGCCGCTCTTCACGTCCACGACCGCGACGCCGGCGGCCTGGAAGCCGGCGTCGACGACCGTCCGGCCGGTGATGCCGAGCGCGGCCCGGCCCGAGTCGGTGACCTTGCCGTTCTCGATGATCTGGTCGGCGACCGTCTTCACCATCGACGCGGGGATCGCGAACCCGATCCCGGGCGCCGCGCTGTCCCCGAAGTTGGGGTCGACGGCGGCGAGCGTCGGGATGCCGATGACCTGGCCGTCGAGGTCGACGAGGGCGCCGCCGCTGTTGCCCGGGTTGATGGCCGCGGACGTCTGCACCATGTTGACGATGGTCGCGCCCGTCCCGCCCCCGCTGTCGCCCTCGCTGACGGTCCGTCCGGTCGCCGAGACGATGCCCTGGGTCACGCTCGACGACAGCCCGAGCGGCGATCCCATGGCGAGCACGATCTGCCCCACCGCGACCTTCGCCGAGTCACCGAAGGTCGCCGCCTTCAGCCCGTCCGGCAGCTTGTCCAGCTTGATGACGGCGAGATCCTGGTCCGGGTAGGAGTACACGAGTGTCGCGGTCAGCTCGTTCTCGCTGTTCGCCGTCGTCACCTTGAAGGTCTTCTCGTCCCCGACGACATGCGCGTTGGTGACGATGTGCCCCTTGTCGTCGTACACCACCCCGGACCCCAGATCACCGCTGGCCTGGATCTGCACGACCGACGGCAGAACGTCCTTGATCACCTTCCGGGCAGCGCTCTGGAGGTCGCCGTCGGCAGCGGGTACGGCCGCCTGGGCGGCCTGCGTGGTCGACGTCTCCTTCCGGCCGGAGGAACCGGAGTCGGAGCACCCGGAGAGAAGCACGGCGGAACACACGAGCACCGAGAACGGCAGCCGCAGAGCACGGGTACGCGAAGCAGTCATGCCCCGAGTCTCACTTCGGGGCCGACGCCCGTGCCTGCGCTGTTCGCCCGAACGGGCTCAGCCCCGCACCCCGCACAGGTGCAGCAGCGCGGCGACCCCACGGTACGGATCCGTCCGCCCGGCCCGCTCCTCGCAGGCCAGCAGCGCCTCCACATCGGCCGGCGTCTCGGTGTCGTCCGCCGCCGTGTCCGTGAACACCCGCACCCCGTACCACGCCTGGAGCGGCGCCCCGATGCCGGCGAGCGTCGCGGTCAGCGTGCTCAGCCGGTCGGCCCGCACATCGAGTCCCAGGCGATTGCGGTACGCGGTGGTGTCGAAGGCGCCCAGCGCGCCGGTCCAGTCCCCGGCCAGGCCCGGCCGCATCGCCAGCGCGTCACCGTTGCGCACGAGCAACGACAGCAGGCCGCCCGGTGCCAGCATCCGCGCCAGCCCCGCCAGCAGCGGATCCGGCTCCTCGACGTACATGAGCACGCCGTGGCACAGCACCACGTCGAAACTGCCCGGCAGGAAGTGCACCCCGGTGTCCCGGCCGTCACCCTCGATGATCCGCATCCGCTCCCGGATGCCCTCGGGCTCGGCGGACAGAGCCTGCCGGGCCGCCGCGACCATCGTGGAGTCCCGTTCGAGCCCGGTCACCTGATGACCGGCCCGGGCCAGCCGCAGCGCCTGCGTGCCCTGCCCCATCCCCACGTCGAGCACCCGCAGCCGCTGCCCCACCGGGTACCGGCCGACTATCTGCTCGTCGAGCTGCCGGGCCACCAGCTCCTGTCGTACGACATTCCGCAGCCCGCCCAGCTTGTCCAGCCAGGCATCGGCCGCACCCCCGGAGAAAGATGTCGTACTCAGGGCCGCTCTCCGCGCTTGACCTGCGGCTTCGGCAGCCGGAGGCGACGCATCTGGAGCGAGCGCATGAGGGCGTAGGCGACCGCGCCCTTCCGGTTCTGGTCCGGGAAGCGCTCGGCGAGCCGCTTCTTCAGACGGAAACCGGTGAGGATCGAGTCGAGCACGATGAGCACGATCACGACGAGCCACAGCATCAGCGCGATGCTCTGCAGCGCGCCCACCCGCACCAGGCTCAGCACCAGGATGACCACGGCCATCGGCAGGAAGAACTCCGCCACGTTGAACCGCGCGTCGATGCTGTCGCGGGCGAACTTACGCACCGGGCCCTTGTCCCGCGCGGGCAGATACCGCTCGTCGCCGCCGGCCAGCGCCTGACGCTGCCTCTCCAGCGCTGAGCGGCGCTCCTCGCGCTGACGCTTGGCGGCGTCCTTGCGCGTGAGCGACGTGTTGGCGACGCTGCGGCGCTGGGACTGGGCCTCACTGCGCTTGGGCGTGGGCCGGCCCTTGGGGGCCTGCGGGTCGCGGGGCTGCTTGGAGTCGGTCAGCTGCGCCTTGTCGGCGACGGCGGCCTTCTCTTCCTTGGTGGCACGGCTACGGAACACAAAACCCAAGGGTAAGGGGTGTCCGGGGTTGGACCCCAGCCCGGTGGGGAACGATCCGGCAACACCAGTCGTCATGTAGGGGGACAGAGGGGACGTCCGGTGACTTGCTCACCCTGAAGGTCACCTACTCCTTACGCCGGAGCAGGGGATCGGTCAGTCGTCCTTGGGGATGAGCGCATCCGTCCCGGAACAGTGCGTCAATGGATGCAGGGCCCGTACTGTGGGTTCTGTCGCAGAGCTGAGCTGGAAGTCCGTCAGAAGGGGGCGCGCGAAGCCCATGAGCGGTGTCATGAAGCGTATGGGGATGATCTTCCGCGCGAAGGCGAACAAGGCCCTTGACCGGGCCGAGGACCCGCGCGAAACCCTCGATTACTCGTACCAGAAGCAGCTGGAGTTGCTCCAGAAGGTACGCCGGGGCGTGGCCGACGTGGCCACCTCCCGCAAGCGCCTGGAACTCCAGCTGAACCAGCTGCAGTCGCAGTCCTCGAAGCTGGAGGACCAGGGCCGCAAGGCGCTCGCGCTCGGCCGTGAGGACCTCGCCCGTGAGGCGCTGTCCCGCCGTGCCGCGCTCCAGCAGCAGGTGACCGACCTGGAGACCCAGCACTCGACGCTGCAGGGCGAGGAGGAGAAGCTCACCCTTGCGGCCCAGCGCCTCCAGGCCAAGGTGGACGCCTTCCGGACGAAGAAGGAGACCATCAAGGCGACGTACACCGCGGCCCAGGCGCAGACCCGGATCGGCGAGGCCTTCTCCGGCATCTCCGAGGAGATGGGCGACGTGGGCCTGGCGATTCAGCGGGCCGAGGACAAGACGGCCCAGCTGCAGGCCCGGGCCGGCGCGATCGACGAGCTGCTGGCCTCCGGTGCCCTGGACGACCAGTCCGGCATGCACAAGGACGACATCCAGGCCGAGCTGGACCGGCTCTCCGGTGGTACGGATGTAGAGCTGGAACTGCAGCGCATGAAGGCGGAGCTGGCGGGAGGCTCGTCGTCGCAGCAGGCCATCGAGGGCGGCACCGGCCAGTCGCAGTCCCAGCAGCCGCAGGACACCCCACGCTTCGACAAGCAGTAGGGCCCACGCCGAGGAGGGCGACATGATCGTACGGATCATGGGGGAGGGGCAGGTGAGGCTGGCCGAGAGCCACCTCGCCGACCTGAACAAACTGGACGACGAGCTGTTGGCCGAGATGGAGAACGGCGACGGCCCAGGCTTCCGCCGTACCCTCCAAGCCCTCCTCACCAGGGTCCGGGACCTGGGCGACCCGCTCCCGGACGACTCCCTGGAACCCTCGGAACTGATCCTCCCCTCCCCGGACGCGACCCTGGAGGAAGTCCGGGACCTGCTGAGCGACGACGGCCTGATCCCGGGCTGAGACCACACTCTGCGTGGGCTTCCAGCCGGATCACCCCGGCGACGAGCCCGTACGACATCTGCTCCGGACACCGCCCACACGTCACGGCGTCGCCACCCCGACAGGAGGCGCGAGCCTCGAGCCGCTGATGGGACCACATCCCGCGGGGCCCGAGCTGCTGGTGGGCTTCCCGCCTTTGGGCTGGCCTCGGCCGTCCGGCTCGCCGGGTCTGCGGTTTCGGGTTCGTCCCACCACGGAACCAGCCGCCGAATTCTCTGCCACCCCGAGCCGTCGGTGGCCCGTCCCTGCCGGGGCTCTGGCCCGCACCGTCCGGCTCGCCACCGAGCTCGCCACCGAACACCATGCCACGCCGAGCCGCTGCTGGGACCTGTCCTCCTTGCCCCCCACCAGTCGGCCGCCGTCCGCCGACGAACTCCCCCCGTCCCGAGCCGCCGCAACCGCGCTCGAACCGTGCGCGTCATGGGCCCCCACCACCCGGCTCCGTCGGTCTCAGCCGTCGAGCCCGCCGCCGTCCCTCTCGGGGCCTCCACCCTTCAGCCCCTTCCACGCCCGGGCGATCACCGCGCTTCGGGTACGTGAAGCCGGAAACGTACAGCTGGCCCCCGTTCCGCCCCCGGCAGGGCCCCCGTACTGTTCAAGAGTGAGCCGCACCGTCGACCGCGCCCGGCACCATCTCAAGGCGCATCCCCTGGCCCTGGACGCCGTCCTCGCGGCGGGCGTCCTCGCCTGCATGGTGGCCGGTTCCTTCGTCGGGCCCCATGACAAGGACGCCGTCAGCTGGAGCATCCGCACCCCTGAGCTGCTCAGCCTCGTCCTCATGGCTCTCGGTGCCCTCGCCCTGGTCTTCCGCCGCCGCGCCCCCCTCACCGTCCTCGCCCTCACCGGCACCGCCTCCGTCATCGAGTGCGTCACCGGTGACCCCCGCGCCCCCGTCGCCATGGCCGCCGTGATCGCCCTCTACACGGTCGCCTCCACCACTGACCGCCCCACCACCTGGCGCGCCGGCCTGCTCACCATGACTGTCCTCACCAGCGCCGCGATGCTCGCGGGACCCCTGCCCTGGTACGCCCAGGAGAACCTCGCCATCTTCGCCTGGACCGGCATCGGCGCCACCGCCGGCGACGCCGTCCGCAGTCGCCGTGCCTTCGTCCAGGCCATCAGGGAGCGCGCCGAGAAGGCCGAGCGCACCCGTGAGGAAGAGGCCCGGCGAAGGGTCGCCGAGGAACGCCTGCGTATCGCCCGCGACCTGCACGACGTCGTCGCCCACCACATCGCCCTGGTCAACGTCCAGGCCGGAGTCGCCGCGCACGTCATGGACAAGCGCCCCGACCAGGCCAAGGAGGCCCTCGCCCACGTCCGCGAGGCCAGCCGCTCCGCCCTCAACGAACTCCGCGCCACCGTCGGCCTGCTCCGGCAGTCCGGCGACCCCGAGGCCCCCACCGAACCCGCCCCGGGCCTGGCCCGCCTCGACGAACTCGTCGGCACCTTCCGCAGCGCGGGCCTGCACGTCGAGGTAGCCCGCGCCGACCACGGCACCGCCCTCCCCGCCGCCGTCGACCTGGCCGCCTACCGGGTCATCCAGGAGGCCCTGACCAACGTCCACAAGCACGCCGGTGCGGAGGCGAAGGCCGAGGTCAGCGTCGTACGCGTCGGACCCGACATGGAGATCACCGTTCTCGACGACGGAGCCGGCAACGACGACGACCCGGACCACGGCGGCGGCCACGGCCTCCTCGGGATGCGCGAGCGCGTCACCGCCCTGCGCGGCACCCTCACCACCGGCCCGCGCTACGGAGGCGGCTTCCGCGTCCACGCGATCCTGCCGGTCAAGCCCCGCACCCCAGCCAGAGACCAACCGGGAGAGCCCGTATGACGATCCGTGTCCTGCTCGCCGACGACCAGGCGCTGCTGCGCAGTGCCTTCCGTGTGCTCGTCGACTCGGAGCCGGACATGGAGGTGGTCGGCGAGGCGTCCGACGGCGCCGAGGCCGTACGGCTGACCAGGCAGGAGCGCGCCGACGTCGTGCTCATGGACATCCGGATGCCGGGCACGGACGGCCTCGCCGCCACCCGCATGATCAGCGAGGACCCCTCCCTCGCCCACGTCCGTGTGGTCATCCTGACCACCTTCGAGGTCGACGACTACGTCGTGCAGTCCCTGCGCGCCGGTGCGTCCGGCTTCCTCGGCAAGGGCAGCGAACCCGAGGAACTCCTCAGCGCCATCCGGGTCGCGGCCGGCGGCGAGGCCCTGCTGTCCCCGGCCGCAACCAAGGGCCTGATCGCCCGCTTCCTCGCCCAGGGCGACGCGGACGGCAACGACCCGGTGCGCTCCGAACGACTCGCCGCCCTCACGGTCCGCGAGCGCGAGGTCCTGGTCCAGGTCGCCGGCGGTCACTCCAACGACGAGATCGCCGAGCGGCTGGAGGTCAGTCCGCTGACCGTCAAGACCCACGTCAACCGGGCCATGGCCAAGCTGGGCGCCCGCGACCGGGCCCAGCTCGTGGTGATCGCGTACGAGTCGGGGCTGGTGCGTCCCAGGGTGGAGTGAACCCGGTGGGCCGAGGGCCGAGAAATACCGCGCGGCGATGTCGAGAACCCCTGTCCAGCTCCGTCCCCGGGGTGAGAGCGGCCAGAATGGGCCGCCCCGGGACCAGGAGAGACATCATGGCCAAGTACCTGCTGCTCAAGCACTACCGTGGCGCTCCCGCCCCGGCCAACGACGTGCCCATGGAGCAGTGGACGCCTGAGGAGATCTCGGCGCACGTGCAGTACATGCGGGACTTCGCGGAACGGCTGGTGGAGACCGGCGAGTACGTCGACGGGCAGGCGCTCGCTCCCGAAGGGACCTGGGTGCGGTACGACGGCGAGGGGCGCCCGCCGGTCACCGACGGGCCGTTCGCCGAGACCAAGGACCTCATTGCGGGCTGGACGGTGATCGACGTCGACAGCTACGAGCGGGCCCTGGAGCTGGCCGCGGAGCTGTCGGCCGCCCCCGGCGCCGGCGGGAAACCGATCCACGAGTGGCTGGAGCTGCGCCCCTTCTACGCGGCGTCGCCCACCGCCACGGAGTGCCACGCCGGTGGATGAGGCGCTGCTCAGAAGCCTCACGCCGAGCGTGCTCGCCGTCCTCGTGCGCCGCGGGGCCGACTTCGCTGCGGCCGAGGACGCCGTCCAGGACGCGCTCGTCGAGGCGGTCCGGGTCTGGCCGACCGACCCGCCGCGCGATGCCAAGGGCTGGCTGGTCACCGTGGCCTGGCGCAAGTTCCTCGACGCGACCCGCTCGGACAGAGCCCGGCGCCGGCGGGAGGAACGGATCGACGAGGAACCGGTGCCCGGCCCCACGCCCGCCGTGGACGACACGCTCCAGCTGTACTTCCTGTGCGCCCACCCCTCGCTCAGCCCGTCCTCCGCCGTCGCCCTCACCCTGCGCGCGGTCGGCGGACTGACCACCCGGCAGATCGCCCTGGCCTACCTGGTGCCCGAGGCGACCATGGCGCAGCGCATCAGCCGGGCCAAGCGCACCGTCTCCGGCGTCCGCTTCGACCAGCCAGGCGACGTGGCCACCGTGCTGCGGGTCCTCTACCTCGTCTTCAACGAGGGCTACTCCGGCGACGTCGACCTCGCCGCCGAGGCCGTCCGGCTCACCCGGCAGCTCGCCGCGGCCATCGACCACCCCGAGGTCGCCGGGCTGCTCGCCCTCATGCTGCTCCACCACGCCCGCCGCGCCTCCCGGACCGCCCCCGACGGCAGTCTGGTGCCGCTCACCGAGCAGGACCGCACCCGCTGGGACACCGCGGCGATCGCCGAGGGTGTGCAGATCCTCCAGAACGCCCTCGCCCGCGACCGGCTGGGCGAGTTCCAGGCCCAGGCCGCCATCGCCGCCCTGCACGCCGACGCACCCACCGCCGAGGAGACCGACTGGGTGCAGATCGTCGAGTGGTACGACGAACTCGCCCGCCTCACCGACAGCCCCGTCGTCCGCCTCAACCGGGCGGTCGCCGTGGGTGAGGCGGACGGCCCCCGAGCGGGCCTGGCCACGCTGGCCGCGCTCGACGACTCACTGCCCCGCCACGCCGCGGCCGCGGCCTATCTCCACGAACGCGCCGGCGACCTGACGACCGCGGCCCGTCTGTACGCCGAGGCCGCCCACAAGGCCCCCAACCTCGCCGAACGCGACTACCTGACCCGACAGGCGGCCCGGCTCAACTCCCTTCTGCGGCACTGACGGAGCGGCCCGGACCTTCCCGACAGCGGGGCCGGCCACCCCCGTTACATATGCTGGGCCCTCGGACTGCCGCACGGGGGAAGGGGATGCGGGCGTGCCGCTGCACAAGGACGACCCGAAATCGGTCGGCGGGTACAAACTGGTCGACCGGCTCGGGTCCGGGGGAATGGGCATCGTCTACCGGGGCAGATCACGCTCCGGGCGCGAGGTCGCGGTGAAGGTCGTGCACGCCCAGTACGCCGAGGACCCCGTCTTCCGCACCCGCTTCCGCCAGGAGATCGAGGCCGTCCGCAAGGTGAGCGGCGCCTTCACCGCCCCGGTCGTGGACGCCGACCCGGAGGCGGCACGGCCGTGGATGGCGACCCAGTACGTACCCGGCCGCTCGCTCGCCGACCGGATCTCCGAGCTCGGCACGCTGCGGGAGACCGAACTGCGGCGCCTGGCACTGGGGTTGGTGGAGGCCCTGCGGGACATCCACCGGGTCGGTGTCGTGCACCGCGACCTCAAGCCCGGCAACGTCCTGATGGCCGACGACGGCCCCCGCGTCATCGACTTCGGCATCTCCCGGGCGGCGGAGAACAACCCCCTCACCGAGACCGGCCAGATGATCGGCACCCCGCCCTTCATGTCCCCGGAACAGCTCACCGACGCCCGTACGGTCGGCCCCGCCTCCGACGTCTTCGCGCTCGCCGCACTGCTGGTGTACACGGTCACGGGCCGGGGGCCGTTCGACGCGGACAGCCCCTACCTCACGGCGTACCAGGTGGTGCACGACGAACCCGTCCTGGACGGCGTACGGGAGGAGCTGCGGACGGTTCTGCAGAGCTGTCTGGCCAAGAAGGCCGCGGACCGGCCCGGACTGGACGACGTGGCGCGGGAGCTCGCGCGGGTCCTGCCCGAGGAGGAGACGGCGGACGGCCCGCAGACGGTGACGCTGCGCGGGGACCTGCCGGACCCTTCCGACACCGGGGCCCGCAACCCGAGGTCGGTCACGTCGCCCGGCCGCCGACGCCGGCTGCGCCCGCTGTGGGCGGCGACCGCCGCGATCGGCGTGGTGGTTCTCGGGCTGACGGCGTATCTGCTGACCGGACCGGGGCGGACGGGCGGCGACGGCGGAGCCGGCACGACCGGTGCGCAGCCCGCCGACTCTCGCTGGACTGCGTTGCCCGGCGGTTGGCGGCCCTGGCAGACGACGGTGTACGCCACCTCCGAGCGGGGTGTGGAGAAGGGGATCACCCTGCTGGAGGGAGGGATGGACAACGGTCCGGAGTGCCAGATGCACGAGGGCTCCGTCTACTGCGCGGGCGACGCGGTTCTGCCCGTGCGCCTGGACGGTGTCACCGGCCGGGTCGACTGGCGGGCGGACGGGGTGCCGTCCGTCATGAGGAAGAGGTCGTACGTCTTCTCGCTCCTCGGGGTCGCGGACGATGTCATGCTCGTCGAGCAGCATTACCAACCCGAGGGCGGGAATCTCGTGATCTCGGTCATCGCCCTCGCCACCGGGACAGGGGAACGGCTGTGGCGCCGCACGGTGGACTCCGCGTCGAGCCACCCGTACCTCTCGGGCGACCTCGTGCTCGTCCCCGACAGGGAGCGCGGATCGGTGACCGCACGTTCGGTGCGCACCGGCGCCGAGCGCTGGACGGCGCCGCTGCCGTCCGGGATGCAGTGCGACCCGGCGCACTCGAACGAGGGCCTCTACCTGGAATGCGTACCAGCCATGACATCCAGCAAGGACAGGCTGGTCCTGGGGTTCGACCGCTCCGACGGCTCCGTGCGGCGCCTGAAGGTGCCCTATCCCTCGATCCTCGTCGGTACGTACGACGGTCGCCTGCTCTACCTGGACGCAGGGCACCTGGCCTCCGACCGCAAGGGACCCTTCTCCCGGATCCGGCTGGTGAACCCGGACACCGGTGCCGCCACGACCACGGAGCTGGCGAAGGGGTTCGAGGGCACGGTGACGACGGCGGACGGCGTGCTGTGGTTCGCCGGCACCTCAGGCCAGGTGACCGCCGTGTCGGTCCGCACCGGCAAGCAGCTGTGGCAGACCCGCACGAGCCTGGAGCAGCCGAGCGGGGCCACCTCCGCCCCGCGCACCCGCGTGGTCTATCTGTCCAGCGCCAGCGGCCGGGTCGCGGCCCTGGACGCGGAGAAGGGCACGCTGCTGTGGGAGACCCCGCCGCGTGCCAAGTGGGTGGACGCACTGAACGAGCGGCTGCCCAAGGTGCTGCTCAACGAGGGCGCCCTGGTTGTCACCACCCCGGCCGGCGACGTCTTCACCCTCGACCCCGCCCACCCCGAGCGGACCTCCGCATCGGGGTGAGCGCGCCTGACGACGGTTCTACGGCAGCGCCAGCATCCGCTCCAGAGCCAGCTTCGCGTACGTCTCGGTCTCCTTGTCGACCTCGATCCGGTTGACGAGCTTGCCCTCGGCCAGGGACTCCAGGGTCCAGACCAGGTGAGGCAGGTCGATGCGGTTCATGGTCGAGCAGAAGCAGACCGTCTTGTCGAGGAAGACGATCTCCTTGCCCTCGGGGGCGAAACGGTTCGCGAGGCGTCGTACGAGATTGAGCTCCGTGCCGATGGCCCACTTCGAGCCGGCCGGGGCCGCCTCCAGCGCCTTGATGATGTACTCGGTCGAGCCGACGTAGTCCGCCGCGGCCACGACCTCGTGCTTGCACTCGGGGTGCACCAGGACGTTCACCCCGGGGATGCGGGCGCGGACGTCCTCCACGGACTCCAGCGAGAAGCGGCCGTGGACCGAGCAGTGCCCGCGCCACAGGATCATCTTCGCGTCCCGCAGCTGCTCGGCGGTCAGGCCGCCGTTCGGCTTGTGCGGGTTGTAGACGACACAGTCCTCCAGGGACATGCCCAGGTCCCGCACCGCGGTGTTGCGGCCGAGGTGCTGGTCGGGCAGGAAGAGCACCTTCTCGCCCTGCTCGAAAGCCCAGTCCAGGGCGCGCTGGGCGTTGGACGAGGTGCAGATCAGGCCACCGTGCTTGCCCGTGAACGCCTTGATGTCCGCGGAGGAGTTCATGTACGACACCGGCACGACCTGCTCGGCTATGCCGGCGTCGGTGAGCACGTCCCAGCACTCGGCGACCTGCTCGGCCGTCGCCATGTCGGCCATGGAGCAGCCGGCGGCGAGGTCGGGCAGGACGACCTTCTGGTCGTCGGACGTGAGGATGTCCGCGGACTCGGCCATGAAGTGCACACCGCAGAACACGATGTACTCGGCCTCCGGGCGCGCGGCCGCGTCCCGGGCCAGCTTGAAGGAGTCGCCCGTGACGTCGGCGAACTGGATGACCTCGTCACGCTGGTAGTGGTGGCCGAGGACGAACACCTTGTCGCCGAGCTTCTCCTTGGCCGCGCGGGCGCGCTCGACCAGGTCGGGGTCGGACGGCGAGGGCAGATCGCCGGGACACTCGACGCCCCGCTCGCTCCTCGGGTCGGCCTCGCGGCCGAGCAGCAACAGGGCGAGCGGAGTCGGCTGTACGTCGAGCTCCGTGGTCTGGGCGGTGGTCACGACACGCACCCTTTCTACTTTTCGTCGAACTGACGTTATCTATCATAACCCGCTTCACGTCACTTTGACGATGGTCATTGCGTCGATGTGACGTGAATCCCGAAGAGGCGACGATGAGACGACGATGAGGCGTTTTCCGCTTCCGGTGGCATGTGCGAGCATGAAGAAGGCACCGGAAAAAACCGGCGTCCGGCCCGGAATGAATCCGCGGCCTTGCCGGTTGCACCAGTCGGCAAGCAGTCTCCGTACAACCCGGGAGAGATGTAGATGTCCGTATCGGACGAGACCGGCACCGTCACCGACGGCATCATCCTGTCCGACGCCGCCGCGGCGAAGGTCAAGGCCCTGCTCGACCAGGAAGGCCGTGACGACCTGGCCCTGCGCGTCGCCGTTCAGCCCGGCGGCTGCTCCGGCCTGCGTTACCAGCTCTTCTTCGACGAGCGCTCGCTCGACGGCGACGTCGTCAAGGACTTCGGTGGCGTCAAGGTCGTCACCGACCGCATGAGCGCCCCGTACCTGGGCGGCGCGTCCATCGACTTCGTGGACACCATCGAGAAGCAGGGCTTCACGATCGACAACCCGAACGCGACCGGCTCCTGCGCCTGCGGCGACTCCTTCAACTAGGACTCGAGTTCGACCAGGCTTCCAGCGACAGAAGGCGGCGGCCCCCTCCGACGGGGCCGCCGCCTTCGCGCGTCTTCGGGGCTCAGCGGGCCCCTGAGGTCTCCGGCAGCCGTGCCCCCGCCTTCTTCAACGGGATGTCCTTGCCGTCCGAGCCCACGACCTTGCGGTCACCGAGCGGCTCGTCGAGCGGCACGGTCTTCTGCATCTCCTTGGCGATCATGATGCAGACCTTGTCGGGCCACGGCGTATAGGTCACCGCGACCTTCACCTCGCCCGCGCTCTCACTCGCCGTCGCCGCGTAGTCCCCGCACACCCCGCCCGTGAAGCTCACGGTCAGCTCGTCGCCCTCGGCCGTGTAGCCGTCCACCTCGACGTCCCGTGTCTTCGGCGCGGAGCTGGGCGGGGCGGAGGGCGCGGTGGGGGAGACGGGCGTGGTCGGCGTCGCGGTCGTCGGGGAGGCGAGGTACCTGGGGTCGACCGCCGGATACGTCACCGTGAAGGCGTCCTTCGCGCCCGTCGCCCGTACCTCGAACAGCCAGGACGGCACGAGCGCCTGCCGACCGCCCACGTAGTGCGACGCCAGCCCGAACACCGCCTTCTCGACGGTGAGCGTGCTCTTCGCCGGACTCGCCGTCGACTCCCCGCAGGGCGCTTCCAGCCGGTCCTTCAGCGGTACGGGACTGGCACAGCCACCGATGCCCATGCGGTGGTCTGCCGCGGGCACCTTGTTCAGCAGGCCCAGCGTCTTCTCGGCGCTCAGGACGGGATACGTGTCGCTCTTCACCGGCGCCTTCAACTGCCCGGTGCCGCCGACCACTTCACCCTGGCCGTTCACGGTGACGCCGGTCGCCCAGCCGTACGTGGGCAGCCCGCCCACGGCCGGATCGGCGTTCACGATCCGCTGGGCGCCCATGGCCTGGCTCGCGTCCAGCTTCGCGGCCCCCTGGCCCACCGCCTTCAGCACCGGCGCGGCGGCCTTCTCGGCGACCGCCTCGCTCACCGGCCGGCCGGTGGGGGTCTCGGACCCCGCCCCGCACACCGTGGCACTGCCACAGTCGTCGATGACGGGGGAGTAGCGCTGGAAGGTCCACGCGCCCGGCGCCTGCCGGTTCACCTGGAGACTCGGCCCCGAACCGTCCTTGACCCCGACCCGCCAGACCTGCCCCTGCGCCACCGGCGTCCCGTCGACCCCGAGCGCCTCGGCGAGCCGCGCCACGTCGGCCTCGGTGACCTGCCCCTGGACCCGGTAGACGGGCGCCGAGCCGGGCCCGTCCGGGAGACTGCCGTCGACGCGGTAGGTCACGCCGTACGGATTCGGCTCACCGGGCGCGATCCCGTTCCCCGCGCCACCGTCCGCGCGGTAACCGTCGAGCGCGAGAGGCGGCGGCGGAGTGCCGTCACCGGACGCGCCGGAGGTGGTGTCCTCACCGGACCCTCCGGAGGCACTGGTGGCGAGGTACGCCCCGCCACCCCCGACCAGCAGCACGGCAGCGGCTACGGCAGCAATGGCGACGGGAGACCGATGCCGGGGCGAGCGGGGGGCCTCGGCGTTCTCGTGCCGGGGAATCTCGGAGTCGGCGGGAGCCTGACCGGGGCCGGCATCGGCATCGGTGCCGAGGCCCACAGGTACGTCGGAATCGGCGCTGCCGGGGGAGCCGGGGGCTGCGGTACCGCCCGCGTCCGCGCTCGTGTCGGCGTCGGCGGACGCCGGTGGCACGTCATCGTCGGCCAGGGCATCGGGCCCGGCGGGGCCGTCCGGCTCCGCGCCGGCGGCCCCGGTTCCGGAGGCCGGGGAGTCGACCGTGTCGGCGTCGGCGACTTCCTCGGCGTGCCCGGCCGAGCCTTCCTCGGCACCGAGTGTCTTCCCGGTGCCCTCGGCCTCACCGTCCTGACCGGCCTCGGCGTCACTCTCCTGTACGGGGGGAGCCTCGCCGGAGGCCTCGGGACCCGGCTTCTCCGCAGCACTCGCTTCACCGGCACCGTGCGCTTCCGCAGCGCTCCCGTCCCCGCCGCCGGAGGCCTCGCCGGGGTCGCTGTTGTCGGGTCGCTCGGTGTTCACCGCATCGCTCCTTCTGCTGCGCAACTGTCCCTCGACCCTGACCCGACCCTGTCAAAACGGTCGGCAAACGGGTCGTATCCCGCATCCCCTTTCCGGGGGACGGCGATGGGACGCAGCGGGGGAGCGCGCGGTTCCCTCGAACGCGCCGACGCACGCGCTGTGACTCAGCGACTGACTCAACCGCCGTGACTCGGCCGCCGTGATGCAACCGCCGTGACTCAGTCGCCGTACTCCGACATCGCGTCCAGCAGCCGGGCGGACCCCTCGGGAACCGTCACGCCGTGGATGCGCGAAGGAGAAATCGGGAGGGCGGTGATCCGGTCCGGAACCGCCCAGTGCGGAGCCATCCGGGCACAGTCACCGCGCAGCGAGGCGAGGTCCCAGTCCAGGTCGGCCCGGACGGAGGCGTACAGCTCAAGGTTTGTCATGACCGAACCGTATGCACGCCGGAGCCCGCGAAGAAAGATCTACTATCGGGTAGTTTCACCTGCTTCACCGCGCCGTCGGCTGCCTCGCAGTACTCCATACGGACCCGATAGCGTTAACCGTCAACACGCCCTCCCGTCTCACACCACCACCCTTCCAACGAGCGCTATCGCGCCCCCCTTCATTTCTCTGGAGAGCCTCGCCGTGCGCATCGCAGTCACCGGCTCCATCGCCACCGACCACCTCATGACGTTCCCCGGCCGCTTCGCCGACCAGCTCGTCGCGGACCAGCTGCACACGGTCTCGCTCTCCTTCCTGGTCGACAACCTCGACGTACGCAGGGGAGGGGTCGGCGCGAACATCGCCTTCGGCATGGGCCAGCTCGGCACGAAGCCGATCCTCGTCGGCGCCGCGGGCTTCGACTTCGACGAGTACCGCGCCTGGCTGGACCGGCACGGCGTCGACACCGCCTCCGTCCGGATCTCCGAGACGCTGCACACCGCCCGCTTCGTGTGCACCACCGACGCCGACCACAACCAGATCGGCTCCTTCTACACGGGCGCCATGAGCGAGGCCCGCCAGATCGAGCTCAAGACGGTCGCCGACCGTGTGGACGGCCTCGACCTCGTCCTCATCGGCGCCGACGACCCCGAGGCGATGCTCCGCCACACCGAGGAGTGCCGTTCGCGCGGCATCCCGTTCGCCGCGGACTTCTCCCAGCAGATCGCCCGTATGAACGGCGACGAGATCCGGATCCTGCTGGAAGGCGCCACGTACCTCTTCTCCAACGAGTACGAGAAGGGGCTCATCGAGTCCAAGACGGGCTGGTCCGACGAGGAGATCCTCGCGAAGGTGGGCCACCGGGTCACGACGCTCGGGGCGCAGGGCGTGCGAATCGACCGGGTCGGCGAGGAGCCGATCGTCGTCGGCTGCGCGGAGGAGGAGCGCAAGGCCGACCCGACGGGTGTCGGTGACGCGTTCCGTGCGGGGTTCCTGTCGGGACTGGCCTGGGGGGTCTCGCTGGAGCGCGCCGCGCAGGTCGGGTGCATGCTCGCGACACTGGTCATCGAGACCGTGGGGACGCAGGAGTACCGGCTGCGGAAGGGGAACTTCATGGAGCGGTTCACCAAGGCGTACGGGGACGAGGCGGCCGAGGAGGTCCGGGGGCACCTGGGCTGAGTCCGTGTGCAGGTGCGTGGGGGGCTGTCGCGCAGTTCCCCGCGCACCTGGGTGTCTCACCTCACCCGGCGGACCACGAATGCCGTTCCCTCGACCGCCGGTTCCTCTCCCACGTACTCCTGTTCCCGCATGTCGCACCACGCCGGGATGTCGAGTCGTGCGGCCTCGTCGTCGGAGAGAACGCGGACCGTGCCGCCCACCGGGACCTCCCCGATCACCTTCGCCAACTCGATGACCGGGATCGGGCACCGCTTGCCGAGGGCGTCCACCACGAGTGCGTCCTCCTGCACGGCAGTCGAAGGCGTCGGCGCGCCCAACTTCTCCCGGACCGCCGCCACCGCCCCCGGCAACACCTCCAGGAAACGGTCGACCTCCTCGGAGACCGCCCCGAACGGCAACGACACCCGCACATTCCCCTCACTCAGCACCCCCATCGCCTTCAGTACATGGCTGGGCGTCAGGGTGCTGCTCGTGCAGGACGAACCGGACGACACGGAGAAACCCGCCCGGTCCAGTTCGTGCAGCAGTGTCTCCCCGTCGACATAGAGACAGGAGAAGGTGACGATTCCCGGCAGCCGCCGCTCGGGATCGCCCACCACATCCACATCCGGCACCAACTGCGGCACGTGCGAGCGGATGCGCGCCGTCAGCTCCCGGAGCCGTACGGCCTCCTGCGCGGCCTCGGCCCGCACCGCCCGCAGCGAGGCCGCCGCCGCGACGATCGCCGGCAGGTTCTCGAAACCCGGGGCCCGCCCCGACTCCCGCTCGTCGGCGGGCCCCTGGGGCGAGAACCGGACACCTTTGCGGACGGCGAGCAGGCCGACCCCCGACGGACCACCCCATTTGTGCGCGCTGGCGGTCAACAGGGACCACTCACCCTCGACCGGCCCCCACCCGAGCGACTGCGCCGCGTCCACCAGCAACGGCACCCCGGCCTCGCGGCACACGGCCGCCACCTCGGCCACCGGCTGCACGGTCCCCACCTCGTGGTTGGCCGACTGGAGACACGCCAGCGCGGTGTCGGGGCGCAGAGCATCGGCGTACGACCGCGCACTCACCGCCCCCGTACGGTCCACCGGCACCTCGGTCACGTCGAACGACTCCGTCGAATGGAGTACCGAGGAGTGTTCGACGGCTGACACGATCAGGTGACGTCCGATCCGCCTGCGTCCCCCCATGGCCCCGGCGATTCCGCTGTGCACGGCCCGCGTCCCGGACGAGGTGAACGTCAGCTCATCAGGACGACACCCCACAGCCTCGGCGGCGGCCTCCCGAGCAGCATCCAACAACATCCGAGCCCGCCGCCCTTCCCGGTACAACCGGGAGGGATCAGCCCACCCTTCATCCAGAGAGGCCAACAGCGCCTGACGGGCAACGGGGTGAAGAGGCGCACCGGAAGCGGCGTCGAAATAAGACACACGGCAACGCTAACCTCCCCAGGGGCGCGGGGAACTGCGCGATCAGCCACAAACCACCCGCAGCCGCCAATCAAGCGAACCCAGCGAGTGAGTAGGCACCCCTCCCGCTGAACCCCCGGAGGGCGTCGGCTAGGGTTTGGTCCGCATAAACATCCAAACCCCTGCCCGACGCAGGGCGGCGACCGACCACCGAGTAAGGCCAGGCCGCAGCCGTTACGCGCGGGCGAGACTCTCGGGAAGGCGCTACGTGAGTCCCAACGGCTCCGACCGCTCGCCGCGGCGCCCGATGCGGCGGAAGCTGCTGCAGGCAATGACTGCGGGCCTGGTCCTGGCGACAGCCACCGGTTGCTCGTACAACTGGGAAGACTTCCCCCGCCTTGGTATGCCCACCCCGACCACGGAAGAGGCTCCGAGGATCCTCTCCCTGTGGCAGGGCTCCTGGGCCGCCGCGCTCGCTGTCGGCGTACTGGTGTGGGGTCTGATCATCTGGAGCGCCATCTTCCACCGGCGCAGCCGCACCAAGGTGGAGGTACCTCCGCAGACCCGGTACAACATGCCCATCGAGGCGCTGTACACCGTGGTTCCGCTCGTCATCGTCTCGGTCCTCTTCTACTTCACGGCCCGCGACGAGTCGAAGCTCCTCAGCCTCAAGAAGCAGCCCGACGTCACCATCAACGTCGTCGGCTACCAGTGGAGCTGGGCGTTCAACTACATCGAGCCCGTCGCGGGCTCCACGGGTGACGCGAAGACGGACAAGAACCTGGCCGCGATTCCGACCCGGTTCAAGAACGCCTTCCCGGCGAACGCCGGCGGTGTCTACGACTTCGGGACGCCCGCCACGCGGAACCCGCAGACCGGCAACCCCGGCCCGACGCTCTGGCTCCCCAAGGGCAAGACGGTCCGCTTCGTCCTCACCTCGCGTGACGTCATCCACTCCTTCTGGGTGGTGCCGTTCCTGATGAAGCAGGACGTCATCCCGGGCCACACCAACGCCTTCGAGGTGACTCCGAACAAGGAGGGCACCTTCATGGGCAAGTGCGCCGAGCTCTGCGGCGTCGACCACTCCCGGATGCTGTTCAACGTGAAGGTCGTCTCCCCCGAGCGCTACGAGCAGCACCTCAAGGACCTCGCGAAGAAGGGGCAGACCGGTTACGTTCCCGCGGGCATCGAGCAGACCGCCCACGAGAAGGACCGGGAGACGACGAACCTGTGAGCATCCTCAACGAACCCCAGGGTGCCGCGGCAGCAGGGTCCCACTACACGGACGAGCTGCCGGTCCGGCGCCAGAACCGCGGCAGCGTGGTCATCAAGTGGCTCACCACCACTGACCACAAGACGATCGGGACGATGTACCTGGTCACGTCGTTCGCGTTCTTCCTGATCGGCGGCGTGATGGCGCTCCTCATGCGCGCCGAGCTGGCCCGGCCGGGTCTGCAGATCATGTCGAACGAGCAGTTCAACCAGGCGTTCACGATGCACGGCACGATCATGCTGCTGATGTTCGCGACGCCGCTGTTCGCCGGCTTCACCAACTGGATCATGCCGCTGCAGATCGGCGCGCCCGACGTGGCGTTCCCGCGGCTGAACATGTTCGCCTACTGGCTCTACCTGTTCGGCTCGACGATCGCGGTGGGCGGCTTCCTGACCCCGCAGGGCGCGGCCGACTTCGGCTGGTTCGCCTACTCCCCGCTGTCGGACGCGGTCCGCTCGCCGGGCGTCGGCGCCGACCTGTGGATCATGGGTCTGGCCTTCTCCGGCTTCGGCACGATCCTCGGCGCGGTCAACTTCATCACCACGATCATCTGCATGCGCGCCCCCGGCATGACCATGTTCCGCATGCCGATCTTCGTGTGGAACGTGCTGCTGACCGCGGTGCTGGTCCTGCTCGCCTTCCCCGTCCTCGCCGCCGCGCTCTTCGCGCTGGAGGCGGATCGGAAATTCGGGGCACACGTCTTCGATGCCGCGAACGGCGGAGCATTGCTCTGGCAACACCTCTTCTGGTTCTTCGGCCACCCAGAGGTGTACATCATCGCCCTGCCGTTCTTCGGCATCATCTCCGAGGTCATCCCGGTCTTCTCCCGCAAGCCGATGTTCGGCTACATGGGTCTGATCGCGGCGACCATCGCGATCGCGGGTCTGTCCGTGACGGTGTGGGCCCACCACATGTACGTCACAGGCGGCGTACTCCTCCCGTTCTTCTCCTTCATGACGTTCCTCATCGCCGTACCGACCGGCGTGAAGTTCTTCAACTGGATCGGAACGATGTGGAAGGGGTCCCTGAGTTTCGAGACCCCGATGCTCTGGGCCACCGGCTTCCTGATCACCTTCACCTTCGGTGGTCTGACCGGTGTCATCCTGGCCTCGCCCCCGATGGACTTCCACGTCTCGGACTCGTACTTCGTGGTGGCGCACTTCCACTACGTCGTCTTCGGCACCGTCGTCTTCGCGATGTTCTCCGGCTTCCACTTCTGGTGGCCGAAGTTCACCGGCAAGATGCTCGACGAGCGCCTCGGCAAGATCACGTTCTGGACGCTGTTCATCGGCTTCCACGGCACCTTCCTGGTCCAGCACTGGCTGGGCGCCGAGGGCATGCCGCGTCGTTACGCCGACTACCTGGCGGCCGACGGCTTCACCGCCCTGAACACGATCTCGACGATCAGCTCGTTCGTGCTCGGCCTGTCGATCCTGCCGTTCCTCTACAACGTGTGGAAGACGGCCAAGTACGGCAAGCCGGTCGGCGTCGACGACCCGTGGGGCTACGGCCGCTCGCTCGAGTGGGCGACCTCCTGCCCGCCGCCGCGCCACAACTTCCTCACCCTGCCGCGGATCCGCAGCGAATCCCCGGCGTTCGACCTGCACCACCCGGAGATCGCCGCTCTCGACCAGCTCGAGAACGCCGGTCACGGTGAGAAGGCTCTGGCCGGCAACGGCGGCAAGGAGGCCGGGAAGTGAAGATCCAGGGACGGATGTTCTTCTGGCTGAGCATCTTCATCCTCGCCATGGCGATCGTCTATGGCGTGTGGTCGAAGGAGCCGGCCGGTACCACCGCGCTCTTCCTGGCCTTCGGTCTGTCCATCATGATCGGCTTCTACCTGGGCTTCACGGCCAAGCGGGTGGACGCCGGCGCGCAGGACAACAAGGAGGCCGACGTCGCGGACGACGCCGGCGAGGTCGGGTTCTTCAGCCCGCACAGCTGGCAGCCGCTCGCACTCGGCTTCGGCGGCGCCCTCGCCTTCCTGTCGGTCGCGATCGGCTGGTGGCTGCTGTACTTCTCGGTGCCGGTGATCCTGATCGGCCTGTACGGCTGGGTCTTCGAGTACTACCGCGGTGAGAACCGCACCCAGTAGCACGAGCTGAGCTCATCAGGGCCCGGACACTCCGTCAGGAGCGTCCGGGCTCCTGCTTTTGCAGCAATCGGTGTCCCTCGTACGAGTCACTCGGCGTGCCGTTCTTGACGCGGCTTCCTAGCGTGAAGTCATGAACCACGCACCGCGTACCCGCACCGTCGTCAGCTGCAGCCTGCTGGTGATCGCCCTCGGCGCGAGCGCCACCGCCTGCGGGTCCGACGGGAACCCGCTGGCGGCCACGCCGTACGACGCGGCGGACCAGATCGCCTTCAACGCGCCCACGGGCGACGGCAAGAAGGCCGACCCGGACAAGCCGCTCGAGGTCACCGCCGAGGACGACGATCGCATCACCGACGTCACGGCCACGGACGCCACGGGCCGCCATCTGGCGGGCGAACTCTCCGCCGACGGCACCCGCTGGCACAGCACCTCCCCGCTGGCCGCAAACGCCCATTACACGGTCCGGGTGAGCACCGAGGACGACGACGGGGCACCCGGCCGCAAGGTCGTCGACTTCGACACCAGCAAACCTCTCGGCAAGACACGCCTGAACGTCACCTTCGGCCCCAAGACGGGCACGTACGGCGTCGGCCAGCCCGTCACCGCCAAGCTGGACCGTCCCGTCAAGGACAAGGCCCAGCGGGCCGTCGTCGAGCGCGCCCTCAGGGTCGACTCCACGCCCGCCGTAGCGGGCGCCTGGCACTGGGTGGACGACAAGGAACTCCACTACCGCCCCAAGGAGTACTGGCCCGCCCACGCCACGATCCAGGTCCGCAGCGACCTGGAGGGCATCAAGATCGGCGACCGGCTCTGGGGCGGCAAGGGCAAGCCCCTGAAGCTGACCACCGGCGACAGCATCATCGCCGTGACGGACGCCTCGTCCCACTCGATGAAGGTCTACAGGAACGGCGAGGTCATCAACGAGCTCCCGGTCACCACCGGCAAGCCCGGCTTCGAGACCCGCAACGGCGTCAAGGTCGTGCTGGGCAAGGAGTACCTCGTACGTATGCGCGGCACCAGCATCGGGATCGCCGAGGGCTCCTCGGAGTCGTACGACCTCCCGGTCTACTACGCCACCCGCGTCACCTGGAGCGGCGAGTACGTGCACGCCGCCCCCTGGTCGGTCGGCTCCCAGGGCTACGCCAACGTCAGCCACGGCTGCACCGGCATGAGCACGTCCAACGCCGAGTGGTTCTTCGACACCGTCCACGAGGGCGATGTGGTCAAGGTCATCAACTCGGACGGCGACACGATGGAGCCGTTCGGCAACGGCTTCGGCGACTGGAACCTGGACTGGAAGAAATGGCGCGACGGCAGCGCCCTGGTGGCCGGCACCCCGGACGCCCCGAGCGCGGCGCAGCAGGCCAGGCTGAGGCCGGAGAGCGTCTAGAGGAGGCTCAGGGGCAACGCCCTTCAGGGGGCGCGGGGAACTGCGCGACAAGCCACGACGGGCCCGCAGACGCCATTGAACTCCGCACCCCGAGCTCTCAGGCGCTCAGAGCCTTCTTGTCCCGCAACAAGGAAGCCAGCGCCGCCGCGAACTCCACCGGATCCACCGGATGGGTCACCGCGCCCTCCGCCCGGCTCCACGTCGCCAGCCACGCGTCCTGCGGCCGCCCGATCAGCAACAGCACCGGCGGGCAGTGGAACACCTCGTCCTTGATCTGCCGGCACAGGCCCATGCCGCCCATCGGCACTGCCTCCCCGTCCAGCACACAGACGTCGATCCCGCCCTTGGCCAGCTCCTTCAGCACCGCCGCGGGCGTGGCGCACTCCAGGAACTCGACCAACGGGACGTCCGGAGCCGGTCGCCGGCCGGAGGCGAGCCGTACCTGCTCGCGGGTGTTGGAATCGTCGCTGTAGACCAGCACCGTGGCGGTCGGCTGCATTGTTCCTCCGTGACGTCAGCGTCGTAAGGACAGGCCCGTTGGGCCGGATGCTACTCCCTTGAACACCACGTCAACACTGGTATGGAGCAGGGAGACACTCCGAACGGCACCCCCCGGGGTGAGGGCGGGATAAGCGACCGACATAATGTCGGTCGTGGCGACAGCAACGACAGAGACAACCGGGCACGCGCACCCGTCGGTCAACCGACCGAACCTCACCAGCGTCGGAACCATCATCTGGCTGAGTTCCGAGCTGATGTTCTTCGCGGCCCTCTTCGCGATGTACTTCACCCTGCGATCGGTGACGGGTCCCGACCACTGGAAGGAAATGGCGTCCAGCCTGAACTTCCCGTTCTCGGCGACGAACACCACGATCCTGGTGCTCTCCTCCCTCACCTGCCAGCTCGGCGTCTTCGCAGCCGAGCGCGGTGATGTGAAGAAGCTCCGGGGCTGGTTCATCATCACCTTCATCATGGGCGCGATCTTCATCGGCGGTCAGATCTACGAGTACACGGAGCTGGTGAAGAAGGACGGGCTCTCGCTCTCCTCCGATCCGTACGGCTCGGTGTTCTACCTGACCACCGGCTTCCACGGCATGCACGTGACGGGCGGCCTCATCGCGTTCCTGTTCGTTCTCGGGCGTACCTACGCGGCCAAGAGGTTCACCCACGAGCAGGCGACCGCAGCCATCGTCGTGTCCTACTACTGGCACTTCGTCGACGTCGTCTGGATCGGCCTCTTCGCCACGATCTACATGATCAAGTAGCCGGGCCCGCTCCCGACATCGCAAGCATCGACGCAGAAGATCCTGACACCGGGGTAATCCGTGAAAAAGCTCTCCGCACGACGACGCCACCCGCTGGCGGCGCTCGTCGTCCTACTCCTCGCGCTGGCATGCACCGGGGGGCTGTACGCCGTGTTCGCCCCCGCGGACAAGGCGAAGGCAGACGAAACCGCCCAGTCCCTGGCCATCGACGAGGGCAAGAAGCTCTTCGCCGTAGGCTGTGCCAGCTGCCACGGCACCGGCGGTCAGGGGTCCTCCGACGGTCCGAGCCTCGTGGGCGTGGGCGCCGCGGCCGTCGACTTCCAGGTCGGCACCGGCCGTATGCCGGCCCAGCAGCCGGGTGCGCAGGTTCCGCGCAAGAAGGTCATCTACACGCAGGCCGAGATCGACCAGCTGGCCGCGTACATCTCCTCGCTGGGCTCCGGCCCGAGCATCCCGACCGAGGCGCAGTACGGCCCCGACGGTGCCGACATCGCCAAGGGCGGCGAGCTCTTCCGTGACAACTGCACCCAATGTCACAATTTCACCGGCAAGGGTGGTGCGCTGACGCACGGCAAGTTCGCGCCCAGCCTCGAGGGTGTCGCCCCGAAGCACATCTACGAGGCCATGCAGACCGGCCCGCAGAACATGCCGTCGTTCCCCGACACCACGCTGTCGGAGCAGAACAAGAAGGACATCATCGCGTACCTGAACGCGGTCAACGGCGACGACACCGTGAGCCCCGGCGGCCTTGAGCTGGGCGGTCTCGGCCCGGTCTCCGAAGGCCTGTTCGCCTGGATCTTCGGCCTCGGCGCGCTGATCGCGGTCGCCGTCTGGGTCGCCGCTCGGACCGCAAAGGCCAAGAAGTCATGAGTAGCCAAGACATTCCAGAAGAGAACCTGCCCGCAGAGCAGGACGCGCACGGCGCGGTAGGCGTCGCGGACGAGAAGAACCCGTTCGCCGACCCCGGACTGCCGCCCCACGAGCACCGGGTGCAGGACATCGACGAGCGGGCCGCCAGGCGGTCCGAGCGCACGGTGGCCATGCTGTTCACGGTGTCGATGCTGGCCACTGTCGGGTTCATCGCCTCGTACGTGGGCATCCCCCACGACAAGTCGATCTACGTCTTCCCGATCGGGCACATCAACGCACTGAACTTCGCGCTGGGCCTGACCCTCGGTCTCGCCCTCTTCTCGATCGGCGCGGGCGCGGTCCACTGGGCCCGCACCCTGATGTCCGACGAGGAGATCGCCGACGAACGTCACCCGATCGAGGCGTCCCCCGAGGTCCGCGCGAAGGTCCACGCGGACTTCAAGCAGGGCGCCAAGGAGTCGGCGCTCGGCCGTCGCAAGCTGATCCGCAACACGATGTTCGGCGCGCTGGCCCTGTTCCCGCTCTCCGGCGTCATGCTGCTGCGCGACCTCGGCCCGCTGCCCGGCACCAAGCTCCGCCACACCATGTGGCGCAAGGGCCTCCAGCTCGTCAACATGAACACCAACGAGCCGCTGCGCCCCTCCGACGTCCAGGTCGGCTCGCTGACCTTCGCCAAGCCCGAGGGCCTGGAGGAGCACGACGAGGAGTTCCAGACCGAGATCGCCAAGGCCGCCCTGATGATCGTCCGCATCCAGCCGGACAACATCAAGGACAAGCGCGAGCTCGAGTGGTCGTACGAGGGAATCGTCGCGTACTCGAAGATCTGCACCCACGTCGGTTGCCCGATCTCCCTGTACGAGCAGCAGACGCACCACGTGCTCTGCCCCTGCCACCAGTCCACCTTCGACCTCTCCGACGGTGCCCGGGTGATCTTCGGCCCCGCCGGTCACGCCCTGCCGCAGCTGCGCATCGGCGTGAACGACCAGGGTTACCTCGAAGCGCTCGGCGACTTCGATGAGCCTGTCGGTCCTGCATTCTGGGAGCGCGGATGAGCACTACAGAGACCTCCGAGTCCCGCGCACGCGGGAAGGCACCGGCCGGCGAGCGCGTCGCCGACTGGGCCGACGGTCGACTGGGGATCTACTCCCTGGCCAAGAGCAACATGCGCAAGATCTTCCCCGACCACTGGTCGTTCATGTTGGGTGAGGTCTGCCTCTACAGCTTCATCATCATCATCCTCACGGGTGTGTACCTGACCTTGTTCTTCCACCCGTCGATGAACGAGGTGGAGTACCACGGCAGTTACATCCCGCTGCAGGGCCAGATGATGTCCGAGGCGTTCAACTCGACCATGCACATCTCCTTCGATGTGCGCGGTGGTCTGCTGATCCGGCAGATCCACCACTGGGCGGCGCTGATCTTCCTCGCCGGCATGTTCGTGCACATGATGCGTGTGTTCTTCACGGGCGCGTTCCGCAAGCCGCGTGAGGTCAACTGGCTGTTCGGCTTCCTGCTGTTCGTCCTCGGCATGTTCACCGGCTTCACCGGTTACTCGCTCCCGGACGACCTGCTCTCCGGCACCGGTGTCCGCTTCATGGAGGGCGCGATCCTGTCCGTGCCGATCGTCGGCACGTACCTGTCGTTCTTCCTGTTCGGCGGAGAGTTCCCGGGCGGCGACTTCGTGGCCCGCTTCTACTCGATCCACGTCCTGCTGCTGCCGGGCATCATGCTCGGCCTGGTGGTCGGCCACCTGATCCTGGTCTTCTACCACAAGCACACGCAGTTCGCGGGCCCCGGAAAGACGAACAACAACGTCGTCGGCATGCCGCTGCTGCCGGTCTACATGGCCAAGGCCGGAGGCTTCTTCTTCCTGGTCTTCGGTGTCATCGCGGCCATCGCGGCGATCGCCTCGATCAACCCGATCTGGTCGATG
Source organism: Streptomyces sp. NPDC005402 (assembly GCF_040606575.1). Taxonomy (NCBI): domain Bacteria; kingdom Bacillati; phylum Actinomycetota; class Actinomycetes; order Kitasatosporales; family Streptomycetaceae; genus Streptomyces; species Streptomyces sp. NPDC005402. The sequence goes on from NZ_JBEXFB010000004.1 coordinate 315,733, forward strand.
GGCCCCTACCGTCCCGACCAGGTGTCCACGGGCGCCCAGCCTGACTGGTACATGGGCTTCTCCGAGGGCCTGATCCGTGTCATGCCGGGCTGGGAGATCAACTTCTGGGGTCACACGCTCGTCCTGGGCGTGTTCATCCCGCTGGTGATCTTCCCGCTGGTCCTGGTCGCGATCGCGGTCTACCCGTTCATCGAGTCCTGGGTCACCGGCGACAAGCGCGAGCACCACATCCTGGACCGCCCGCGCAACGCCCCGACGCGGACCGCGTTCGGCGTCGCGTGGATCACCTGGTACATGGTGCTGCTGATCGGTGGTGGAAACGACCTCTGGGCCACCCACTTCCACCTGTCGATCAACGCCATCACCTGGTTCGTCCGGGTCGCGTTCTTCGTCGCCCCGGTCCTCGCGTTCATCGTCACCAAGCGGATCTGCCTCGGCCTCCAGCGCCGCGACAAGGACAAGGTGCTGCACGGCCGCGAGTCCGGCATCATCAAGCGCCTGCCGCACGGTGAGTTCATCGAGGTGCACGAGCCGCTCAGCCAGGAGCAGCTGCACACGCTCACGGCGCACGAGCAGTACAAGCCGGCCGCGATCGGCGCCACGGTCGACGAGAACGGCGTCGAGCGCAAGGTCAAGGGCTCCGAGAAGCTGCGCGCCAAGCTGAGCGAGGCGTACTACGGCGAGGAAGCCCAGATCCCCAAGCCGACCGTCGAGGAGTACAAGGAGATCACGAGCGGCCACGGCCACCACTGATCGCTGCGCTCGCCACGCGCGGTAGAAGGGCCCGTCCGGCACACCGGACGGGCCCTTTGCCGTGCCGTGAGGGTGCGGGTTCGGTGGGGGCGGGCGTGGTGCGCAGTTCCCCGCGCCCCTGAATGCCTGCGGCTGCCCGTTGCTGCCCGGTGGGGGCTCGGGTAGTGGGTGGCGGGCGTGGCCGCGGGGCCGATGCGCCGGGCTCGCGGCAGGCTAAGGGCTCCGTCCGAACACCGGACGGGGCCCTGTGTCGTGCTCCGGGCTGGATAGGGTGTGGGCACAGTTTTCTACGACATCTGGAGCGGCCCCATGAGCGCTGTGACCCCCGCTGGAGGCGACACCGCGGCGGGCCGTTCCTGGCCCGAGGTGCTGAACGCCCTGCTGTACGGCCGGGACCAGAGCGCCGACGCGACGGCGTGGGCGATGGACCGGATCATGCGGGGCGAGGCGACCGACGCGCAGATCGCCGGTTTCGTGGTCGCCCTCAGGGCCAAGGGCGAGACGGTCGAGGAGATCAACGGGCTCGTCCGGGCCATGTACGAGCACGCCAACGTGATCGAGGTCCCCGGGCGGACGGTGGACGTCGTCGGCACCGGCGGCGACGGCGCCAAGACGGTCAACATCTCCACCATGTCGGCGATCGTCGTGGCCGGAGCCGGTGCCACCGTCGTCAAGCACGGCAACCGGGCCGCTTCCTCCGCGTCCGGTGCCTCGGACGTCCTGGAGAAGCTCGGCGTCAATCTGGAACTGACCCCGCGGCGGGTGGCCGAGGTGGCCGGGGAGGCCGGGATCACGTTCTGCTTCGCGATCAAGTTCCATCCGGCGCTGCGTCACGCGGGTGCCGCACGCGGCCAGTTGGGCATCCGCACGGTGTTCAACATCCTCGGCCCGCTGACCAACCCCGCCCGGGTGCGGTCCCAGGCGGTCGGGGTCGCCGATCCGCGCATGGCGCCGGTCGTCGCGGGCGTCTTCGCCGAGCGCGGCAACTCCGCCCTCGTCTTCCGCGGTGACGACGGCCTCGACGAGCTGACGACCACGTCGACCTCCCGCGTCTGGATCGTCCGCGACGGCAAGGTCACCGAGGAGAGCTTCGACCCCCGGGACGTCGGCATCGACCTGGTGCCGGTGGAGGCCCTGCGGGGCGGTGACCCGGCGTACAACGCGGAGGTCGCCCGCACCCTCCTGGACGGCGAGAGGGGCCCGGTCCGGGACGCCGTACTCCTGAACTCGGCGGCCGCGCTGGTGGCCCTGGACCCGGGGACGGGGACGCTGGCCGAGCAGCTGAGGGCCGGGATGGACAGGGCCGCCGAGTCGATCGACTCGGGGTCGGCGAAGCGGACGCTGGAGCGCTGGGTGGCCGCGAGCAACGCGTAGCGGCCGCCGCACAGGGTGTCGTCCCGCGATCCGGACACGGGTTGCGGGGCGACGATCATTTCGCGTACGTTTTTGTGTCAGGTCATGAGTGACAGTCATGAGGCCCCGGCCGACTGTCCGGCAACCCTCCGTCCGTGGCGGGGTGCCCCGGGTGAAGACCAGGCCGTGAGCAGCGAGGTTCACGGCAAGCGCGGGCCCCTCTCGAATCCAGGGGTCCTGGTCGTTCGAGGGAGTCTTCCGTGAGCAAGCGAATGCGATAGGGCGCCGAGCCCCGCCTCCGCACACCCATCACCCCTTTCTCTTTTCACGGGAGTTCCCCATGTCTGTCCTCACCGCTGCCTCCGCCCAGACCATTTGTGCCCAGCTGCCCGTTCTGGGGCGAGATGTCACCGTCCCGCTCGTCACCGGCGGCGAAGTCACCTACGCCGCGCTCGACTACGCGGCCAGCGCACCGGCTCTCCAGCGGGTCTGGGACGACGTGGCGGCGTACGCGCCCTACTACGGCAGCGTGCACCGCGGGGCCGGCTACCTCTCCCAGCTGTCGACCGACCTCTTCGAGAACGCCCGCAGGACCGTCACCGAGTTCCTCGACTGCCGCGACGACGACCAGTTGATCTTCACCCGGTCCACCACCGACTCGCTCAACCTCCTCGCCGCCGCCCTGCCCGTCGACTGCCAGGTCTTCGTCTTCGAGACCGAGCACCACGCGAGCCTGCTGCCCTGGAAGGACGCCCGGGTCAGCTACCTCGACGCCCCGCGCACCCCGCGGCAGGCCGTGGAGACCCTGGAGAAGGCCCTCGCCGACCGCGACCCCGACGGCCCGGCCCTGGTGTGCGTCACCGGCGCCTCCAACGTCACCGGTGAGCTGTGGCCGGTCCGCGAGCTGGCCGCCGCCGCCCACGCGCACGGCGCCCGGATCGTCCTGGACGCGGCCCAGCTGGCTCCGCACCACCCGCTGAGCGTCCGTGACCTCGACGTCGACTGGGTCGCCTTCTCCGGCCACAAGCTCTACGCCCCCTTCGGCTCCGGCGTCCTGGCGGGCCGCGCCGACTGGCTGAAGGCCGCCGACCCCTACCTCGCGGGCGGCGGCGCCAGCCGCAAGGTCACCCGGCGCGAGGACGGGGGAGTGGACGTGGAGTGGCACGACAGCGCCGCGCGGCATGAGGCGGGCTCGCCCAACGTCATCGGCGCCTACTCCATCGCCTCCGCCTGCAAGGCGCTGACCGAGGCCGGATTCGACAGCCTGGTCGCCCGCGAGCAGTACCTGATCGAGAAGGTCCGCCAGGGTCTCGCCGAGGTCCCCGAGGTCCGCGTCCTGTCCCTCTTCGGCGACGACGCTCCCCGGGTCGGCGTGATCTCCTTCGTCGTCGAGGGCTGGAACAGCTCCCACTTCGCCGCCGCCCTGTCCGCCGAGTACGGCATCGGCGTCCGCGACGGCCTCTTCTGCGCCCACCCCCTCGTCCGCACCCTCCTCGGCAGCGACCCGCAGTCCCAGGGCGAGTGCGGCGCCCCCGAGGCCGCGCCCGGCGAGAAGTCGCTCAACGCGATCCGGGTGAGCTTCGGCGCGGGCACGCCCGACGAGCACGTGGAGCGGTTCGTGAAGGCCGTGAAGGAACTGGTCGCGGACGGTGCGAAGTGGACGTACCGCACCGAGGACGGGCGCTGCGTCCCGGCCGTCTGACGTACCGACGTCCGGCGCGCGTATACGCTCCCCCTCAGCAGCCGTACGGAAAGCAGGGGGAGCACCGGGTGCAGGAGCTGCGCGAGACGGACCCGCGGACCATCGGGCCCTACGAGGTCCTGGGCAGACTCGGGTCCGGCGGCATGGGCGAGGTGTATCTCGCCGAGGCGCGCGGCGGCTTACGGCTGGCCGTGAAGGTCGTACGGGCCGAGCACGCCGAGGACCGCACCTTCCGTGCCCGGTTCCGGCACGAGGTCCGGGCCGCGCAGACCGTCGGTGGGGCGGGCACGTACACCGCGCGGGTCGTGGACGCGGACACCGAGGCCGCGCGGCCGTGGATGGCGACGGAGTTCGTGGCGGGGCCCAACCTGCGGGACGCGGTGCTCGACCGGGGACCGCTGGCCGGGGACGCGGTACGGCTGCTGGCGGCCGCGCTCGCCGAGGCGCTCGCCGCGATCCACGCCAAGGGGCTGGTGCACCGGGACCTCAAACCCTCCAACATCCTGCTCGCGCCCGACGGCCCCCGGGTCATCGACTTCGGGATCGTCCGGGCCCTGGAAGGCACCGCCCTGACCCGGACCGGCGTGGTCGTCGGGTCGGTCGGCTATCTCTCGCCCGAACAGATCCGCAACGGCGCCCAGGTGGTGCCGGCCAGTGACGTCTTCTCCCTGGGCGCGGTCCTCGCCTACGCGTCCGGCGGCAAGGAACCCTTCGGCGAGGGTCAGGATTCGGTCGTTCTGCTGCGGATCCTGACCGGTGACGTCGACCTGTCCGCCGTACCGCCGGAGCAGTTGCCGCTGGTGGAGGCGTGTCTGCGGGACGACCCCGGTGCGCGGCCGACCCCGACGGAGCTGGTCGCGGCCGCGGGGCACACCGCGGGGTCGCTGCGCGAGGGCCTGCGGCCGGGGTGGTACGCCCCCGGTGCCGTGCAGGAGCCCGAGGCCGCTCGCAGCGGTGCGCACTGGGTTCCCGCGCACGACTCGGGGGAGCGCGAGAGCCGGGTCGAGTACGTGGCGCCCGTGACCGTCACGGACGTCCCCGCGGTCACCCATGTGACACCGGCCCCTGCCCCGCCCTCCCGGCGGAGGCTGCTGCGGGCCGTGGCGGGCGGCGCAGGGGTCGTGGCGGCCGGAGGTGTGGGCGGGTGGCTGTGGCTGCGGGACTCGCCGGAGGGGGCCGCGCGGGCCGGGGCGGGATCCCCGACGGGCGCGCATGCGACGGGCTGGCAGTACAAGGTCCAGGGACTGGGTGGGCGGCGCGGCCCCTGCGCGGCCCTCTCGCTCGACGGCACACGGGTGTACGTCGGCGGCGCGGACGGCGCGCTGCACGCGCTGGACCTGGACGGGCGGACCGTGTGGCGGACCTCCCTCGGTGCCGAGGCCATGTCCCCGCTCGCCACCGCCGACGGCGTGTACTGCCTGCTGGAGGACGGCCAGGAGGGCGCCTCCAAGCTGTGCGCGCTCGGCCGGCACGGCAAGGTCCGCTGGACGAAGTCGTTCGCCGCGAACAGTCAGTTCCCGGTCGCCGCGGGCAAGCTCGTCCTGGTCTCCTACGGCGACGGCTCTGACGCGGGCGGGGTGCGGGCCTACGCCCCCGACGGCAGCGTGCGCTGGTCCACCCCGACCGGCCCCGCGCCCACCGGCGAGCCCGTGGTGGCGGGCGGCGTGGTGTACGTCGGCACCTTCGGGGACCGGCTCCAGGCCCTGGACGCGAAGAGCGGCAAGCGGCTCTGGTCGACCACGGCCGGCCTGGACACCGGACGGCCCGCGCTGGTCGGCGACACGCTGCTGGTCGGATCGGGCGGCGAGCAGATGCTGCACGGCATCGGCCGCACCGGCAAGCCGCTGTGGAACTCGACCAACGACAAGGTCTACGGCAGCCGCTACTTCACCTGCGTGCCCTTCGGCGGCCTCGGCGTCACCGCGTCCGACTACGAACTGGTCGCCCTGGACCCCGCCGACGGATCGACGGTGTGGTCCTTCCGGTTCACCGACGACGGAAGCCAGTACAGCGACCCCACGGTCGCCGGCGACACCGTCTACGTACGGCACGGCTCGACGCTCTACGGCGTCAACCACAAGGGAAAGCAGACCTGGCACCGACGCGTCGAGGGCGGCGCGTCCATCGGAACCCAGAGTCCGGTCGTCCGGGACGGCCGCGTGTACGCCGCGACCGCCGATGGCATCACGGTGCTCGCGCTCGACTCCTGACTGCCGGGGCCCGTCAGCTGCCGAAGGCGTCAGCTGTCGAGGCCGATCGCGAACGCGGCCTCCAGGTCGTGCTGGGAGTAGGTGCGGAAGGCCACGTGGGTGTCCGTCGCCTCGACGCCCGGGATCTTGCTGATGCTGCCGGGGATGACCTCGGCGAGGTCCTCGTGCTGCTTGACCCGGACCATGGCGATCAGGTCGTACGTGCCCGTGACCGAGAAGACCTCGCTCACGGACTCCAGCGCGGCGATCCGCTCCGCGATCTCGGGGATCCGGTCCACGCTGGTCTTGATGAGCACGATCGCGGTGATCACGGCTGGTTCTCTCCCTCGGGGGACGGAGCTGGGGCGGCCCTCACTCTAGTGGTACGGCCGAAACGCACCCAGGCGAAGATCAGGCCCAGGCCGAAGCCCACCAGGTGGGCGAGATAGGCCACCCCGGGGCCGTCGGAGGCACGGCCCGCCGCGAGCCATTGCAGCGCCGCCCAGAAGGGCAGGACGACCCAGGCGGGGAAGCGCAGCGGCAGGAAGAAGAGGAACGGCAGGAGACTGGTCACCCGGGCCCCGGGGAACAGGAACAGAAACGCGCCGAGGACCGCCGAGATGGCCCCGGAGGCACCGACCAGGGACTGCTCGGAGTCGGCGTTGGCGGCCGCGTAGCCCAGCAGGGCGAGGTAGCCGCTGGCGACGTAGAAGAGGAGGAACTGCAGCCGGCCCATCCGTTCCTCCGTCATCACCCCGAAGACGTACAGGAAGAGCAGGTTGCCCAGCAGGTGCACCCAGCTGCCGTGCACGAACAGCGCGGTCGCCGGGGTGAGGGCGGCACCGGGTGAGCCCTCGAAGAGTTCGGCGGGGACCACGCCCCAGCGGTGGAAGTAGGCCCGCTGGGCGGCGAGGGCCGCGTCCCCGGAGCCGTAGGCCGGATCGAGTCCCGAGGCGGGGCCGATCACGAAGACCAGACAGCACAGGGCGATCAGACCGTAGGTGACCGGAGTCGGCCCCCACAGCGCCCCGCGTGCTCCACCGTCCGTCACCTTCCAGTTGCTGATCATGAACACAGAGCATGACGTAACGGGACGCAACCGAACAGAGCGCCTCGCCGCCGGACAGGTCCTGTGGACGCCCGAGCGGCGAGTACCCGCCAGGCCGTAGGGTTACGAGCCACACGCACCGGGACGCCGGTGTGTCACTGACAATGGCTAGTAGGAAAGAGCACAGCCACGATGACGGTTCCCCTCCCGACCGCCTCGACGCGGTGGCGCTGCACCCTCTGCGGCAACCTCACGCGCTTCGACGTGACCCGCTCGTCGAAGGTTGTCGAGTACGTCCATCTCGATCTGGCGGGAGAGCCGAAGGTCGAGGAGCGCGAGGTGGTCAGTGAGACCATCGAGTCGGTGCGGTGCCGCTGGTGCAACGCCGTGGACCAGGTGGAACTCGTGGACAGGCCGGGCGCCGGCTCCTGACAGGGCCGGCCCCGCACAGTGATGGGGTGTGACGGATGGTGGAGACACAAGGCGGGGAGCCGGGCGACGGCGCCGCCGAGGTGCTCGACCGTCCGCTGCCCGACGGTGTCCGGCGCAGGGTCGTGCACATCGTCTCCGAGGGGTTCGGCGGCCTGACCGTCGGCGAACTGCCCGCCCAGCTGAGACAGTACGCGCGCTTCGCGCCCAACCGGCGGGCCAAGTTCGCGGGCAACGCGATGGCGGCCGCGCTGGAGACCGATCCGCTGTTCCGCCAGCGCATCGGGGAGAAGTTCAGAGAGCTTCAGCCGGAGCTGTCAGGCGCGCTCGACTCCGGTTCCCCGCCCCCGGCCGCGGACCCGCTCGATGTGGCTGCCGCGGCCTATGTGCTGCGCCCCACCGGCTGGGTCAAGCTGGTCACCGCGGCCGGTGAGGAGGCTCAGCGCGCGGACGCCGAGCGGGCCGACGAGGAGAGCCGGGCCGAGCTGGAGCGGCTGCGCGAGGAGCTCACGGCCGCCCGCGACCAGACGCGCACCGAGACCGAGCGGCTGCGTTCCGAGCTGGAATCCGCCAAGAAGGAAGCCGAATCGCTTCACCGCAAGCTGCGCGCGGCACTCAGTGACGTCAAGCGCGGCGAGGCGGCCCTGCGCAAGATGCAGGCCGAGACGGAGTCCGTACGCTCCGAGAGTCAGGCCCAGGTGTCCGCCGCCGAGAGTGAGTCCCGGCGCCTGAAGGCCCGCCTCGGGGAGGCGGAGGCCGCTCTGGAGGCCACGCGCAGAGCGGCACGGGAGGGGCGCAGTGTCGAGGACATGCGCGTGCGTCTGCTTCTGGACACCGTTCTGGACGCGGCCCAGGGACTGCGCCGGGAACTGGCGCTGCCGCCGGTCTCGGTCCGGCCCGCCGAGACGGTGGACGCGGTCGAGCCGGGCCGGATGACCCCGAAGGACATCGCGGCGCGGGCGCTGTCGGAGAACGACCCGGCGATCCTGGACCAGCTTCTCGCCCTGCCCCAGGCGCACTTGGTGGTCGACGGCTACAACGTCACCAAGACCGGCTATCCCCAGATGCCGCTGGAGAAGCAGCGCCTGCGCCTCCTCGGGCAGCTCTCGCAGCTCGCCGCGCAGACCGGGGCGGAGGTGACCTGTGTCTTCGACGGGGCCGAGCTCGCCGCGCCGGTGCTGCTCGCGCCGCCGCGCGGGGTGCGGGTGCTGTTCTCCAAGGCCGGCGTCACCGCCGACGAGTTGATCCGCCAGCTGGTGCGCGCCGAGCCGCCCGGGCGGCCGGTGATCGTCGCCTCGACCGACCGTGAGGTCGCCGACGGCATCGCCAAGGCGGGGGCGCGGCCGGTCGCATCTGCGGTGCTTCTGAAGCGGCTGTCCTAAACCTTGAAGTTAGGGGTTTAGCGCCCGAATTGGGTGTATCGTCACGCAACGTAGCGTCAAGGCCGCCTCACCGCACGTGAGTTATGTGCAAAGAATGCACGGCGTGACGAGATTTTGCTCCTGAGGATTTGAATGATCACGGGAAGGTCACTAGGGTCTGGGCTCGAACCTCCGAGCGGGTGATCACTCAAAAGAAGGAGTTCACCTCCGTGGCGTCCCACCGTCGACCCAAGCAGCCGAGCCGTACGCGCGTGACCGTGCTCACGACCGCAGCCGCTGCCGCCGTGGCCCTCAGTGCCAATGCCGCCAATGCCGCGCCGAGCGAGAAGCCGAGCAAGGACGAGGTCAAGGCGAAGGTCGACGCGCTGTACGAGCAGGCCGAGCAGGCCACCGAGAAGCTCAACGGCGCCAAGGAGAAGCAGGAGAAGCTCCAGAAGGAGATCTCCACCATCCAGGACAATGTGGCCCGCGGCCAGGGCGACCTGAACGAACTGCGGGACTCCATAGGCATGGCGGCCGCGGCGCAGTACCGCACCGGCTCCATCGACTCCTCGCTCCAGCTCTTCCTGTCGTCGAACCCGGACGACTACCTGGACAAGGCGTCCACCGCGGACCAGCTCAGCTCCCAGCAGGTCGAGGCGCTGAAGAAGATCCAGGAGAAGCAGCGCGAGCTGGCCCAGGACCGTGCCGAGGCCACCGAGAAGCTCCAGGACCTCGCGAGCACCCGCACCGAACTGGCCAAGCAGAAGAAGGCCGTTCAGGGCAAGCTCGCCGAGGCGCAGAAGCTCCTCAACTCGCTGACGGCCGCCGAGAAGGCCGCCCTCGCCGCCGCCGACGCCCGCGCCAGCCGCTCCGCCAGCGAGCGCGTGGACCTCGGTGACGCCCCCGCCTCCTCCGCCCGGGCCCAGGCGGCCTTCAGCGCCGCCCAGACCCAGCTCGGCAAGCCGTACGTCTACGGCGCCACCGGCACCGCCTCCTACGACTGCTCGGGCCTGACCTCGTGGGCCTACGCCCAGGCCGGCATCACCATCCCGCGTACCTCGCAGGCCCAGGCCAACGCCGGCACGCGTATCTACAGCATGAGCGACCTCAAGGTCGGCGACCTGGTCATCTTCTACGGCGACCTGCACCACGTCGGGCTGTACGCGGGCAACGGCCAGGTCATCCACGCCCCGCGCACCGGCACGGTCGTGCGTTACGAGTCGATCAACAACATGCCGTTCCAGTTCGGCGTGCGGATCTGAGGCTCTTCTCCGAGCCCCGTTTCCGTTCAAGATCGCGACGACTCGCCGCCCGTTCGGGCGAATCGCGACAAGCACAACTGACCGCACGCCCCGCCCATGACCTGCGTCATAGGCGGGGCGTCACGTTGTGTGCCCGCGGAGGTCGTTGGATACGCCCCTGCCGCGGGGCTACTGTCGGCCGCGTTTCCCCTCACCGGGGAACGTCCCAGTCCGCCAGTGGAAGGAGCGCGGCTTCCCGTGGGGTCCCATCGCCGCCTTGTCCAGACGTCCGGGTTCAACCGGGGCGCCGGTGCCGCCCTGTGCGTGCTGTCCGCGGCGGCCGCCGCGCTCGGCGCCGTACCGGCCGTCGCCGCCCCGTCCGCCGACACCAAGGCCGAGGTGGACCGCCTCTACGAGCAGGCCGAGCAGGCCACCGAGGCCTACAACAAGGCCGACGAACGCGCCGACTCGCTGCGCGAGGAGGTCAGCACCGCACAGGACAAGATCGCGCGCCAGCAGGAGCGCATCAACTCCATGCGGGAGAGGCTCGGTTCACTGGCCGGCGCCCAGTACCGCACCGGCGGCCTCGAACCGTCCCTCGCGCTGCTGTTCTCCGACGACCCGGACGACTACCTCGACAAGGCGGCCGTGCTGGACCGCATCAACGCGCATCAGGCGGGCGAGCTCAAGGACCTCGAGGAGGCCATGCGCGAACTCGCCCAGGAGCGCAGCGAGGCGGCCCGCAAGCTCGGCGAACTGGAGAAGAGCCGCAAGGCCGTCGCCTCCCACAAGCGGACCGTCGAGAAGAAGCTCGCCAGAGCGCGCGCGCTGCTCAACTCCCTGCCGTCCGACGAGCGCGCCGCCTACGACCGGGCCTCCCGCTCCGGCCGCTCCGAGTGGCCCGACCTCTCGGGTGCCGCGGCGCCCTCGGGCCGGGCGGCCGCCGCCGTGGCCGCCGCGCAGTCCGCGATCGGCAAGCCGTACGTGTGGGGCGCCAACGGGCCCAGCGGCTTCGACTGTTCGGGCCTGATGCAGTGGTCGTACGCCCAGGCCGGGGTCTCCCTCCCGCGCACCTCGCAGGCCCAGCGGTACGCCGGCCGCCAGGTGCCGCTCTCCCAGGCGCTGCCCGGCGATCTGGTCACCTATCGGGGTGACGCCAGTCACGTCGGCATGTACGTCGGCAACGGCCAGGTCGTCCACGCCCCGTACCCCGGGGCCCCGGTGCGCTACGACCCGGTGGGCATGATGCCGGGGGCGACGGTCACGCGACCCTGACCGACGGCTCCGGTACCCGTACGATCGGGAAGCATGGCTGGTCGAAGGCGGGCGTCGGGACACGGTGTCGTGGTGCTGTGCCTGCTGCTCACCTCCCTGGTGGCCTGCGGCGGCAGGCCGACGGCCACCGACACCGCCGAGGCCGACGTACAGCACGTCCTGGACCGGCGGGCGGCGGCCGTCCTCGACCGCGACAAGGCGGCGGTGGCCGGGACGGGCACCGCGAGCTGGTTCGAGAACGTCAGCGCGGTGCCGCTCGCCTCCTGGTCCTACCGGGTCACGGCGGTGCACCGCACCGGCGCCACGGCCACCGCCGACACCGAACTCCGCTACCAGGTCCAGGGCTACGACCAGGCCCCCGTCACCGTCGCCCGCACCCTGGACCTCTCCCTGGACGCGGCCGACCAGTGGTACGTCGTCCGCGAGAAGCCCGCCAAGAAGGCCTCGCAGCTGCTGTGGGACCAGGGCGAGGTGACCGTCGTCCGCGGCAGGCACAGCATCGTCCTCGGCGTCGGCCAGTCCGGCGAGAGGCTGCACTCCTTCGCGGACCTGGCCGACCACGCCGTGCCCGCGGTGTCGGACGCCTGGGGCACCAAGTGGTCCCGGCACGTCGTCGTGCTCGTGCCGAAGTCCCTGGAGGGGATGGCGGGGCTGCTCGGCTCGCCGGCCTCCTCGTACCGCGGGATCGCGGCCGTCACCACCGGTGAGACCGGCGCCCCGGCGCAGGCGCCCGCGGACCGGATCATCGTCAACCCCGACGCGTACGGCATGCTCGGCACTCTGGGCAGGCAGGTCGTGCTCACCCACGAGACCACCCATGTCGCCACCCGCGCCGACACCACCGCCGCGACACCGCTGTGGCTGTCGGAGGGGTTCGCGGACTGGGTGGGCTACCGGGGCACCGGGCGCACGCCGGCCGAGGCCGCGCCGGAGCTCGGGGAGGCCGTGTCCGCGGGCCGGGCGCCGACGGCCCTGCCGTCCGACGCGGACTTCGGCTTCGGCGGCGGCGCGTCCGAACTCGCGGTGTCCTACGAGGGCGGCTGGATGGCCTGCCGGATGATCGCGGACCGGTGGGGTGAGGCGAAGTTGCGCGAGTTCTACCGGGCCGTGGGCACGCACAAGAAGCGGCCGGGGGCGGTGGAGGAGGCTCTGGCGAAGGTGCTCGACACCGACCTGAAGGGCTTCACCGCGGAGTGGCAGGAGTACCTGCGGGATCAGCTCGACTGATCCAACTGCTCGATGGCCTCCGCCAGCCATGCCCGCTCGGCCCGGCCCGTCGCCCGCGCCACCCGCAGCATGCCCTGCCGGAACAGGTCGTCCGCCTCCTCCGCGCGCACCGGTTCGCCGCCGTCGTAGAAGAAGCTCGTCGGCGCCTCCAGGAACTCCAGCCGCCGCCGCAGCACGGCCGCCTGCTCGTGCCGGCCCGGCAGGTGGCGCAGGAACGCGAGGACGGTGTTGAAGCGGACCTGGTCGCTGATCTCGGCCTGCTTCGGGTTGCGCAGCCGCTCCAGGAGGTCCTCGCGGCCCCTTTCCGTGAGCGACAGCGTCCGGCGCGGCGCGGCGCTCGTCCCCGGCTCCGCGCGCTCGTCGAGCATGCCCGCCTTGACGAGCCGCGTGATCGCCGGATAGAGCGCCCCGTCACTGACCGGGCGGACATGGCCGGTGAGCGCCTTGATGCGCTCCTTGAGCTCGTAGCCGTGCAGCGGCTCTTCGGCGAGGAAGCCGAGGATCGACAGCTCCAGCACTGCATTCCTCCTTGCGGGGGTCGTGACGTCATGCTACCTCTTATCGAGTTACCTCTATTCGAGGTAGCTCGTATCGAGGGGGATTCGTCAGTGCCTGGTCACCGCAAGCAGCTCGTCGCGCTCGCCCGCCCCGTCTACCTCGGCCTCCTGGCCTCCGTCGCCGCCGGGATCATCAACACGGTGTGGGTCTCCCGGCTCGGCGGTCCCGCCGTCGCCGCCGTGGCCGTCGCGACCAACACCGAGAACGTGCTGCTGGGTGTCGCGCTCGTCTTCGGTTCCGGTACGACCGTGCTGGTGGCGCACGCCCGGGGAGCACGGGATCCCGGCGGGGTGCGGGCGGCCGTACGCGGTGGTGTGGCGCTGTGGGCGCTGGTCACACCGGTGGTCGCCGTGGGTGGCTTCCTGCTGCGCGAGCCGCTCGCCCGGCTGGTGCTCGACGGCGGCCGGGCCGTGTCCCTGGCCACCGCCTACTTCGCGATCTCCCTGCCCGGCATCGCCGTCTTCTTCGCCCAGCAGCTTGTCGACGGCATCCTCAAGGGCGCCGGTGACACCCGCACACCGATGCGGCTGGCGCTCCTCGCGAACGGGCTGATCCTCGTCTGCGACCCCTTCCTGATCCATGCGTACGGTGTCCAGGGCGCCGCCGCCTCGACCGTCCTGTGCCGGGGGGTGGCCCTCGGGGCGGGGATGCTCGCCGTGCGCCGGAACGCGCTGCTGCGGTCGTGTGCGGGGGCCCCGGCGGGTGTCGCTGTGCGCGCGACGCTGACCACCGGCCTCCCCATTGCCGCCGACTTCACCGTCCGCCAGGGCGGCGCCCTGGCCCTCGTCGCGATCGTGGCGCGGCTCGGGGTGACGGCGGTGGCCGCGTACTCCATCGCCTACAAGGTCATGTACGTGGCGACGATGGCCTTCTACGCCGTGCGGCAGGCCGCGTCGATCCACACCGCGCATCTGCGGGGCGCCGGGCAGGACGCGCGGCGGGCGGTCGGGCGGGAGGCGGTGCTGGTGTCCGGGGCGGTGGGGCTCGCGGCTGCCGTGCTGCTCCTCGTGACCGCCCCCTGGGTCATGGCCGCCTTCGGCGCCGGACCCGAAGTCGCCCACGAGGGCGTGCTGTTCCTGCGCTGTGTCGGGCCCTACGTACTGCTGACGGCCTGCTTCATCGCGCTCGGCGGGGTCTTCGAGGGCAGTGGGGGAGCGCCGGCGCTGCTGAAGGTGACGCTGCTCGGCACGGCGGTCCAGCTGGCCCTGGCGTACGGCTGCACGGGCCTCGGCCTGCCCGGCGTGTGTCTGGCCCTCGCACTGGCGATGGCGTTGCAGTGCGGGGCCGTGCTGCTCCTGTTCCGGCGGGTGGGTGCCCGGGGTCGGGAGGAGGCGGAGGTGTCTCGGGCCGGGGTGGTGGCCTGAGCCGGGGCGGGGGTTGGGGGCCTGTGTGACGTGGGGCAGGGTGCTGCCCGCGGCGTGCGCGGACCGGACCGGGGACTCCGGGGCGGTCGGGCTGCTGGTGGGTGCCCGGGGTGAGGCGGGGTAAGGGTCGGTGGGGCGTGCAGCGGGTGGCTGCCCGCGGGGTCCGTGGTCCGGATCCCTGTGGTCAGGCCGGATGGCCGCCAGGGCTCAGGAGGAGGCCGAGGGTTCGCGGGCCGGGGCGGTGGGTTGATCCGGGACCGGGGCCGGCGGGGGCTGGTTCGGGACCGTCGCGCGCCACAGCTCGCGCATCCCGATGACCGTGGCGAGGACCAGCAGGCCGTTGCGCACGAACAGGAGGGTGATGCCGAGCGGGGTGCTGCCCACGACGTCCGAGAACCAGATCGGGAACTCCAGGACCGTCACGAAGCACGCCACCAGCACCATGACGGCCGGCACGCCCATCCGGCTCGCGCGAAAGCACAGACAGGCCGCCGCGAGACCGACCAGCCACACCATGTACTGCGGGCTGATCACCCGGCTGGTGGTGGTGAACATCAGCACCGCGACCAGCGCCGCGTCGGCCGCCGTGTGCGCCTCGAACCGGGTGGCCGTCAGCCGCCACAGCAGCAGCAGTCCGAAGGCCATGCCGGTCAGCACGAGCGCGGCGGTGCTGACGGCGGTCACCCAGGGGCCGAGGAACTCGACCGAGCCGTAGTTGAGCAGGACCGAGCCGTCCCAGCCGTGGTGGCGGGCGATGTGGAAGACCAGCGAGCCCAGTGACTCCACCTCGGTGCCCCGCTCCCGCTGGAAGGTCAGGAAGGCGAAGGCCCCGGGCATCGACACCGAGAACAGGGCGGCCACCACGGCGGCCGTCACCGCCGCCGAGGCCCACACGCTGCGCCTGCGGATCCCGACCAGGATCAGCGCCGGCCACACCTTCAGCATCGCCCCGAAGCCCACAAGCGCCCCCGCCACCTTCGGATGCCGGGCGGCCGCGAGCACCGCGGCGACCGCCACCGCGGTCACCATCACGTCGTAGCGGGAGTAGACGGTCGGGCCGAGCAGAGGTACGCCCGCCACCCACACCCAGGCCCCCCGCAGCCGCCGCCCGTCCCGCAGGCCCGCGTACAGCAGCAGGAGGAGGACGACCAGGTCCGCCGCGAAGGCCATGAGGAAGAAGGCCTGCGTGTACTCCAGGAAGGGCAGCAGCGCGGGAGAGAGGATCGCGAGGGCCGCGGCCGGCGGGTACTGCCAGGTCACGTCGTCCTGAGGGAACGTTCCGGTGCGCAGGACGTCGTACCAGCCCTGGTAGATGACCGACACGTCACTGGTGACGTCCGGGCCGGGGAAGACGTACACCTTGTAGACCCACAGCAGGAGCAGCAGCCTGGTCACGCCCCAGGTCAGCAGCAGTCCGGTCAGGGACCGCCGCCCGGCCTTCGTCTCCACGTGATCCCCTGCCGTTCTCATTCGGTCTTGAGGGGAACATGATGTCCCGCTCTCCTGTGAGGGTGCCATAAACATGGCCGCGCCCGGCTGTGAGCAGCCGGTTCGGTAGGGTCGGCCGCGATGCACAAGACCCTGATCGTGACGAACGACTTCCCGCCCCGCCCGGGGGGCATCCAGGCCTTCCTGCACAACATGGCGCTGCGGCTCGACCCCGAGCGCCTCGTCGTCCTCGCCTCCACCTGGAAGCGCGGCCGTGAGGGCGTCGAGGCGACCGCCGCCTTCGACGCCGAGCAGCCCTTCACCGTCGTACGGGACCCCACGACCATGCTGCTGCCGACGCCGGGGGCCACCCGCAAGGCCGTCGGGCTGCTGCGCGAGCACGGCTGTACGTCGGTGTGGTTCGGGGCGGCCGCGCCGCTCGGACTGATGGCGCCGGCACTCAGGAAGGCCGGTGCGCAGCGGCTGGTGGCCACGACCCACGGGCACGAGGCCGGATGGGCCCAACTGCCCGCCGCGCGCCGGCTGTTGGGGCGGATCGGGGAGTCGACCGACACGATCACCTACCTCGGCGAGTACACGCGGTCGAGGATCGCCGGCGCGCTGACGCCTCAGGCGGCCGGGCGGATGGTGCAGCTGCCGCCGGGGGTCGACGAGAAGACCTTCCATCCCGGCTCGGGCGGCGACGCCGTGCGGGCGCGGCTGGGGCTGAGCGACCGGCCGGTGGTCGTGTGCGTGTCCCGGCTCGTGCCGCGCAAGGGGCAGGACACGCTGATCCTCGCCCTGCTGCGGATTCTCCGGAAGGAGCCCGACGCCGTGCTGCTGATCGTCGGCGGCGGGCCCTATGAGAAGGGGCTGCGCAAGCTTGCCCACGAGACCGGGGTGGCCGGCTCCGTCCGCTTCACCGGCGCCGTGCCCTGGGCCGAGCTGCCCGCGCACTACGGCGCCGGGGACGTCTTCGCCATGCCGTGCCGGACCCGCCGGGGCGGGCTCGACGTCGAGGGGCTCGGGATCGTGTATCTGGAGGCCTCGGCGACCGGACTCCCGGTGGTCGCGGGTGACTCCGGGGGCGCCCCCGACGCCGTCCTCGACGGCGAGACCGGGTGGGTGGTGCGGGGCGGCTCCCCCGAGGAGGCCGCCGAGCGGATCACCGTCCTCCTCGGCGACGCGGAACTGCGGAGGCGCATGGGGGAGCGGGGACGGGAGTGGGTCGAGGAGAAGTGGCGCTGGGATTTGTTGGCCGAGAAGTTGAAGACGTTGCTCTAGCCGGAGGCCGATAATCCGCCGATGCTGCGCGCATGACAGTAAAACTGATGCAGCGTCAGCTGACTAGACGTCAGATCCTTGGTATGGCCGCCCTCCAGACGGCGGCCACTCTCGGCTTCACCCGCGTCGGCCTCCAGTCGGCCCACGCGGACGAGCCCGACGCGGTCGAGTCCGCGCCCGCCATCGTCGTCGGCTCCGGCTACGGGGCCTCCGTCGCCGCCCTCCGTCTCGGCCAGGCCGGCATCCGCACCCTCGTCCTCGAGATGGGCCGGCTCTGGAACACCGCCGGCGCCGACGGCAAGGTCTTCTGCAACACCGCCAGCCCCGACCAGCGCTCCATGTGGTTCCGCACCCGCACCGAGGCCCCGCTGGCCACCTTCCTGTGGCTGGACGTCGTCAACAAGGACGTCAGCCCCTACCCCGGCGTCCTGGACCGGGTGCACTTCAACAACATGTCCGTCTTCGTGGGCCGCGGGGTCGGCGGCGGCTCCCTGGTCAACGGCTCGATGGCGGTCACCCCGCTCCAGTCCTGGTTCGCCGAGCAGTTCCCGACCGTCGACACCGCGGAGATGTACAGCACGTACTTCCCGCGCGCCCGCGCCATGCTCGGCGTCAACACGATCGACCCGGCCTGGTTCGAGTCGACCGAGTGGTACCAGTTCACCCGGGTCTCCCGGAAGCACGCCACCAACACCGGCCTGAAGACCACCTTCGTGCCCAGCGTCTACGACTTCGGCTACATGCAGCGCGAGGCCGCCGGCACCGCCACCAAGTCCGCCCTCGGACAGGAGGTCATCTACGGCAACAACCACGGCAAGAAGAGCCTCGACAAGTCCTACCTCGCCTCCGCGCTCGGCACCGGCAACGTCACCATCCACACCATGGAGAAGGTCACCGGGATCAGCCGGGCGAGCGACGGCACCTGGGTGCTGACCGCCGACCGCATCGACTACACCGGCGCGGTCGTCGAGACCAAGCAGTACGGCTGCACCTATCTGTTCCTCGGCGGCGGCAGCCTCGGCACGAGTGAACTCCTGCTCCGGTCACGGCAGTCGGGCACCCTCCCGGCGCTGGACGCGAGCGTCGGGGCGGGCTGGGGCCCCAACGGCAACGTGATGCTCGGCCGGGCCAACCACCTGTGGGACACCGTCGGCGCCAACCAGTCGACCATGCCGGTCATGGGCATCGACGACTGGGCCAACACGGACAACCCCGTCTTCGCCGAGATCGCGCCTTTACCCACGGGACTGGAGCACTGGGTCAGCCTGTATCTGGCGATCACCAAGAACCCCCAGCGCGCCAAGTTCTCCTACGGCAGCGGGGGGTTGGGGCTCGACTGGAACGCCGCGCAGAGCTCGGTCTCCTCCGGCATGGCCAAGAAGCTCTTCGACCGGATCAACTCCGCCAACTCGACCATCTACCGGTACGACCTCTTCGGCTCTCCCAGCAGGGTCTTCGCCGACGACTTCACCTACCACCCGCTCGGTGGCTGCGTGCTGGGCAAGTCCACCGACAACTACGGCCGGGTGAAGGGCTATTCGAAGCTGTACGTCACCGACGGCTCGCTGATCCCCGGCAACATCGGGGTGAACCCGTTCGTCACCATCACCGCGCTCGCCGAACGGACAATGGCGCGGGTCCTCGTCGAGGACACCGCGCCATGACGTTCCGTCAGGAGGCGTACTACTTCGCGTAGATCGCCTCGATCTCGGCCGCGTAGTCCTTCGCCACCACATTGCGCTTCAGCTTCAGTGACGGCGTGAGGTGGCCCGTCTCCTCCGTGAACTGGGAGGACAGAATGCGGAACTTCCGCACCGATTCCGCCTTCGACACCGCGGCGTTGCCGTCGTCGATCGCGGCCTGGATCGCCGCGTTCAGGTCCGCGTCCCCGGCCAGCGACGCCGCGGTGGAACCCGCCGGCTTGCCGTGCTCCTCGGCCCAACGGCCCAGGAACTCCTCGTCGATGGTGACCAGCGCGCCCACGAACGGCCGTCCGTCGCCCACCACCATGCACTCCGCGACCAGCGCGTGCGCCCGGATACGGTCCTCGATCACGGCCGGGGCGACGTTCTTGCCGCCCGCGGTGACGATGATCTCCTTCTTGCGGCCGGTGATCCTCAGGTAGCCGTCCTCGTCGAGGGTGCCGATGTCACCGGTGTGGAACCAGCCGTCGGTGAGCGCCTCGGCGGTCGCGGCCTCGTTGTTCCAGTAGCCCTTGAACAGGTGCTCGCCGTGCAGCAGCACCTCGCCGTCGTCCGCGATCCGGATCACCGAGCCCGGCAGCGGCTGCCCGACCGTGCCGATCTTCGTGCGGTCCCAGGGGTTGAACGCGGTCGCGGCACACGACTCGGTCAGGCCGTAGCCCTCCAGGACCGTGAAGCCGATACCGCGGAAGAAGTGACCCAGGCGCTCGCCGAGCGGGGCGCCGCCGGAGATGGCGTACTCGCCACGACCGCCCAGCACGGCCCGCAGCTTGCTGTAGACCAGCTTGTCGAAGGTCTTGTACTTGATCTTCAGGCCCAGTGACGGGCCCGACGGGGTGTCCAGCGCCTTGCTGTAGGCGATCGCGGTGTCGGCGGCCTTGTCGAAGATCTTGCCCTTGCCGTCCGCCTGCGCCTTGGCGCGCGCCGAGTTGTAGACCTTCTCGAAGACGCGCGGGACGCCGAGGATCAGCGTCGGCCGGAAGGACGCCAGTTCGTCGGTGAGCTGCTTGATGTCCGGGACCATGCCCAGCTTGATCGGCGCCATCATCGGCGCGATCTGCACCAGCCGGCCGAAGACGTGCGCGAGCGGCAGGAAGAGCAGGACCGAGCACTCGCCGGTGCGGAACAGCGGGCGCAGCCGCTCCACGATGTTGCCGCACTCCGCGAAGAAGCTGCGGTGGGTGAGCACACAGCCCTTGGGGCGGCCGGTGGTGCCACTCGTGTACACGATGGTCGCCGGGTCGTCGGCCTTCGCCAGCGAGCTGCGCTCCTCGACGGCCGCGTCGCTGATGTCCTTGCCCGCGCGGCCCAGCTCCTCGACCCCGCCGCCCTCGATCTGCCAGACGTGCTTGAGCGCGGGCAGCTGCTCCCGCACCGACTCGACGGCCGCGTTGTGACCGTCGAGCTCCACGACACAGGCGGTCGCGCCCGAGTCGGAGAGGATCCACTGGATCTGCTCCGGCGAACTGGTCTCGTACACCGGCACGGTGACCGCGCCCGCGCTCCAGATCGCGAAGTCGAGCAGCGTCCACTCGTAGCGGGTACGGGACATCAGACCGACCCGGTCGCCCGGCTGGACGCCGGAGGCGATGAGCCCCTTGGCGGCGGCGTGCACCTCGACCAGGAAGGCCGTGGCCGTCACGTCCTGCCACTGACCGCCCACCTTGCGGGCGATGACGGCGACGTCGGGATGTTGCGCGGCGTTTCTCCGGACGATGTCGGTGAGATTGCCGTCCGCAGGGACCTCGTACAAAGCCGGAAGGCTGAACTCGCGCAAGACTGCTGCTCCTCATAGGGCGCCGGCGCCACGACGTTGTGTGATGCGACGGTCGGTCCAAGGCTCGGGCAGGTGCTCAGGGATTCAGTAATTGAATGCTGAGCACGACTGGACTGCCCGGACGTTACCCGCCGGTATGGCTTCTTCGACAGGGGGTCCCGGCGAGATGTTCGCTGCGTCACACGGATTGGGGTTCTTCGGCACAGTAGTCCACCTGCTTACTGACTGGCCAGTAACCGCAAGCCCGGGCGGCACTGTTCACGTATGCCGCACAGCCTTACTCTTGATCGTCATGGCACCCACACCGGCCGGATACCGGAAGACACGCGTACACGTGGTCAGCGATGTGCACGGCAACGCCCGTGACCTGGCCAGAGCCGGCGAGGGTGCCGACGCCCTGATCTGTCTGGGCGACCTGGTGCTGTTCCTCGACTACGCCGACCACTCGCGCGGCATCTTCCCCGACCTGTTCGGCGTGGAGAACGCGGACCGCATCGTCGAACTGCGCACCGCCCGCCGCTTCGAGGAGGCGCGGGAACTCGGGGCCCGGCTGTGGGGCGGGATCGGCACCGACCGGGGTCCGGTGATCGAGAAGGCCGTGCGCAAGCAGTACGCCGAGATGTTCGCCGCCTTCCCGACACCGACGTACGCGACCTACGGCAATGTCGACATGCCGTCTCTGTGGCCGGAGTACGCCGGACCCGGGACGACCGTGCTCGACGGCGAGCGGGTCGAGATCGGCGGCTGGACGTTCGGCTTCGTCGGCGGCGGTCTCAGAACCCCCATGCGCACGCCGTACGAGATCAGCGACGAGGAGTACGCCGCGAAGATCGAGGCGGTCGGCGAGGTCGACGTGCTGTGCACACACATCCCGCCGGAGGTGCCGGAGCTGGTCTACGACACGGTGGCGCGGCGGTTCGAGCGGGGAAGCCGGGCGCTGCTGGCCGCGATCCGCCGCACCCGGCCCCGGTACTCGCTGTTCGGCCACGTCCACCAGCCCCTGGCCCGGCGGATGCGGATCGGGACGACCGAGTGCGTGAACGTCGGGCACTTCGCGGGGACCGGGAAGCCGTGGGCGCTGGAATGGTGAGGGCGTCCGCGCGGTAGCCTTCACGCTGCACAGACGTGCGTACCACCCTTCCTCACCGGACCATATCTGGAGGAGCCACGGCGATGGCGGAACACACCAGTTCGAGCATCACGATCGAAGCTGCGCCGGCCGACGTCATGGCCGTGATCGCCGACTTCGCCCGCTACCCGGACTGGACGGGTGAGGTGAAGCAGGCGGAGGTGCTCTCGACGGACCCGTCCGGCCGCGCCGAGCAGGTCCGGCTGGTCATGGACGCGGGCGCCATCAAGGACGACCAGGTCCTCGGCTACACCTGGACCGGCGAGAACGAGGTCTCCTGGACGCTCGTCAAGTCCCAGATGCTGCGGCAGCTGGACGGTTCGTATGTGCTGAAGCCGGCGGGTGCGGGGTCGACGGAGGTCACGTATCTTCTGACGGTCGACGTCAAGATCCCGATGCTGGGCATGATCAAGCGCAAGGCGGAGAAGGTCATCATCGACCGGGCGCTGGCGGGGTTGAAGAAGCGGGTCGAGTCGGGGCAGTAGGGCGCTCTTCGGGTGCGGGTCCGTGGGGGCTGGTCGCGCAGTTCCCCGCGCCCCTAGGTGGGTACAGCCGGGCGTGCTTCGACTGCACCCACTCAGGGGCACGGGGATCGGGACCGAACCGCGGCGTCCGTTACCGTTCACCCCTATGCGCACCATCCTGATCACGGGCCCTGGCGGCAGCGGCCGTACGACCGTCGCCGCCGCCACCGCGCTCGCCGCCGCCCGCGAGGGAACCCGCACCCTGGTGCTGAGCGCCGACCGTACCGACACCCTCGGCACGATCCTCGGCGTACCCACCGGCCCCGCCCCCACCCAGGTCATCCCCACCCTCACCGCCTGGCGCCCCGACGCCACCGCCGGTTTCCGGGACGACCTCGCCGGCTTCCAGGACCGTGCCTCCAACGTGCTCGACCTGCTCGGCGCCTCCCGCCTGGACCCCGAGGAGGTCACCCCCCTCCCCGGCGCCGAGGAACTCACCCTTCTGAGGGCCCTGCGCGACGCCGCCCTCTCCGAGCGGCACGAGCTGCTCGTCGTGGATCTGCCGCCCACCCCGCAGGCCCTCGCCCTCCTCTCCCTGCCCGATGAGCTGCGCCGTTACCTGCGCCGGCTCCTGCCCGCCGAGCGCCAGGCGGCCGCCGGCCTGCGCCCCGTCCTCGGACGGCTCGCCGGCATCCCCATGCCCTCGGAGTGGCTGTACGAGACCGCAGCCCGCTGGGACACGGAACTCGGCGCGGTCCAGGCCGTCCTCGCCGACCGGCAGGCCGTGGTACGACTCGTCGCCGAACCCGGCCCGGCCGGCACCGACGCCGTACGGGCCGCGAGCCTCGCCCTCGCCCTGCGGGGCCTGCGCCCCGATGCCCTGGTCGCCAACCGCGTCGTACCGGAGGACTGGCCCGCGGGACTCGTCGCCCAGCAGCGCAAGGCCCTGGAGGAGTGGCAGGAGTCGTACGACGTCCGGGCCCTCCCGCATCTCGGCCACGACCCGCGCGGCAGTGACGACCTCGCCGCGCTGACCGTCCCCGGGGTCAACGACACGACCTCCACCGTCGAGTGGCCCGTGGTCGATCACCTCGCCGAGGACGGCGTGCTGGTGTGGCACCTCCCGCTGCCCGGCGCCGTCCGCGACGAACTGGACCTGATCCGGCGCGGCGACGAACTCGTCGTCAGCGCGGGGCAGTTCCGCCGGATCGTCCCGCTGCCCTCCGCGCTGCGTCGCTGCACCGTCGCCGGCGCCGCCCTGCGCGAGGGCGAACTGCGGATCCGGTTCGCGCCGGACCCGGATCTGTGGCCGCGCACCCCGTGAACCGCGTACGCCCATTCGGGTAACGTCGGAGAGACGAACCGTAGTCAGGAGTCCGTCATGAGCGAAGAGCTCCCCCCGTCCGACGCCGCAGACCGCGAGCCCGCGGACGCCGTGGACGAGGTACGGGCGACCGACGCCGACGCGTGGGCGACGGCGGTCGCGGAGGATCTCGCGGCGGAGAAGGCCCGCCGCCGCACCCAGTACGGCCCGCCGCCGGGCTCGGCCGCCGAGGAGCTGCGCAAGCTCGTCGACAACGTCGCCGAGAAGCTGTCCGGCCTCCAGTCCCCGCTCCTCGGGGGCATCGCCGGACCCGCCGCCCAGCAGGTGGTCAAGCAGGTCGTCCAGCAGGCCAAGGCCGCGGTCGAGCCGGTCATCGAGCGCAACCCGGACGTCTTCGACCATCTCGCCGCCGCCGGTGGCGAACTCCTCGCCGCGTACCGCTCCGCGGTCCAGGCGCAGGAACAGCGCTGGAGCCGGCGCGACGACACCCTGCGCGACAAGGGCGAGGACCCCGGCCCCGAGCGCATCGATCTGGACTGAAACCCCCTGACGGCAGGGCCTCGGGTACGGTTGGCCGTAGCGGGGCTCGACCGAAACTGAGGGATTCATGGGACTCACCATCGGCGTCGACATCGGCGGCACGAAGATCGCGGCCGGCGTGGTCGATGAGGAAGGCAACATCCTCTCGACCCACAAGGTGCCGACCCCGGGCACGGCCGAAGCCATCGTGGACGCGATCGCCTCGGCGGTGGAGGGCGCGCGCGCCGGGCACGACATCGTGGGCGTGGGCATCGGTGCGGCCGGATACGTCAACCGCCAGCGTTCGGAGGTCTACTTCGCCCCCAACATCCACTGGCGCAACGAGCCGCTGAAGGAGAAGGTCGAGACCCGTGTCGGCCTTCCGGTCGTCGTGGAGAACGACGCCAACGCGGCCGCGTGGGGCGAGTACAAGTTCGGCGCGGGCAAGGGCCACCGCAACGTCATCTGCATCACCCTGGGCACCGGCCTCGGCGGCGGCATCATCATCGGCAACAAGCTGCGTCGCGGCCACTTCGGCGTGGCGGCCGAGTTCGGCCACATCCGCATGGTCCCGGACGGGCTCCTGTGCGGCTGCGGCTCGCAGGGCTGCTGGGAGCAGTACGCCTCCGGCCGTGCCCTCGTGAGGTACGCCAAGCAGCGCGCCAACGCCACCCCGGAGAACGCCGAGATCCTCCTCGGTCTCGGCGACGGCAGCCCCGACGGCATCGAGGGCAAGCACATCTCCATGGCCGCCCGCCAGGGCGACCCGGTCGCGGTGGACTCCTACCGTGAGCTCGCTCGCTGGGCCGGTGCGGGCCTCGCCGACCTCGCCTCCCTCTTCGACCCCTCCGCCTTCATCGTCGGCGGCGGTCTCTCGGACGAGGGCGAACTGGTCCTGGACCCGATCCGCAAGTCCTACAAGCGCTGGCTGGTGGGCGGCAACTGGCGCCCGGTCGCCGACGTCATCGCGGCCCAACTGGGCAACAAGGCGGGCCTGGTGGGCGCGGCGGACCTGGCGAGAGAGCCGGACCCGATCATGTAAGGGTGACTTCGCCCGCTCAGGGGCGCGGGGCTGTCGCAGTCGGTCCTCGCGCCCCCCACGGGGCGTAGATTGATCCACATGGTTCCGGTCAAAGTCCTGAGCTACAACATCCGCTCGATGCGGGACGACACAGACGCGCTGGCCCGAGTCATCAGGGCCTGCGAACCAGATCTCGTCCTGATCCAGGAAGCCCCCCGCTTCTTCCGCTGGCGCAAGAAGCTGGCCAGGCTGGCGTCCGCCGCAGGACTGGTCGTCCTCACCGGCGGCGGCACCGCGGCGGGCCCCGCGATCCTCTGCAACCTCCGCGCCACGGTCGAACGCACCGAGGACGTCCTGCTGCCCCTCACCCCCGGCCAGCACCGAAGGGGCTTCGCCACCGCCGTCGTACGACTCGGCGGCGCCCGGCTCGGCGTCCTGAGCTGTCACCTGTCGTTGCAGAAGGACGAGCGCCACGATCAGGCGGGCATGCTCCTCGACCGCCTGGCCGGAATGGGCGTGGACCACGCCGTCGCGGGCGGCGACCTCAACGAACACCCTGCCGGCCCCGCCTTCACCCGCATCGCGGACAGCCTTCAGGACTGCTGGGCGACCAGCCCCACCGGCGGCGAACTCACCTGGACCCGCACCGAACCCCACCGGCGCATCGACGCGATCTTCGCCACGAAGGGCATCGAGGTGGTCGGCTGCGGAGTCCCCACGGACCTGGCCGGAATCACGGAGCAAGACCTGAGGGCGGCCACCGACCACCTTCCGGTCCTGGCCACCCTCAACATCCCCGCGACCTGAGCCGCACTAGACCACGGCCCCGCGGCCGGGCCCCTCGTCGTCCTCGTCGTCCGCCCGCATCCGCGTCACCAGCGTGACGAAGCCGCCCAGGAACCCACCGATACCGACCGTGGCCAGCCACCACGTCATCTCCCAGCCGAGCAGCACCGCGACCAGCAGCAGCATCGGCCCGCCGAGCACCCCCAGCCAGGCGAACTTGGCGGTGGTGTCGGCGGCGGGCAGCGGCGGCGGCTCCGGCGGCACGAAGTGCCCCTCGTCGTCCTCCTCGAAGTCGTCCTCGGAGGGCTCCGGCGCGCTGTAGTCACGCGGTCCGACGCCGGGCGCGAAGGAGACGGAACCGCCCAGCGGCTTCGCCGGCTTCTCGTCCTTCTGCTTGGGCTCCGTCTTCTCCGCCGTCACCGTCGGCTCGTCGTTCGTCTCGGTCTCCAGGAGCGCGAGATCCTCGACCGACTTGAAGGGCTTCGTGCCCGGCGGGTCCGCCGGCTCCTCGCCGTACCCGGCGACGATGGCCGCCCACGCGGCCTCCTCGTCGAACGGGACGCCCTGCTCGTCCGGCTCGCGGTCCTCGCGGTCGGAGTCGTGCTCAGCCACGGGCGGCCGTCCCTTCACTGCCGATGCCGGTGGTGTGCCGGCCGATGAACGCGAGGCTCTCGTCGAAAATCCGCTCCGCGTCATGGTCCAACGTCGCCACGTGGTAGCTCTGTTCCAGCACGATCTCCGTCACGTCCGTCGACGACACCCGGCTCAGCACGCGCGCGGAGTCGGCCGCCGGCACCACGTGGTCCTGGGTGCTGCGCAGCACCAGCAGTGGCTGGGTGACCTGCGGCAGCTCGCCGTCGACCTGCCGGAAGAAGGTCCGCAGGGAGTGCGCCGCGTGCAGCGGCACCTTGTCGTACCCCAGCTCGACGCTGCCCTCCTTCTTGATGTCGCTGGCGATCCCGGGCGCCGTACGGACGAAGTGGCGGGCCACCGGGAGGGCGTACGG
Organism: Streptomyces sp. NPDC005402; assembly: GCF_040606575.1. NCBI lineage: Bacteria > Bacillati > Actinomycetota > Actinomycetes > Kitasatosporales > Streptomycetaceae > Streptomyces > Streptomyces sp. NPDC005402. Next base: position 342,677 of record NZ_JBEXFB010000004.1, read on the forward strand.
CGCGAGACCGTGCATGCGGTTCGCCGGGTTGACGACCACGACGCCGCTCACCGCGTCCCCGTGCTTGGCGGCCAGCCGCAGGGCCAGGGTGCCGCCCATCGACAGCCCCGCCACGAACACCGAGGTGCAGCGCTCGCTCAGGGTGCGCAGCTCGCGGTCCACCTCGGCGTACCAGTCCTGCCAGCCGGTGAGGGCCATGTCCTGCCAGCGGGTGCCGTGCCCGGGCAGCAGCGGCAGGGAGACCGTCAGGCCGTGCTCGGCGAGGTACTGGGCCCAGGGCCGCAGCGACTGGGGGGAACCGGTGAAGCCGTGGCAGAGAAGGACACCGGCCTCCCCGCCCTCATGGCGGAACGGCTCGGCTCCGGGGAGGACCGGCACCTAGGTCTCCTGTTCATGAAAGAAGCGTGAGCAAGTCCAGGTGAGGTTCACCGTACGCGACCGCACTGACACCGACCAGGGCCGTCGGACTGTTTGACAGGGCTCCGGGTTAAGGTCTGTTCGACGGACACAGGAGGCACTCGGTTGTTGTACGGCACGATGAAGGTCGCCATCGGAGGGCCGCTGAAGGTCGCCTTCAGGCCCTGGGTGGAAGGCCTCGAGAACATTCCCGCCGAGGGCCCCGCCATCCTGGCGAGCAACCACCTCTCGTTCTCCGACTCCTTCTTCCTGCCCGCGGTGCTCGACCGCAAGGTCACCTTCATCGCGAAGGCCGAGTACTTCACCACGCCGGGGGTGAAGGGCCGCCTCACGGCCGCCTTCTTCAAGGGCGTCGGCCAGCTCCCGGTGGACCGCTCCGGGGCGCGCGGCGCGGGGGAGGCGGCCATCAAGAGCGGCCTCGACGTCCTGGAGCGCGGTGAGCTGTTCGGCATCTATCCCGAGGGCACGCGCTCGCCCGACGGCCGCCTGTACCGCGGCAAGCCCGGCGGCCTCGCGCGCGTGGCGCTCGCCAGCGGCGCCCCGGTCATCCCGGTCGCCATGATCGACACCGAGAAGATCCAGCCGCCCGGCAAGGTCATGCCCAAGCTGATGCGACCGGGCATCCGCATCGGCGAGCCGCTGGACTTCAGCCGCTACCAGGGCATGGAACACGACCGTTTCGTGCTGCGCGCGGTCACCGACGAGGTCATGTACGAGATCATGAAGCTCTCCGGCCAGGAGTACGTCGACATCTACGCGACCGCCGCCAAGCGGCAGATCTCGGAAGCGGCCAAGGCCGAGAAGGCCGCCAAGGCGGAGAAGGCGGCCAAGGCGGCTGTCACGAAGGCCGAGGACAAGCCCCAGCCGCCGGCGTCCTAGGATCCTGGGACACGGAAGTCGGGGCCGGGGGTGGGGGAGATGGCCAAGCAGGTACGCGTCATGCGCATGTCGGTCGAGCAGCCGCTGTGGCGTGCGCTGACCGGGTACCGGGTGCTCACCATGCTGTACGCGGTCGGCCTCTTCGCCACCGCCTACGACGAGTTCGACCGGCCCGGCATCGCCATCGCCTACTACGTCGTCCTGTGCGTGTGGACGCTCGCCACCCTGCCCCGCGTCCAGAACGCGGCCGCGTGCACCAAGCGTTTCCTCGCCGTGGACCTCGCGATCGCGGTCAGCGGGATCGTGCTGACCCCGCTGGTCGTCAACGACCACCACATCGACAGCGGCGGCTCCACCCTGCCGTCGATATGGACCGCCGGTTCCGTCCTCGCCTTCGCCATCAAGGGCGGCTGGCGCTGGGCCGCGCTCGCCTCCACACCGGTCGCCGCGGCCAACCTGTTCGAGCGCGGCCACCCGGCCCGCGACACCGTCCACAACGTGATCCTCGTCTGGGTCGCCTCCATCGCCATCGGCTACGTCGTCGAGGTCGCCCGCGCCTCCGAGCGCACCCTCGCCCGCGCCCTGGAGATCGAGGCGGCGACCCGGGAGCGCGAGCGCCTGGCCCGGGACATCCACGACAGCGTCCTCCAGGTGCTCGCCATGGTGCAGCGCCGGGGAGCCGTCATGGGCGGCGAGGCGGCCGAGCTGGGCCGGATGGCCGGCGAGCAGGAGGTGGCGCTGCGCACCCTGGTCTCCGGCGGGCTGACGTCCGTCTCCCGGGTGTCGGCGGACGCGGCCCAGGGGGCGGTCGTCCACGTCGTCGACGACGAGCCGGACGACGAGTCGGTCGACGGGGCGCTCGACCTGCGCGCGCTGCTCGCCCCGTACGCCTCGGCGAAGGTCTCCCTCGTCGAGCCCGGCGCCGCCGTCCCGCTGCCCCCGCCCGCCGCCCGGGAGCTGGCCGCGGCCGTGGGAGCCGCCCTGGACAACGTGCACCGGCACGCTGGTGAGCACGCGCGTGCGTGGATCCTCGTCGAGGACGAACCCGACGAGGTGATCGTGACCGTGCGGGACGACGGGCCCGGCATCCCCGAGGGCCGGCTCGCGCAGGCCGAGGGGGAGGGGCGGCTGGGAGTGGCCCAGTCGATCCGGGGCCGGCTGCGCGATCTCGGCGGCAGCGCCGAGCTGATCTCGCCTCCCGGGCAGGGCACGGAGGTCGAGCTGAAGGTACCGAAGGTCTCACGGGGGAAGGCAGGACAGCGATGAGCGACAAGGGTCCGATCAAGGTGATGGTGGTCGACGACCACCCCATGTGGCGCGACGCGGTCGCCCGGGACCTGGCCGAGTCCGGCTTCGACGTGGTCGCCACCGCGAGCGACGGCGACCAGGCGGTACGCCGGGCCAAGGCCGCCGGGCCCGATGTGCTGGTGCTCGACCTGAACCTGCCGGTGAAGCCCGGCGTCCAGGTCTGCAAGGAACTCGTCGGCCACAACCCGGCCCTGCGCGTGCTCGTGCTGTCGGCGAGCGGTGAGCACGCCGACGTGCTGGAGGCCGTGAAGTCGGGTGCGACCGGCTATCTGCTGAAGTCGGCGTCGACGGAGGAACTCCTGGACGCGGTCCGCCGTACGGCCGTCGGCGACCCGGTCTTCACGCCCGGCCTCGCGGGGCTGGTCCTCGGTGAGTACCGCCGCCTCGCCTCCGATCCCGCGCCCACCACCGACCCCGACCGGCCGAAGGCCCCGCAGCTCACCGAGCGCGAGACCGAGGTGCTGCGGCTGGTCGCCAAGGGCCTGAGCTACAAGCAGATCGCCGAGCGTCTGGTCATCTCCCACCGCACGGTCCAGAACCACGTCCAGAACACCCTCGGCAAGCTGCAACTCCACAACCGGGTCGAGCTCGTCCGCTACGCCATCGAACGCGGCCTCGACGACGAGTGAGACGCGCGTCACACTGACCCTTCGTCAGGCACCTGCGGCGAAGGGACCTTTCCATGCGCGTCGGAGTACTGACCGGAGGCGGCGACTGCCCCGGCCTCAACGCCGTCATCCGGGCCATAGTCCGCAAGGGCGTACAGGAGTACGGCTATGACTTCACCGGCTTCCGGGACGGCTGGCGGGGTCCACTGGAGGACCGCACCGTACGTCTCGACATCCCGGCCGTCCGCGGCATCCTGCCCCGCGGCGGCACCATCCTCGGCTCCTCGCGCACCAATCCGCTGAAGCAGCAGGACGGCATCCGCCGGATCCAGGAGAACCTGGCCGCGCGAGAGGTCGAGGCGCTCATAGCGATCGGCGGCGAGGACACGCTCGGCGTCGCCGCGCAACTGTCCGACCAGCACGGTGTGCCCTGTGTCGGCGTACCGAAGACCATCGACAACGACCTCTCCGCCACCGACTACACCTTCGGCTTCGACACCGCGGTCGGCATCGCCACGGAGGCCATCGACCGCCTGCACACCACCGCCGAGTCCCACATGCGCGTCCTGGTCTGCGAGGTGATGGGCCGTCACGCCGGCTGGATCGCCCTGCACTCCGGCCTCGCGGGCGGCGCCAACGTCATCCTCATCCCCGAGCAGCGCTTCGACGTCGACCAGGTGTGCGCCTGGATCACCTCCCGCTTCAGGGCGTCGTACGCCCCGATCGTGGTCGTCGCCGAGGGCGCCATGCCCAAGGACGGTGACATGGTCCTCAAGGACGAGTCGCTCGACTCCTTCGGACACGTGCGGCTGTCCGGGGTCGGCGAGTGGCTGGCCAAGCAGATCGAGAAGCGCACCGGCAAGGAGGCCCGCACGACCGTCCTCGGGCACATCCAGCGGGGCGGCACCCCCAGCGCCTTCGACCGCTGGCTCGCCACCCGCTTCGGCCTGCACGCCATCGACGCCGTCCGCGACGGCGACTTCGGCAAGATGGTCGCCCTGCGCGGCACCGACATCGTGCGGGTGCCGATCGCGGAGGCGACGGCGAAGCTGAAGACGGTCGATCCGGAGCTGTACGACGAGGTCGGGGTGTTCTTCGGCTGACCCGGCGGGAGTCGGCCGTGGGTCGTATATTCGGCCCATGGCCGACCAAAGGGGAGACGTCCTGGAGATCCTTGCCTTCGGTGTGCAGGCCGACGAGAAGCCCCTGATCGAGAGCGCCTTCGCCGGGCACCACGAGGTCCGCTGCCTGGACGTCTTCCTCAACGAGGACACCGCCCCCATCGCGTCCGGCTACGAGGCCGTCTCCACCAGCGTCAACGCCGAACTCGGCGCCCGCGTCCTGGAGGTCCTCGCGGCGGGCGGCACGCGGATGATCGCCCAGCGCTCCACCGGCTTCAACAACATCGACCTCCAGGCGGCCGAGCGCCTCGGCATGACGGTCGCCCGGGTCTCGTACTACTCGCCGTACTCGGTCGCCGAGTTCGCCTGGACCCTCGCCATGGCGGTCAACCGCCGTGTCGTGCGCGCCTCCACGCGCACGCGTGACTTCGACTTCCGCCTCGACGGACTGATGGGCCGCGACATGCACGGCCGCACCGCAGGCGTCCTCGGCACCGGCAAGATCGGCGAGGCCTTCACCCGGATCGCCCACGGCTTCGGCATGCGGCTGCTCGGCTGGGACGTCGCCGAGAACCCCGTCTGTCTGGAACTCGGCATGAAGTACGTCCCCAAGGAGCAGCTGCTCGCCGAGTCCGACCTGATCACCCTGCACGTCCCGCTGATGCCGGAGACCACCCACCTCCTGGACGCCGACGCCCTGAAGGCCATGAGGGACGACGCGATCCTGGTCAACTCCAGCCGGGGCGGCCTCATCGACACCGCGGCCCTCGTCGACGAACTGCGCGAGGGCCGCTTCTCGGGCGTCGGCCTCGACGTGTACGAGGCGGAGGCGGGCCTGTTCTACGTCGACCGGTCCCTGGAGGCCATCGAGGACGACACCCTGGCCCGCCTGGTCACCTTCCCGAACGTCCTGGTCACCTCCCACCAGGCCTACTACACCGAGGACGCCGTCGGCCAGATCATCGACGCCACGGTGCGGAACGTCCTCGACTACACGGCGGGCCGCCGCTCCGGGAACGTACTGGTACCCCGCAGCTGAGCCACCAGCTCCCGCACGACGGCGGCGCCGTTCAGCGTCAGGACCGACTCCGGGTGGAACTGCACCCCGGCGAAGCCCGGCCCGCGCAAGGCATGCACCTCGTGCGTGCCGCTCCGGCTCACCTCGACGCCGTGCGCGGCCAGCTCCCGGGCGGCGTCGTCGTCGCAGCGCGCCACGAAGCTGTTGTAGAAGCCGACCGTCTCCGGCCGCCCGAACAGGTCGACCGTCGTCTGCGCCCCCTGGTAGGGCACTTCCTTCCGTACGATCTCAAGGCCCAGCTCGGCCGCGATCAGCTCCTGCCCGAGGCAGACGCCGAGCACGCCGTGCCGGTGCTCCCGAATCACCAGCGCGGTCAGCTCCCGCAGGAACCGCATCTTGGGATCGTGCAGGTCGGACGGGTCGCCGGGACCGGGGCCGAGCACGACGAGCCCCTCGTGCGCGAGCACCGCGTCCTGGAGACCGGGCTCGTCATAACGCCGTACGGTCACCTCCAGGCCGCTCGACCGCAGCACGTGCGCGAGCATCGCCGTGAAGGTGTCCTCGCCGTCGACCACCAGGGCGTGTCCGGTGAGTTGCTCGGCCCGCTCCTGCATCCGCAGCCAGAAGGGGGCGAGGTTCGTGCGGCGCCCGTCGAGCGCGGCACGCACGCGTGGGTCGTCGGCGAGACTCACGCGCGCGTGCTCCGCACGCGGCCGGGACGGTCGTACGCCGAGAGCCGCCAGCACCCCCGCCGCCTTCGCGTGGGTCTCCGCGACCTCGCTCGCCGGGTCCGAGCCGCGCACGAGGGTCGCACCGACCGGGACCCTCAGGTGTCCCTCGGTGGAGATGTCCGCCGTGCGGATGAGGATGGGGGAGTCCAGGGTCTGCGCCCCGCCGGAGTCCCGGCCGAGCAGCGCCAACGCGCCCGCGTAGTAGCCGCGGCCCCCGACCTCGTGCCGCTCGATGACCCGGCAGGCGTTCTGCACCGGAGAGCCGGTGACGGTCGCCGCGAACATCGTCTCCTTGAGGACCTCCCGCACGTCCAGCGAGGACTTGCCGCGCAGTTCGTACTCGGTGTGCGCGAGGTGCGCCATCTCCTTGAGCCGGGGCCCGATGACGACCCCGCCCATGTCACCGACGGTGCACATCATCTTGAGCTCCTCGTCGACGACCATCGACAGCTCCTCGATCTCCTTGCCGTCGGCCAGGAAGTCGAGCAGGTGCTCGGGGGTGGGGCCCTCGGCGGGGTAGCGGTAGGTCCCGCTGATCGGGTTCATGACGACGGTCCCGCCGGACATCCGCACATGCACCTCGGGGCTCGCGCCCACCAGGGTGCGCTCGCCGGTGTGGACCACGAAGGTCCAGTACGCGCCCCGCTCGCCCACCAGGAGCCGCCGGAACAGCGCGAGGGCGTCCGCGCGGGAGAATCCCGGGATCTCTCCCTCGTACGTCCGCCGGATCACGAAGTTGGCGCCCTCACCGCGCCCGATCTCCTCGTGCAGGACACGCCCGACGATCCCGGCGTACTCCTCGTCGGGGACGTCGAAGCCGCCGTTGTCGACCCGGACGTCATGAGCGGGCAGTTGATCGAGTGCCTCCCGCAGGGACAGCGCGTGGGTCTCCTCGGGCGTCAGCACCGTGAGCGGCGTGCCGTCGTCCCGTACGTCGAAACCGCGCTCACGGATCTGGCGGAAGGGGACGAGCGCGAGGCCCTCGTCGGGGAGGTCGGCGAGTCGGTCGCAGGTGCCGACCGGGCCGACGAGCAGTTCGATCGTGTTCTCGTCGTGGCCCGGGGTGCGGCGGCGCAGCAGGGCGAAAGGGCGGTCGTCGTGCAGGAGCTGGGTCAGGTCCATAATTCCTCAGCTGTCGATGACTCGATGTCGGTGAGGAACGGCCCCGGACACGCCGAAGGCCGCCCCTCGGGCGGCCTTCGCGAAGTCTTGCGTACGCGCAGTCAGTGGGCCGCCGGATGAGCGGTCCACCACCAGTTCTGGGTCGAAAGCGCGAACATGCGCCGCACCTTACCCCATGCGCACCTGAGCGGGGCCGTGTCTCACCTGTCGAGCCGTGCGAAAACGACTCGACACGACCCCGTAATGTGGAGGGCGTGACCGTGAACGCTAAGACCAGCGCCAGCGCTGGCAACACCTGGCGAGACCTGCCCGCGGCGCAGCAGCCCGAGTACCCCGACACCGAGGCTCTGCGCGCAGTGATCGCGGACCTCGAGTCGTATCCGCCGCTCGTCTTCGCGGGCGAGTGCGACCAGCTGCGCGCCCGGATGGCGGCCGTCGCCAAGGGAGAGGCGTTCCTCCTCCAGGGCGGCGACTGCGCCGAGGCCTTCGACGCCGTGTCCGCGGACCACATCCGCAACAAGCTCAAGACCCTGCTCCAGATGGGTGCCGTGCTGACGTACGCGGCCTCGGTGCCGGTCGTGAAGGTCGGCCGGATCGCCGGCCAGTACTCCAAGCCGCGCTCCAAGGGCACCGAGACCCGTGACGGCGTGACGCTGCCGACGTACCGGGGCGACTCCGTCAACGGCTTCGAGTTCAACGAGAAGGCCCGCATCCCGGACCCCGAGCGCCTGAAGCGGATGTACAACGCGTCCGCCTCCACGCTCAACCTGGTGCGCGCCTTCACCACCGGCGGCTACGCCGACCTGCGCCAGGTGCACGCCTGGAACCAGGACTTCGTGAAGTCGTCCCCCTCCGGCCAGCGCTACGAGCAGCTGGCCCGGGAGATCGACCAGGCGCTGAACTTCATGCGGGCCTGCGGGACCGACCCGGAGGAGTTCAAGACCGTCGAGTTCTACTCCTCGCACGAGGCGCTGCTGCTGGACTACGAGTCGGCGCTCACCCGCGTGGACTCGCGCTCGGGGCAGCTGTACGACGTCTCCGCGCACATGGTGTGGATCGGTGAGCGCACCCGGCAGCTGGACGGCGCGCACATCGAGTTCGCCTCGCAGATCCGCAACCCGATCGGCATCAAGCTCGGTCCGACGACCACGGCCGAGGAGGCGCTGCAGTACATCGAGCGTCTGGACCCCGACCGCGAGCCCGGCCGGCTGACCTTCATCGTGCGCATGGGCGCCGACAAGGTCCGCGACAAGCTGCCCGAGCTGGTGGAGAAGGTCTCCGCCTCCGGCGCGACCGTCGCCTGGATCACCGACCCGATGCACGGCAACACCTACGAGGCGGCCTCCGGTCACAAGACCCGCCGCTTCGACGACGTGCTCGACGAGGTCAAGGGCTTCTTCGAGGTCCACAAGGGCCTGGGCACGCACCCGGGCGGCATCCACGTCGAGCTCACCGGTGACGATGTCACCGAGTGCGTGGGCGGCGGCGACGAGATCTTCGTCGACGATCTGCACCAGCGCTACGAGACGGCCTGCGACCCGCGGCTCAACCGCAGCCAGTCGCTCGACCTGGCGTTCCTGGTGGCGGAGATGTACCGCGACCAGTAGCCATGGGTTTCATCGAAGTGGGGCGCGGATCACATACGATCCGCGCCCCACTCCACTTTTGTGGTCTCTGAGCGCCGGGTAAGGTTAGGTTAGCCTTATTGATCTCGGCGGGAGGTGATCCGTGTTCGTCTGCAGCTGCTTCGGCGTGACCGAGGCACAGGTCCAGCAGCACGCGGACGGCGGAGCCTGTACACCCCGCCAGATCGCCTCCGCCTGCAAGGCGGGCACGGACTGCGGCTCGTGCGTACGTCGTATCCAGGCGATCCTCGGCCGGGGTGCCTGCTCGCGCCGGGATCCGGCCGACCAGGACCGACCGGTCGTCGCGGAGTTTCCCGGCGCCCCGGAGCTCGAGGAAGCCGCCTAGCTCTCCGGCTGCTCGATCAGCTGCGCGAGGTAGAGCGCCTCGCCGAGCTTCTCCAGAAGTTCCAGCTGCGTGTCGAGATAGTCGATGTGGTGCTCCTCGTCCGCGAGGATCGACTCGAAGATGTTCGCCGACGTGATGTCACCCTTGGCGCGCATCACCTCGACACCGCGCTTGAGGCGGTCGATGGCCTCCACCTCGACCTGCCGGTCGGCCTCGAACATCTCCTTGACGGTCTGACCCACCCGCACGTGGAACAGCCGCTGGTAGTTCGGCAGCCCCTCCAGGAAGAGGATGCGGTCGGTGAGCACCTCGGCGTGCTTCATCTCGTCGAACGACTCGTGCCGCGTGTACTTCGCGAGCTTCGTCCAGCCGAAGTTCTCCTGCATCTTCGCGTGCAGGAAGTACTGGTTGATCGCGGTGAGCTCGCCGGTGAGCTGCTCGTTGAGGAATTCGATGACCTCGGGGTCGCCCTGCATCGCAGAGGCTCCTTCCAACCGTGGGGAACTGGCCAGGCTGCGCCGCATCCTCGCACCGGTGAGGAAGATCGTCCAGTAAGTCTTCACTTAGTAAGTTAGGGCATGCTTAGTCCGGTTTGCGATGGGTGGGCCGGGGGTTGGTCAGGCGCATCCCCTCGGGTCTGTCAGGATGGAAGGCATGGGTCAGCCGGTGGAGCGGGAGAGTGGAGAAGCGGCGCACTCCGAGCTTCCGCCGGGGCAGCGACTGCAGCGCGGCTGGCCCGTCACGCATTACGGCCCGGTCCCCAAGTTCCGGCCCGAGCGCTGGGAGTTCCGGGTCTTCGGCGCCACCGCGGACGGCGAGAAGCACTGCTGGAACCACGAGGAGTTCACGGCTCTGCCGTACGCCACCGTCGTGGGCGACCTGCACTGTGTGACGAAGTTCAGCATGCTCGGCGCCGAGTGGGGCGGCATTCCCGCCCGCACCATCCTGGAGATCGCCCCGCCCGCGCCGACGGTCACCCATGTGATGGTCTGGGCCGAGTACGGCTTCAGCTCCAACCTCCGGCTCGCGGACTTCGCGTCCGAGCGCTCGATCTTCGCCACCCACAAGGACGGCGAGCTGCTCACGGCGGAGCACGGGTTTCCGCTCCGGCTGGTCGTCCCCCATCTGTACGCCTGGAAGGGGCCCAAATGGGTCCGTGGCGTGGAGTACATGACCGCCGACCGGCGCGGGTTCTGGGAGGAGCGCGGCTACCACAACGTCGGCGATCCCTGGAAGGAACAGCGGTACTCGTACCAGGAGGGGCCGGAGGACGGCCCCGAGCTGTGACGCTCAGTGGCCGTGGTGCTGGTGGACCACGGCGTGCCCCTTGCCGCGGCCGATCATCCACTTGTTCACCGGCACGGTGACGACGAACGCGATGGCCAGCGAGATCGCCAGCGACGCCCAGAACAGCAGATCGGCGAGTTCCGCGTCCATGGCGTCCGGCCACAGCGCGATCACGCCGTTGTCGATCAGCTCCATCACGGCGATGGACAGGGTGTCGGCGGCCAGTGCCACCCGCAGTGCGGCCCGGAAGCCCATGCCGGCCTTCAGGACCCCGCGCAGGGTGAGCGAGTAGCCGAAGAAGAAGGCCAGGACGATCGCCAGCACGGTGGTCGGCAGATTGCCCCAGCCCAGCGCGGTACCGATGACCATGCCGAGCACCTCGCCGATGGCGCAGCCGGTGAGGCAGTGGAGGGTGGCCTGGACGGCGACGGCCCAGGTGGCGGTGGCCGGTGCCTCGTGCTGGTGCGTGGGTGTGCCGTGCTGGTGCGTGTGCGCCTCGTGTTCCATGAATGCCCCCATGGTCGGATGACGGTTCCTGCGAGTGACAGGAACCGTATACCCCCTAGGGGTATTCCTCAACGGGGTACTCCTCAGCAGATGCGGAGTTTCTTCAGCCGCTCCACGTCCGCCGCATGGCCCTCCTTGCCGCCGGGTGTCTCGATGATCAGGGGGACGCCCTCCGTGGCGGGATGGGTCATCAGGGCGCGGAAGGGGTCCTCGCCGATATGGCCGGAGCCGATGTTCTCGTGGCGGTCCTTGTGGGCGCCGACGACGTCCTTGGAGTCGTTGGCGTGGATCAGCTTCAGGCGGCCCTCGCCGACCGTGTCCACCAGGAGGTCGAGCGTCTGGTGCATGCCGCTCGGGCCGGTCAGGTCGTGGCCCGCGGCGAAGATGTGGCAGGTGTCCAGGCAGACGCCCAGCTTCGGGTGGGCGTCCAGGGCCTCGAAGTACGGGCCGAAGTCCCAGGTCCGTGAGCAGAGCGAGGCGCCCTGGCCGGCCGTCGACTCCAGGAGCAGGTACGGGTCGTCGTCGTGGGTGAGCTCGTCGAGCAGCGGGAGCAGGTGCTCGCGGACCTGCTTCAGGGCCACGGAACGGTCGCGGCCGCCGGTCGCACTGCCGGTGTGCACGACCACGCCCAGTGCGCCGATCTCCCGTCCGCGCCGCAGTGAGTGCCGCAGCGAGTCGACCGACCTCTCCACGGTGGCCTCGGTGTGCGAGCCGAAGTTGATCAGGTAGGGGGCGTGGACGTACGCCGGGATCGCCCGTTCCGTGCAGGCCTCGCGGAACGCCTCGTCCTGGCGGGGGTTCCCGACGGGGGTGGCCCAGCCGCGTGGGTTGGCGACGAAGACCTGCACGGTCTCGGCGTCGAGGTCCTGGGCGTACGACAGGCCCACCGAGTGCAGGCCGCCGGCCACGGGGACGTGACCGCCGACGGGGTTGCGCTGAGTTGTCACCGGTCAAGGGTGCCATTGCCTGCGGCGCTGGGGCGTCGCCGGGTGCGGGTAGGTGGGGGCGGGCGTTTGCGCGGTTCCCCGCGCCCCTGAATGCCTGCGGCGCAGCTGCGGCTTCGGTGGGGGCCTGTGCAGCGCGTGCGGTGCGTTGGCCCGGGGACGGCAACTCCCCAGGGGCGCGGGGAACTGCGCGGCCAGCCACGACGGACCCGCGGTCGCCTGACGACCTCACCCGGCACCCCGTCGCGCGTCTCTCAGCGGATCGTGATCGTGATCGTCGAACCCTTGGGAGCCGTGTCCCCGCCCTCCACCGACTGCTTCTTCACCGTGTCGCCGAACAGGCCGAGCAGACCCCGGTCCTCGTCGACCTGGAAGCCCGCATCCTCCAGTTCGGACTTGGCGTCGTCCACGCTGTCGCCCGTGACGTCCGGGACCTCGACCATCACCGGGCCCTTGGAGATCGTCAGCGTGACGGTGTCGTCCTCGGCCGCCTGGCTGTCGGCGGCCGGGGTCTGCCGGGCGACCTGGCCGGCGTCGTACTCGGAGTTGACCCGGGCGGTGGCGACCTTGACCTTCAGGCCGGCCTCCGCCAGATCGGCCTTGGCGTCGGCCAGGTCCTCGCCGGTGACGTCCGGGACGTCGACCGGGGCGCCCTTGCTGACGGTGAACGCGACCGCCGAGCCGGCGTGCAGCGTGGTGCCGCCCTCGGGATCGGTGCTGATCACGAAACCCTTCGGGACGTCCTCGCTGAACTCCTGGGTGACCATGCCCGGCTCCAGTCCCTCCGTCTTCAGCCGGGCTCTCGCCTTGCTCAGCGCCCAGCCGTCCACGTCGGGCACCTTCACCGTCTGCGGGCCCTTGGAGACGGTGATCGACACGGAGTCGTGGTCCCGGATCCGGGCGCCCACCCCCGGGTCCGTGCTGATGACGGTGCCGCGCTTGACGGTGTCGCTGTAGGCGTAGGTGACCTTCCCGGTCTCCAACCCGGCCCCGTCCAGCCGGTCCCGGGCCTGGGCCTCGGTCTTCGACAGCAGGGACGGAACCCGGGTGAACTGACCGGAGTTGATGTACCAGACGCCCGCCCCGAGTCCCAGGGCCAGCAGGACCGCGGCGACGATCAGGAGCGGGCCGCGCCGGGAACCGCCGGAGGAGCGGCCGCGACGGGCCGGCGGGGGCGGAGGGCTCTCCAGGACGCTGGTGCGGTGGTACCCCTCGGGCTCGTCCTCGTTGACCGGCAGCAGGCGGGGCACGGTCAGCGAGCGCGGGATCACGCTCGTACGGTTCTCGGCGCCCGCGTAATCCGTGGCGAGTGCCTGCGGCGGCACCGCGTCCAGCTGGTCGGCGCTCAGCCGGTCGCGGGCCTCCCGGGTCTGCGCGAGCAGTGCCACGGCGTCGTACGGCCGCAGGTCCGGGGTGCGGGCGGTGGCCGACGCGACCAGCTCGTCCAGCTCGTACGCCAGGCCCGGGACCACGGCCGAGGGGGGCGGGACGTCCTCGTGGAGGTGCTTGTAGAGGACTATGGCGGGGGAGTCGCCTTCGTGCGGCTGGTTGCCGGTCAGCATCTCGTACAGGACGACACCGCACGCGTACACGTCGACGCGGGCGTCGGCGGCGCCCGGCTGCTCGATCTGTTCGGGTGAGAGATAGGACACGGTGCCGAGGACGGCTCCGGAGGTGCTGGTCACGGTGTTCACGGACCGCACGAGACCGAAGTCGGCGACCTTGACCCGGCCGTCGTCCCCTATCAGGACGTTCTCCGGCTTCATGTCCCGGTGCACGAAACCGGCGCGGTGCGCGGCGCCGAGCGCGGCCAGCACGGGCTCCAGGATGTCCAGGGCGGCGCGCGGCTGCAGGGCCCCGCGCTCGCGCAGCACGTCGCGCAGGGTGCAGCCGGCGACGTACTCCATGGCGAGATAGACGTACGACCCGTCGGTGCCCTGGTCGAAGACCTGCACGACGTTGGGGTGGGCGAGCCGGGCGACGGACTTGGCCTCCCGGATGAACCGGTCGACGAAGACCCCGTCCGCTGCGAGCGCGGGGTGCATCACCTTGAGCGCGAGCACACGGTCCAGACGGGTGTCCAGTCCCCGGTAGACCGTGGCCATCCCGCCGACCGCGATCCGCGCGTCCACGCGATAGCGGCCGTCGAGCACCTGCCCGACCAGCGGGTCCTGAAGGGTCGTATCCACGCAGGCGAGTGTACGAGCCGCCGCTGACAGTCCATCCGGTTCGGCCGGTATCGAGGCGTGACTGCAGCGCAGCTGTGACGCAGATCGCACGGAGTCGCCGCTCCGGGACGGGCGTGACCCTTGGGTCACCTCCCGCCCCGGCGTCCCCATCGGGTCACTGGAAAGCAGGCCGCTCCGGGTCCAGCACGGCCCTGCCCTCCACCGGAGACGACGCCTCGGCGAAGTGCCGTCGAGGAATGCGACCGGCCCGGTGGGCCAGCCGCCCCGCCTCCACCGCGTGTCTCATCGCGTGCGCCATCAGCTCCGGCTCCTGCGCCCGCGTCACCGCCGAGGCGAGCATCACACCCGCACACCCCAGCTCCATCGCCAGCGCCGCGTCCGACGCCGTGCCCGCTCCGGCGTCCAGGATCACCGGCACGCGCGCGTGCTCGACGATCAGCTGGAAGTTGTGCGGGTTGCGGATGCCGAGACCCGAGCCGATCGGCGAGCCCAGCGGCATGATCGCCGCGCAGCCCACGTCCTCCAGCCTGCGGGCCAGCACCGGGTCGTCGTTCGTGTACGGCAGCACCGTGAAGCCGTCGTCCACGAGGGTCTCGGCCGCGTCCAGCAGCTCTATGGGGTCCGGCAGCAAGGTGCGCTCGTCGGCGATGACCTCCAGCTTGACCAGGTCGGTGCCGAGTGCCTCGCGCGCGAGGCGGGCCGTCAGGACGGCCTCCCCGGCGGTGAAACAGCCCGCCGTGTTCGGGAGCACCCGGATGCCGAGCCTCTCCAGCACGGACAGCACCGAGCCGTGCACCGACGGGTTCACGCGGCGCATGGCGACCGTCGTCAGTTCCGTGCCGGAGGCGACCAGGGCCCGCTCCAGCACCTCCAGGCTGGGCGCCCCGCCCGTGCCCATGATCAGCCGCGACGAGAAGGACGTACCGGCGATGACAAAGGGATCGTCGGCCATGGGTCAGCCTCCTTGGACGGCGGTGAGGACTTCCACGCGGTCTCCCTCGGAGAGCGATGTCGAGGGCCACTGCGCGCGCGGGACGACGGTCTCGTTGAGCGCGGCGGCCACCCCGGAGGGCGCCGGTGTCAGCGCCCGCACGACGGTGTCGAGAGCCGTGCCGGGAGCGAACTGGCGCGGCTCCCCGTTGACGGAGATGTTCATGCCGGCTGCTCCACGGACTCCAGGAACCGCCTGGGGGTGAACGGGCGGGCCACGTCGGGCAGTTCACCGGTCGTCAGCGCGTGCGCCAGCGCGTCCCCGGTGACCGGCGTCAGCAGCACGCCGTTGCGGTAGTGACCGGTGGCCAGCAGGAGGCCGGGCAGGTCCGTCGGGCCGAGCAGTGGGGCGTTGTCCGGGGAGCCCGGGCGCAGGCCCGCGCGGGTCTCCGTCAGCGGCAGCTCGGTGATGCCGGGGACCAGTTCGTGCGCGTCCCGCAGCAGTTCGTACACCCCGCCCGCGGTCACCGTGGTGTCCCAGCCCAGCTCCTCGCTGGTCGCGCCGATCACCAGCTCGCCGCTCTCGCGCGGCACCAGGTAGACCTGGCTGCCGCGCACCACGGCCCGCACGGTACGGCTCAGGAAGGGCGCGAGGCGCGGCGGCACGGTCAGGCGCAGTACCTGGCCCTTCACGGGCCGTACGGGAGGCAGGAGGGCCTGCGGGACGCCTTCCAGGCGGCCGCTGAGGCTTCCGGCGGCGAGCACCACCTGGGCCGCGCCCAGTTCCTCGCCGTCCGTGGTGGTGAGGCCGACGGCCCGGTCCCGTACGACGCGAAGACGTCGGGCCCAGGTGCGGTGGAACTCCACGCCCGCCCGCTCGCACGCGGCCAGCAACGCGCGCGTGAGGCGGCGCGGATCGATCTGGTGGTCGCCGTCCACCCGCAGCCCGCCCCGCACCCCCGGCGCGAGCATCGGCTCCAGCCGACGGCACTCCCGGCCGGACAACCACTCCGACTCCAGCCCCGACTGCCGCTGGAGGGCGTGCAGTTCGCGAAGGTGGGCGCGGTCGTCGGCGTCCAGCGCGACGGCGAGCGTGCCGCACCGGCGGTAGCCCAGGTCCAGGCCGGTCAGCTCGGTGAGCTCGGCCGCGAACTCGGGATAGCGGTGGGCGGAGGCGAGGTTCAGGCCCAGCAGGGTCTGCTCGCCGTAGTGCAGTTCGGTGACCGCGGCCAGCATCCCGGCGGCCACCTGGGCGGCCCCGCCGCCGGGTTCGGGGTCCACGACCGCCGTGGTGAGACCGCGTTGCGCGGCCCGCCAGGCCGTGACCAGGCCGATGATGCCGCCCCCGACGACGAGGACGTCTGACGTACGTGAGGACATGGGCGTCCAGCCCCTCCCTTCGCCGGCATGACCCGGATCAGGTTCGTACGGTCGGAGGCCGCCCAGCCTCCCTCTCAGCCCGGTGCGTCCGGGCTCCCGCGAGTGCTCTACGTTGGCCACCCTAGCCCGTGCCCGCGCGCCTCTGTAAGGGAGCCTTCCGCCATGCCCCGCTCGCTCGACGGCCTCGTCCTCGCCCCGGTGGCCGATCAGGCCCCAGGTCAGGTGGGCACGCGGACCCGGTTCAGCTACCACGAGAACGACGGGCAGATCTGGGCCGAGTACGCGGGCGGTGACGTGGTACGCGGACATCTGGTCGGCACGCGCGCGGGGGACCGTCTCGACTTCCGGTACGTCCAGCTCAAGCACGACGGAACGACATCCTCCGGGCACTGCGTCTCGACCGTCGTGGAGCTTGCCGACGGCCGGGTGCGGCTGGAGGAGACGTGGCAGTGGGAGTCGCAGCCGGGCAGCGGAACGAGTGTGGTGGAACAGGTCGGCGAGGTTGTGCAGCAGGTCACGGCGCACGGCTCCTGACTGACTGATTGTCAGTTGACTATGGTGATCAAATGAGCGAGCAGACGCAGGCGCGGGCCCAGCGGCGGGTGGTCGTGGTCGGCGCGGGCATGGCCGGGGTACAGACGGCGGTCGCCCTGCGCGAACAGGGCTTCTCCGGAACCGTCACGATCATCGGCGCGGAGCCCCATCAGCCGTACGACCGTCCGCCGCTCTCCAAGGCCGTGCTGCTGGGCAAGGCCGAGGGCTCCGCCTTCGACGTGGACTTCGAGGCCCTCGGCATCGAACTGCTGCTGGGCCGCGAGGTGTTGGGCGTGCGCCCCGAAGCGCACGAACTGGACACCGAGGCCGGACCCTTCCCGTACGACGTCCTGGTCGTCGCCACCGGCGCCGAGCCGATCCGGCTGCCCGCCACGGAGGGCGTGCCCGGGGTGCATCTGCTGCGCACCCTGGACGACGCCGAGCGGCTGCGCCCCGTGCTCGCCCGGCAGCACGACATCGTGGTCGTCGGCGCCGGCTGGATCGGCGCCGAGTTCGCCACCGCCGCGCGCGAGGCGGGCTGCGCGGTGACGGTCGTGGAAGCCGCCGAGCGGCCCCTCGCGGGCGCGCTACCCGCCGAGGTGGCCGCGCCGATGACCTCCTGGTACGCCGACGCGGGTGCCGTGCTGCGCACACACGCGCGCGTGGAGCGGGTCGAGCCCGGCGCGGTCGTCCTGGACGACGGCTCCCGGGTGCCCGCGGGCGCGGTCGTGGTCGGTATCGGCGCCCGACCCGCCACGGCCTGGCTCGCCGGTTCGGGCATCGAGCTCGGCGCCCACCACGAGGTCGTCGCCGACGACCGGCTGCGCACCTCCGTGCCGGACGTCTACGCGGTCGGCGACTGCGCCTCCTTCCCCTCGGGGAGGTACGGCGAGCGCCTGCTGGTCCACCACTGGGACAACGCCCTCCAGGGCCCCCGCACGGTGGCCGCCGACATCGTGGGCGAGACGCCCACGGTCTACGACCCGGTCCCGTACTTCTGGTCCGAGCAGTTCGGCCGCTTCGTCCAGTACGCCGGGCACCACGCGTCCGCCGACACGACCCTGTGGCGCGGCGAGCCGTCCGGTCCCGCCTGGACGGTGTGCTGGCTGCGCGAGAACCGCCTGGTGGCCCTCCTCGCGGTGGGCCGACCCCGGGACCTGGCCCAGGGACGACGCCTCATCGAGGCGGGCACGGAGATGGACCCGGAGCTGCTGGTGGACCCGGCGAGGCCGTTGAAGGCGGCGACGGCGTAAACGGCCCGGCCGTCGTCCCCGGGTGACTGCCCTCGCGCGGGTGGCCTTCCGCGACCCGCGCGCGTCCTGCTCTCCGCCCCGACGGCGAGGTTGGCGGTCGGTGGCGGCGCCGACGGTGAGGCGCTCGACGGCGCGCCGGTTGCGCCCGACGGCGGTGCCCGGTGGAACCCGACGACCACGAGCCGGTGCCGACGGAGGCCCTGGCGGGGGCGGCGGGCCGGTCCTGCGCTTTCTCCCACCGCGGCGGGAGGGGGTGGGCACATCGCGCTGTCGCCGGTCGGAAACGTCTCGGCGGGGTTCGGGTGGCGGGTTGTGCCGTTTCCTTTTGTCCCGGCGGGAGGGTGTGGGCACGGCCCGCCGGCACGGTCGGTGCACCCTCTGTCGCCTGCGGGAGGCGGCCGGGCGGGTTTCGGGTGGCCGGTTCTGCCGTTTCTTCTTTTCGCGGCGGGAGGGTGTTGTGGGCGCGCGGCCCGTCGGCACTCGTTGGCGCACCCCCGTCGCCCGCGGGAGGCGGCCCGCAGGCGTCGTGCGACCGGTTCTGCCGCCTCTTCCCGCCGCAAACGGCAGGGCGTCGGCGCTATGCCTCGGGGCCCGGCGGAGCACCCTTCTGCCACTCGCCGGGGGTGCCCCGGCTTCCGACTGTCAGTGCGGGATGGCACGCTTAATCCCGTGACCGAGATTGACGCAAAGATCGATGCTCTCGTCCCCGCCTGGCTCACCCTCCCCGACATCGCAGAGATGC
Organism: Streptomyces sp. NPDC005402; assembly: GCF_040606575.1. NCBI lineage: Bacteria > Bacillati > Actinomycetota > Actinomycetes > Kitasatosporales > Streptomycetaceae > Streptomyces > Streptomyces sp. NPDC005402. The sequence goes on from NZ_JBEXFB010000004.1 coordinate 361,618, forward strand.
TCGACGTCGAGGTGACGCGTGTGCGGCAGCTGGTCAAGGAGGGCCAGCTCATCGCCGTACGCCGTGGTGAGAACCGCGCGCTGCACGTCCCCGCCGCCTTCATCGACGGGGCCGAGCAGAAGGTCGTCAAGGGCCTGACCGGGACCTTGACGCTCCTGAGGGACGACGGCTTCTCCGACGAAGAGATGCTGGAGTGGCTCTTCACCCCCGATGAGAGCCTGCCCGGCACCCCCGCGCAGGCCCTGAGCGAGAATCGCGGCACGGAGGTGAAGCGCCGGGCCCAGGCGCTTGCCGTCTGAACCGAACAGCATCGGCGTACGGGCCGTGACCGCCGAGGCCACGGCCACGGTCCCGTGCGGCCCGTACGCCACCGAACCCGGGGGAGACACACGCATGCCCGACACCGCCCGCACCCAGCTCGCCGATGCTCGCGTCTACCTGTGCACGGACGCCCGCAGGCGCCAGGGCGACCTCGCCGAATTCCTGGACGCGGTCCTGGCCGGCGGTGTCGACATCGTGCAGCTGCGGGACAAGGGCATGGAGGCGACCGAGGAACTGGAGCATCTCCAGGTCTTCGCCGACGCCTGCGCGCGGCACGGCAGGCTGCTCGCGGTCAACGACCGGGCCGACGTCGCCCACGCGGCCGGTGCCGACGTACTGCACCTGGGCCAGGGCGACCTGCCCGTTCCCGCCGCCCGCGCGATCCTCGGCGACGGCATCCTCATAGGCCGCTCCACCCACTCCGAGGCGGAGGCCGCCGCGGCCGCCGCGCAGGAGGGCGTGGACTACTTCTGCACCGGACCCTGCTGGCCGACCCCCACCAAGCCCGGCCGGCACGCCCCCGGCCTCGACCTGGTCCGGCACACCGCCGCTCTCGGCACCGAGCGCCCGTGGTTCGCCATCGGCGGCATCGACCTCGGCAACCTCGACGAGGTCCTGGAGGCCGGCGCCCGCCGGGTCGTGGTCGTCCGGGCGATCACCGAGGCGGACGATCCGGGCGCCGCCGCCGCGGAGTTCGCCAAGCGGTTGCGTGACACGCAGTGACGGGCTCGTGGTGACCGGTCGCATGATCGGCCCGGTGTCCGAGGGGTGGACAACAAGTCGACAAAACGGGCAAATTTCCGTGATCTGGTTGGGTCACCGCCGCCCCCTGGCTAACCTGCCGGTATGGCCCTAGGAACCGCATCCACCAGGACTGACCGCGCACGCACCGTGCGCGACATGCTCGCCGCGGGAAAGACGACGTACTCCTTCGAGTTCTCGGCGCCGAAGACCCCCAAGGGTGAGCGGAACCTGTGGAGCGCGCTCAGGAGGGTCGAGGCGGTCGCCCCGGACTTCGTGTCCGTCACGTACGGCGCCGGCGGCTCCACCCGCGCGGGCACCGTCAAGGAGACCCAGCAGATCGTCGCGGACACCACCCTGACCCCGGTCGCCCACCTCACCGCGGTCAACCACTCCATCGCGGAACTGCGCAACATCATCGGGCAGTACGCGGACGCCGGCATCCGCAACATCCTGGCCGTGCGCGGCGACCCGCCCGGCGACCCCATGGGCGACTGGCTGCCCCACCCGCAGGGCCTGACCTACGCCGCCGAACTCGTCCGGCTCATCAAGGAGTCGGGCGACTTCTGTGTCGGTGTCGCCGCCTTCCCGGAGATGCACCCGCGCTCCGCCGACTGGGACAGCGACGTCGCGCGCTTCGTCGACAAGTGCCGGGCCGGCGCCGACTACGCCATCACCCAGATGTTCTTCCAGCCGGAGTCCTATCTGCGGCTGCGTGACCGAGTCCACGCGGCGGGCTGCCAGACCCCCGTGATTCCCGAGGTCATGCCCGTGACCAGCGTGCGGATGCTGGAGCGGCTCCCGCAACTCAGCAACGCGAGCATCCCCTCCGTCCTGAAAGAGCGGATCCTCACAGCAAAGGACGATCCGACCGCTGTACGCTCGATCGGAATCGAGTTCGCAACGGAGTTCTGCGCACGGCTGCTGTCCGAGGGAGTGCCCGGACTGCACTTCATCACGCTCAACAACTCCACGGCGACGCTGGAAATCTACGAAAACCTGGGCCTGCACCATCCACCGCAGGCCTAGACCGGCCGCACGTATATACGACACACTGCGTAGCGGTCACTGGGAGAGGGGCGTACATGGGCTGGACGGTCCTCTACATCGCGTTCGGATTCGTCGCGCTGTGGCTGCTCGGCGAGGTACTGCTGCAGTACAAGGCGCGACTGCGCTGGCGGCTGCTCGCCTTCGTCGGCTTCCTCGGCGTCGTCCTCGGCGTGCTGATCCCGTCGGTGATCGTCATCGGCCTGGGCGCGATCGCCTTCGCGGTCGGCCAGACCTACGTCACCCTGTCGTTCCGTCGCGGCTTCGAGCAGGGCTGGGCCGTCAACCCGCCGGCCGCGCTGGGCGGTCTGACCGGCGGCAAGAAGAGCCGCCGGGAGCGCGGCCGCGAGGAACCCGACCTGGAGGTCTCCGACCTGGAGACGGGTGACGCGGCCTACGGCGACGAGTACGACCAGGCCCGGCCGGACACCGCCGGCCACGACGACTACGACCGCGACGACGTCTTCACGCCCGCGCGCTCCGCCGCCCCCGCGGCCGCCGAGACGACCGCGGTCTACGAGCCCCTGCCGATGCCCGACGACACCGGCTCCTACGGCGTGTACAACGGCCCCTCCTACGTCGGTGACCAGTCCTACGCGTCCACGGACCAGCCCCAGGACCAGTACGCGACGGCCGCCGCCGACCAGACCTACGGCTACGACGGCTACACCGGCTACGACCAGCAGCAGTACGGCTACGACCCGGCCGGGCAGCAGCAGTACGCCGCCTACTCCGACCCGTACATCGGCACCCAGACCTATGGGGCGGGGTCGTACGACACCTCCTACGGCGGTCAGCAGCAGTTCGTCCAGCAGGGCTACGACCAGTACGGCGGGACGTACGGCGGCGAGACCCCGGCCGGCGGGGTGTGGGTGCCGCAGCAGCGCACCGACGAGTCCTACGGCGGCGAACTCCCGCAGGAGCAGCAGTACTACCAGGACAACAACGGCCAGGGGCAGCAGAACCAGGGCCAGGGGTACGACGAGCAGTACCGCTTCTGACGCGGGGCGGCTCCGTCACTGAGAGCCGCGGAACTCCGGTCCCTCCACGACCAGTCCGGCCACCAGCGCGCCCGACATGCCCGCGTGGGCGAGGCCGCCGCCGGGGTGCGACCAGCCGCCGGCCGTGAACAGGCCCGGTATCGCCGTGCTGTTGGACGGGTGCAGGGTGCCTTCGCCGCCCGCCAGCGACGGCGGGGGAACGGCACCGCCCTCGGCCCCCGTCTCCCGCTCGGTGTGCACGGGTGTCCGCACCTCGCGCCACAGCATCCGCTCACGCAGTCCCGGCATCGCACGCTCGGCGGCGGCGACCATCTTGTCCGCGAAGGCGTCGGCTACCCCCGCAGTGGCCCAGTCGTGGCCGAGGCCGCAGGGCACGGTCGCCGTCAGCACCACGGACTCGTGGTCGGCGTCGGGGCGCAGGGCGGGGTCGTCCGGCCGGTCGATCCGGACCGTGGGGTCCGGCGTCTTTCCGTGCCAGAACAGGGCCAACTCGTCCCCGGGGGCGGTGCCGTACACCACCGTGCGATGCGCGGCGTCCGGCTGCCGCGCCCCGCGCAGGGCCAGGCACACCACGACCCGGCCCGGGTGCAGCTCCTCGGCGTCGGGAGGAACGTCCTTCGCGCCGTAGAGCTCACGACCCGGCATGAGCCCGCGCAGCCGCCAGGGTCCGGTGCCGACGACGGTGTCCGCCTCCGCGACCGTCCCGTCGGCGAACTCCACCCCCGCCGCGCGCCCGTCCTTCTCCAGGACGCCCGTCACCTCGGCGCCGAAGTGGAACTCGACCCTGCGCTGGACGCACCGTTCGTACACCGCCCGCGCCAACTCCCGCACGCCGCCCCGGACATACCAGGTCCCGAAGGCGTGCTCCATGTACGGCAGGATCGCGGCGCTCGCCGGAGCGGTGCCGGGGTCGACGCCGTACGCGAGCGCGTGACCGTCCAGCAGGGCCGCGAGGCGCGGGTCGCGCAGCTCCCAGGCGCCGATCTCGGCCAGGGTGCAGGCCCGTCGGGTGCGCAGCAGCCGCTTGTGCGGCACCGCCGGATAGGGCTCGTTCATCAGTACCGGCCAGTTGGGCCACAGGGGCTCTTCCAGGAGCGGCCTGCGGGTGCGGTCCCAGGCCTCGCGGGCCCGGATGAGGAAGTCGCCCCAGCGTGCGCCCGCGCCCTCTCCGAGGGCCTCGTCCAGTGCGGCGACCACTCCCGCGCGCGAGGCGTTCGGCAGGGACAGCTCGGTGCCGTCCGTGAAGACGTGCCGTGACGAGGGGTCGACCTGGACCAGCTCGACGACCGACTCCAGTGGCTCCTTGCCGGTCTTGATGAACAGATCGCGGTAGACCGCGGGGAGGGTCAGCAGCCCCGGCCCGGTGTCGAACCCGAACCCGTCCCGCTCGAAGAGGCGCACCGCTCCGCCGTACGTCTCCGTGCGCTCGTACACCGCCACCCGGTGGCCCGCGACGGCCAGCCGGGCAGCGGCCGCCATCGCGCCCATCCCAGCGCCGATCACCGCAATCCGTGCCATGCCTGCGACTTTATCGGCCGCCACTGACAATCCGGCCCGGGGCCGCTGTTGGGGAGACCGGCCGGGCGGCGGTCGCAGCGTGCGCCAGGGGCGACTGGTCCGGCAGTCATCTCGGGCCGCGGGCGGGACCGTTCTTCGCGTGGTGCACCCGATCGAAGGGGCCGCCCCTCCGCGGTGCGGGCCGTCGGCCTCGGCGCCGCTCACGTCCGTGTCGGTGGGCGGGTCGGCCTGTCGTGGGGCGCAGGCTGACGGAGCTCGCAGGCGGTCGGCGGGTCCACCGGGCACCTGTGTTGCTTCGGCCGGTTCCGTGTCGCGCAGGGCGTCAGCCCGGTGGGCCTCCGGTCCGGGCCGCGAGGCGTTTCTCCTCCCGGCGTTGGGCCCTGCGGCGGCGGAATCTGCGGATGCGGGAGATCAGGAAGTAGAGCATCAGGAGACCGGCGAGCAGCAGGACGCCCGCGATGGTCGCCGCCGCCTCCGGGTGGAACATCGCGAACGTGACGATTCCGGCGACTCCGAGATCCTCCGCCAGACTCAGGACTATGTTGCTGAAGGGCTCGGGGGAGGTGTTCACCGCCATGCGGGTGCCCGCCTTGACGGTATGGCTCGCCAGCGCCGTCGAACCGCCCACCAGGCCCGCGACCACGTCGTTGAGCGAACCGCTCTGCCCCGCGAGCAACGCCCCGACCCAGGCGCCGGCGACCGGCCGGACCACGGTGTGCACGGAGTCCCACGCCGAGTCGACGTACGGGATCTTGTCGGCCACGGCCTCGCACAGGAACAGCACGCCGGCCACGATCAGGACCTCGGGGCGCTGCAGAGTATCGGGGACGTCGTCGCTCAGCCCCGTCGCGCCGAACACGCCGAGCAGCAGCACCACCGCGTACGCGTTGACGCCGCTGGCCCAGCCGCTGGTGAACACCAAGGGGAGTACGGACACGGACGCGATCGTAACCAGTCGGCCACGGGTCGTCCTGGGGGTGAGTGCGCAGGACTGAGTATCCGTACTCAGGGGCTGAGATGAGTACGCGCGCGGATGGGCTCCGACCTGCGTGAAGGAGAGAGTGGAGCCACGGCGAAGGGGAACGGCTCCGGCACCGGCGACACGGGGCGCCGGAACGGAGCCGCCCCGGACCCGCTCCTTCCGCCGGCCGAGGTCGGCGGGAGCGAGGCACGGGGGAACCCGGAAAGCGGGGGAACGACCGAACGGGGACCCAACGGGGGGAACGGGGGAACGCACGGGGGAACGGGGGAGGAGGCGCCGGTTCGAGGTGGCCCGCGGGGGACGCGGCCACAACGAACCGGCGCTTTCACATGTCAGTCCGCCCGTGTAGGCCCCGCGTCATCCCCGGCCCCCGCTCACCCGCCCCTGCAACAGCCGCGACAGTGCCGCGTGCACGTCGTCCAGGGAGCGCTCGGGCTGGAAGGACTGCCAGTCCAGGGCGGCCACCAGGACCATGCCGACCAGGGCGGAGGCGGTCAGCGGTACGTCGATCTCGTCGCTGAACTCGCCGTTCTCCACACCCTCGCGCAGCACCCCCTCCACGACCGCCACGGCCTGCTGACGGACCACCATGAGCGTGGACTGCCAGGCCCTGTTGGTGCGCCACAGCTCGGCCACGTAGAGCTGGGTGAAGGCCGGATAGCGGTCGATGAAGACGAGGCCCGCGCGGATCATCGCGTCCAGGGCGTCCACTTTGCCGCCACCCGCGCGTGCCGTCGCTTCCGCCGCCTCCCGCAGAGAGGCGGTGAGCAGGCCCACGCCGTGCCGCAGCAGTTCCTCGAAGAGGACGGACTTGCTCGCGAAGTTGTAGTAGACCGTGCCCTTCGCGACTCCGGCCCGCTCCGCGATCTCGTCGACCGTGGTGGCGGAGAAGCCCTGCTCGGCTATGAGCGTGACGGCCGCCTCGTAGAGCTTCTGCCGGGTGGCCTCGCGGCGTGTGCTGACGCCCGCCGTGGCGCTGCTGCTGTCCATGGTCCTGATTCTCACAGGTGAGGGGATCCCTGAGGTCGCGGAAGGGCTCACAGGGTCAGCTCCGGGTGCAGCCGGTCCAGCGTCCACACCTGTCGGCGGCGGGCCGAGACGGCGGTCAGTGCGAGGGCGCCGGCGGTGAAGGCGAGGAGCACCACGCACGCGTGCCACACCGGAGTGAGCCCACCGCCCGTGATGAGCCTCCTGAGGGCCTCGACGACGTAGCTCATCGGCAGGAAGGGGTGGATCGCGTTGAAGAAGCCCGGGCTGGTCTGGACGGGGTAGGTGCCGCCCGCGGACGTCAGCTGGAGCATCAGGAGGGCGAGGACGAGGATCCGGCCCGCTGCCCCGAAGCGTGCGTTCAGCCATTGGACGATCGCCGCGAAGCAGGCCGTCACCAGGAACAGGAAGCCCACGGTTCCGGCCGCCCGCGCCATCTGCAGACCGATCGCCCAATGGAGTACCGACATCAGCGCCACGACCTGCAGCACCCCGATCGCCACCACGGGCAGCCACCCGGCCAGCGCGATCCGCCAGGCCGCGGCACCGGCGGCGAGAGCACGCCGGTTCATCGGCGTGATCAGCATGTACGCCACCATCGCGCCCACCCACAGGGACAGCGGGATGAAGTACGGGGCGAACCCGGTGCCGTAGTTCGGCGCCTTGTGCAGGTCCTTGGAGACCAGCTGGACCGGGTCGGCCATCACGTCGGTGCGCCGGTCGCGGTCCTTCTTGTCGTAGTCGGGGATCTGCGAGGCACCGTCGTGCAGTCCGTCGGAGAGCTTCCCGGAGCCGTCGGCGAGCTTGTACATGCCGCCGCTCAGGGTGTCGGCCCCGGTCTTGAGCCGGCCGACGCCCTCGTCCAGGTCCTGTGCGCCGGTCCGCGCGGTGCCGAGGCCGGAGTGGAGCGTCCTGGCACCGGCCGCGACCTTGCCGGCGCCCTGGTTCAGCTTGTTGATCTTCGCCACGGCGTCGTCGAGGTCCTCGGAGAGGCGGGGCGCCCGGTCGGCGAGGGTCCGGGCCTGCTGCTGGAGGGTGGCGAGTTGGCCGTCGAGTTTCTTCAGGTCGCCGTCCTGGTCGGCGACGAGCACGTTGACGTCGTCGGAGACCTTCGCCACGTCGGCGGCCGCCTGCTGGGCCTTCTTCAGGTCGGCGCAGGCCGCATCCGGCAGCAACGGGTCCGTACAGCGGGCCTTGTAGACGGCGTTCAGGGTGTCGGCGGCCTTGTGTGCTCCCTGTGCGGCCGCCGGGGCGGTCCTCACCAGGGTGGCGAGGTTGTGGCGGACGGCCCCGGCCGAGTCGGCGACGAGCCGGGCGGTGTCGCCGATGCTCTTCTCGTTGCCCTCCAGGAAGGGGCCCACCTTGTCCCGCACCCCGTTGACCTTGTCGGCGAGGCTCTGGGTACCGTCGGCGACCTGTCGCGCGCCGTCCGCGAGGTCACCCGAGCCCGTGTCGAGCTTCGCCAGTCCGTCGGAAAGCTTCCCGCTGCCCGCCTTCGCCTCGTTCAGGCCCGCGGCGAGGTCCTCGGATCCCTTCTCCGCCTTGCCGATGCCGCCTTCCAGGTCGTCGGCCCCGTTCGCGGCCTTCACCGTGGCGCCGTGGATGTCGGAGAAGGAGATGAAGATCCGGTCCAGGAAGGACCGCGACGCCTTGGTGGACGCGGCCTGACGCACCTCGGCGAAGACCGTCCGCGAGATCTGCCCGACGATGTAGTTGTTGGAGTCGTTCGTACGGACCTGGAGCGCCCCGGTCTCGGGGGAGTCGCCCGCGCTGGAGGCGATCCGCCGGCTGAGGTCGGCCGGCATGGTGAGCGACAGGTAATAGGTGCCGTTCTCGACGCCTTCGCGCGCCTCGGCGGCGCCGACCTCGTGCCAGTCGAAGGTGTCGCTCTCGCGCAGCCCCTCGGTGAGGTCGTCGCCCGCGGTCAGCTTCTTGCCGTCGGCGGTGGCGCCCTTGTCGTCGTTCACCAGGGCGACGGGGATGCGGTCTAGGCGGCCGTACGGGTCCCAGAAGGACCACAGGTACAGGGCGCCGTACAGCAGCGGCAGCACCAGCAGGGCCACCAGCGCGGCGCGCGGCAGCTTCCCCCTGCCGAAGCGGCGCAGCTCAAGCGCGGCCAGTCTCGGTGAGCGCATCGGTTTCGTCCTCCTTCCGGGTCTCGGGCCGTGTGGACACCGTCACGGCTTTCACCGGGGCCTCGCTGCACACCGCCACGACCGTCGTCCCGGCCGCGGCGAGGGACCCGAGCAGCGCCCAGGCCTCGGCGCGTTCGGCGTCCGACAGCTTCAGGTCCAGGTCGTCGACGGCGAGCAGCCGCGGACGGCCGATCAGTGCCAGGGCGATCGACAGCCGCAGGGCTTCCAGACGTTCCAGATCGCGTACGGCGGTCCGCGCGCCCTTGGGCAGCGCCTCCCGGTCGAGCCCGGCGGCCGCCAGCGCGGTGTCGATCCGCAGCTTCGCCTCGGTCGTACGCTCCTCGCGCGGCCGCAGCAGGGCGCGCACCGAGTCGCCGAACCGGCGCTGCAGCAGCGCCCGTTCGCGCAGATGCTCGCCGACGGTCAGGGCCGGGTCGAGGTCGGTGACCCCGGCTACGTTCGTCGGCGCGCTGAACCTGCGTACCGCCGCGAGCTGCTTCGGCAGCCGCGCCCCGCCCACCGTCGCCGTCCCCTCGGTGGCCTTCATCCGCCCGGTGAGCGCGAGCAGCAGACTCGTACGACCGGACCCGGAGGGCCCCTCCACGGCGACCAACGCGCCGGGCTCCGCGACGAGGTCGATCCCGCGGAACGCCCAGCCGCGAGGCCCCTTCAGGCCGAAATCCTCGGCCGTGACAGCGACTCCGTCCACGGCCACCCCCTGATCTTCTTGAATCCGGAACTTTTTGAACTGACTGGTCAGTGCAAAAAACTACCCGAACCTCCGATCGAAGCAAAAGCCCAGGTCAGAACGGATTGTCAGTGGCATACCTCACGATGGGCACATACGGCACTCCGTAGCGGGAGATGCCGTCAACCAGACGACAGGAGGTTCGTCATGGCCAGCTACCACGCAGCCGCCGCCCGTCGGCGCCGCGCCACCGGCCCTGCCCCCTCACTGACCGGCCCGGCGAGCGACGTACACCCCGTGCTGCGCCGGGCGACGGCCCCGCCCGCCGCCCTCGACCTGCTCGCCCAGGCCCGCGCCGGCCTCGACGAGGCCTCGGCACTGGAGACGCCGAACGAGCGCTATGCCACGGCCCATCTCGCCGCCCTGCGCACCGCGGCCGCCGTGCTCGCCGCGCGGGGGCGGCCGGAGCCCACGCCCCGACGCCGCGCCAAGATCCGGAGCGCCTGGGAAGTGCTCCCCGAGATAGCGCCCGAGCTCACCGAGTGGAGCGCGCTGTTCGCCTCCGGGGCCCGGCGTCGCGCCCGGGCCGAGGCGGGCATCCAGGGCGCGGCCAGCCGCCGGGACGCGGACGACCTCATACGCGACGTGGCGATGTTCCTGCGCCTCGTCGAGCGGATGCTGGTGCTGCAGCCGGTCCTGCCGCAGCCACGCCAGGACGCGGACCAGCCGGAGGGTGGCGACGGCGGCACCGACCGCGGCCGCGACTTTCCGGACGCGGGCTGAGCGGTTCGACGTGCGGGGTGGTTCGACGTGCGAGGTGGATCGACGTGCGAGGTGGATCGACGGTCGGGGTGGTTCGACGGCCGAGGCGGTTCGGGCGATGACGGGCCGGCGCAGAGGGGTCGGGGGACCGGTCCGACGGGCTGCATGGGGACGTCCGCGGAGGGCGGCCCAGGAAGGGTGAAGGTGCGCCGGCGCCCCGGCCCACGCGGCGGCTTCGCCGCATGTGACCCGCCCGCGGCCACCGCACCGCGGTGACCGGCCGTGGCGTCCGAGGCAACAGGCCGGAGGCAATAGGGTGGGAGGCGCCTGAAAGCTTCCCCGTCCGCGCCGCCGCCCGGGGAGGCGCCCCGATCGCTCCGCCGTGCAACAGGCGGTGCCGCGCCGAGGAGTCAACTGTCGTGTCGGACCCGCTGCGACCCCGCGCCGCCCTCCGTACCGCCGTGGTCTGGGAGGTCCTCCAGGACGCCCTCGACCGCCGGGCCAAGGCCACGGGACGCCAGGCGCTGGACGTCCTCGACACCGGAGGCGGCAGCGGAAACTTCGCGGTGCCCGTGGCCCGCCTCGGCCACCAGGTCACCGTCGTCGACCCCAGCCCCAACGCGCTGTTCGCACTGGAGCGCCGCGCCGCCGAGGCCGGTGTCGCCGACCGGGTGCGGGGAGTCCAGGGCGATGCCCACGGCCTCTTCGACGTGGCCGAGCGCGGCGGCTACGACGTGGTGCTGTGCCACGGCGTCCTGGAGTACGTGGACGACCCGGCCGAGGGCGTGCGCAACGTGGTGGCAGCCCTGCGCCCCGAGGGCGTCCTCAGCCTGCTCGCCGCCGGTCTCGGCGGCGCCGTGCTCGCGCGGGCCCTCGCCGGCCACTTCAAGGAGGCTCGGCAGGCGCTCGACGACCCGAACGGCCGCTGGGGCGACGGCGACCCCGTGCCGCGCCGCTTCACCGCAGAGCAGCTCACCGCGCTCGTCGAGGGCGCGGGCCTGACCGTGGGCGCCGTGCACGGCGTACGGGTCTTCGCCGACCTCGTCCCCGGCGTGCTCGTGGACACCGAGCCCGGCGCCCTGGAAGCCCTGCTGAAGCTGGAGGAGGCGGCGGCCGAGCTCCCCGCCTTCCACTCCGTGGCCACGCAGCTCCATGTGCTCGGTGAGACGCGGGAGGCCACCGAGGCCTGAGGCGCCCCCTGTGCCGGAGTGCTGATCAGGTACTTGATGGCACATGGAGTACGCCACAGGCCCCCCGATCGGGCGTTCAGCGCCGTATGATCGAGGGAGACCGCCCGGCATGACGGGACGGCCGCTGGGGAATGACAAGATTCAGCAGCCGGAGCGTTCATGGCGGAATCCGGTTGGCCAATTGGCGCAGAGGGGCGGGTTTCACGGGGGCGATTCCCTGCCTATCCTGAAGGGACCCCCCGAGTCGCCCCGGCGACTGCACGATGAGGAGGACTCCGTGCCGCTCTCGGAGCACGAGCAGCGCATGCTCGAGCAGATGGAGCGAGCGCTGTACGCCGAAGATCCCAAGTTCGCGTCGGCGCTCGAGGGAAGCGGGCTGCGTACGTACACCCGGCGGCGGGTCTACCAGGCAGTCGCCGGCTTCCTCGTGGGTATCGCGCTCCTCATGGCCGGAATGGTCGCCAAGCAGGTGTGGCTCAGTGTGGTGGGCTTCCTCGTCATGCTGGGGTGCGCGGTGCTCGCCGTGACCGGCTGGCGCAAGGCCCCCAAGCCGGGCGAGCAGCCCGCCGCGGGTGCCCCGCACGCCCGTCGCCAGGGACGGCAGAAGCGCTCGATGATGGACCGGATCGAACAGCGCTGGCAGAAGCGCCGCGACGAGCAGGGCGGCCAGTAGCCGGCCGCGAGCGGCTCTCACAGACGTTCTGAGGGGGTGAGCACCCAGCCGGTGCTCACCCCCTCACGCATGTCCTCAGGACAGCACCGGCCCTCCACAGGGCACTGCACCCCTGCAGCACGGTGGCCCGGGCCTTCGAGAGGCCCGGGCCACCGTCGTCTCCGCCACCGGCCGGGCGGCGTTCTCAGCCTTGCTGACCGGACGGTTTGCGCAGGGTCGGCCGGGCCGCCGCCGCGCGTGTCCTGACCCCGGCCCACCATTCCGAGACCGCCCACGCCACCCGTGCGGTGGAACGCGGGGCGATCAGCGCACGTGCCTGCGTGCCCCGGCCGACCGAGTCCCGCAGTCCGCCGATCACCCGGTGGACGTCCTGCGCGAGGCCTGCCGTCGGGCGGGGTCGCGGGGCGTAGAGCACCTGCTCCACGGCATCCGCCGCCCGGTGCACCGAGGCCGCGGCCGTCGGATCGAGATGCCCGAGCCGTACGATCCGGGCCGCCGCCTTGCGTGGGGTCTGCGAGTCGTCCGGCGGGATCCCGAAGTCCCACGCCGTGTCGGTCAGCTCCTGCCAGGCCGCCAGGGTGTGCGCGGCGGCGTCCGCGTCACTGCGCCCGTGGCCGCCCAGACGTGCCCGACGGGTGCGCAGCCGCCACAGCATCGGCGCCAAGGGGATCACGAGCACGGCCAGCCCGACGAACACCCAGAGCAGCAGCTTCAGGTACCACCACGGGCCCTGTACGGCCCACCAGGGGCCGCCACCGCTCTGGGACGCCACGGCCGCCGGGGACGCGCTGTCGCACGCCTCCAGCTTCCGCAGCTGCGGCGAGCAGCTCTCGCTCGCCGAGGGCGAGGCCGACGGCGCCGTGGACGACCCAGCGGAGGGCCGTGCCACGCCGGGGTCCACGTTGCCGGTGGCGTCCGGGATGGTGTACGAGGGCACCGTGCCCCGGGTCGGAGTGGGCTCGAAGCGGGTCCAGCCCACCCCCTCGAAGTACAGCTCGGGCCAGGCGTGGGCGTCCTTGAGCCCCACCGACACCGAGCCGTCCGCCTGCGGGGTACCGGGCGCGAAGCCCACCGCGACCCGGGCCGGAATGCCCAGGGAGCGGGCCATCGCCGCCATGGCGAACGAGAAGTGGACGCAGAAGCCCTGCTTGTCCCGCAGGAAGTTGGCGATCGCGTTGGGCCCGTCGCCGACCTCCACCTGGGTGTCGTACTCGAAGCCCCCGTTCACCGCGAAGTAGTCCTGGAGGTCGACCGCCTGCTCGTAGGGGTTCTTCGCGCCCGAGGTGACCTCGCGGGCGGTCCTGGCCACCACCGCCGGCAGCGAGTCGGGCAGGTCGGTGTACTCGCGCTCGATGACCGGGGGCGCGGCCGGCGCCGCGGCGAGCTGCTCGGCCGTCGGCTGTACGTCCAGGCTCTTCACGTCGTACGTCAGCCCGCGCGTGTTCTGCCCGTGGTCGCCGACGAGCGCCATGCCTTCGGGCTCGTAGCGCCAGTTGCCGCGGACCTGGACGCCACTGGGCGGGTAGGGCATGGGCAGGTAGCTCTGCTCGTACCAGTTCGCCGCCGAGATGGTCGTCTCGATCTGCGAGCGCTTGACGTCGGGGCCGAGACCGATCGGGGTGGGGAAGTCCTTCGGTACGGCACCGATGGACCGCTTGGACGGTTTCCACGTCCTGCCGTCGAAGTCGTCCAGGGACACGATCCGCAGGTACAGGTCGGAGGTGTCGTTGCTCTGGGTCCGCACGGACAGGACCTGGCGGTCCTCGTCCACGTTCAGGCTGTCGCGCAGCGAGAGCAGCGGGTTCACCGCGGAGATCGTGCCACCGCTGCCGTTTCCGGCGCCCACGCCCGCCCCGGTGGCGTCCAGGAGGCCGCCGTTCATCGAGGGCAGGGTGGCCGACACCACGAGGGCGATGCCGAGGCTCGCCACGCCGATCCGCCGACCGGTGCGCACCGGTGCCACCGGTCCGGAGTCGGCGCCCGGGGAGCGTGGTGCCCCGCCGAAGACACGGCCCCACTGCGAGAGCCGCTCGCGCCCCTCGGCCAGGAGCAGCAGCAGGTAGCCGATCGCCGCGACCAGGAACCAGAACCAGTCGCCGTGTCCTTCGGACAGTCCCGCGGCGACGGAGTACAGCGCGAGCAGCGGCAGGCCCGCCGGGGCCGCGCTGCGGAACGTCACCGCGAGGGTGTCCACCACCAGCCCGACGATCAGGACACCGCCGAAGACCATCAGCTTGATGCCGTCGGACGCCAGGGGCGCCGGGATCGCGTACCGCGCGATGTCGTCGCCGCCCTGCTGGAGCAGGTCCCCGAAGTGCAGGATGGCGCCCGGGCCGGGGATCAGCCCCAAAAAGGCCTGGTCGCGGGCGAAGATCAGGGTCAGCATGACCAGCGTGACGAGCGCCTGGGCCGCCACCGTCAGCGGACGGGCCAGCGGGATCCGCCTGGTCGCCGCGCCCACGATCGTCTGCACCCCGAGCAGGAAGGCGGCCTGCACGATCCAGGTGACCGGCTCGACCAGCGGCAGCAGGGCGCACGCGGCCATCAGCGTGGCCGCCCACGCGCAGAGCGCCAGTCGTCCCCGCCCGCTCATCACGATGCCTCCCCGGCGCCGGCCGCACCGACGCCCGTGCGCTCGCGGTCCGCGAGCCGCCACAGCTCCTCCAGCGAGGCGCCCCGCGGCACACCCAGTGCCGTCCAGCCCGCCTCGCGCAGCATCCGCAGCCGCTCCTCGCGCTCCTCCAACGGGCCGGGCACATCGGTCGGTTCCCGCACCCAGCTCTCGCTGTCGAGCACGAACGCGAGCGCGCCCCCGCTGCGCTGCCGCATCTTGGCGACCACGGTGGCCTGCTCCTCGTCGAGGTCACCGAAGAAGGCCACCAGCAGTCCTTCGTTCCCGCGGCGCAGCACGTCGTACGCGCGCGACAGGCCGGTGTCGTCGGAGTGGTCGATCACCGCGAGCGTGTCCATCATCAGCCCGGCCGCGTCCGCCGTCCCCTGGCTGGCGCCCGCGAAACCGTCGGCGCCCTCGCCGGGCACGGAGTTGCCGGTGTCCGTCAACAGCCGTACGGAAAAGCCTCGTTCGAGCATGTGGACCAGGACGGAGGCGGCGCCCGAGACGGCCCACTCGAAGGCCGAGTCCGGCCCCGCGCCCGCGAAGGCGAGGCCCCGGGTGTCCAGGAGAACCGTGCAGCGGGCGCGCTGGGGCTGCTCCTCGCGGCGGACCATCAGCTCGCCGTAGCGGGCGGTGGAGCGCCAGTGCACCCGGCGCAGGTCGTCGCCGTAGCGGTAGCCGCGCGGGATCACGTCGTCCTCGCCGGCCAGGGCGAGCGAGCGCTGCCGTCCCTCGCCGTACCCCTTGGCCTCGCCGTTCAGCCGCACCGGCGGCAGCGCCTCCACGCGCGGGATCACGGTCAGGGTGTCGTACGTCGAGAAGGAGCGGGTCAGCTCGCACATGCCGAACGGGTCGGTCAGGCGCAGTTGGAGCGGGCCCAGCGGATAGCGGCCGCGCAGGTCGGAGCGGACCCGGTAGGAGACCTCGCGGCGGCCGCCCGGTTCGACGCGGTCGAGCACGAAGCGGGGGCGCGGGCCGAGGACGTAGGGAACCCGGTCCTGGAGCATCAGCAGGCCGGTGGGCAGGCGCGAGACGTTGTCCATCCGCAGATGGACACGGGCCTCGCTGCCGGCGGGCACGCGCGCGGGGGAGAGCCTGCGGCTGCCCGCGACCCGGTAGCGGGTGCGGTAGAGCACGCCGGCGCACACCAGGGGCAGTACGGCGAGGAGCAGGCCGACCCGCAGCAGGTCGCTCTGGCCGAGGACGTAGGCGCAGATCGCCGCCGCGATACCGGCGGCGAAGAAGGAGCGGCCCCGGGTGGTCAGGCCGGCCAGCGCCGTGCGGACCCCGCCCTTGTCGCCCCGGTCGGCGTCGGGGCCGCCGGCCGAGGGCACCCCGGTGGACATCACAGGCTCCGCGGCGGCTGCTGCGGATACGCGGGCGTGGTGCGGCCGATCCCGAGACCGCCCTGCTGGGGTGCGGCGGGGACCGGGGTGCGCTGGAGGATCTCCTGCACGACCTGTTCCGCGGTGCGGCGGTTCAGCTGGGCCTGGGCGGTGGGCAGCAGACGGTGGGCGAGGACGGCCACGGCGAGCGCCTGGACGTCGTCCGGCAGCGCGAACTCGCGGCCGCTGAGGGCGGCGGAGGCCTTGGCCGCGCGCAGCAGGTGCAGCGTCGCGCGCGGGGAGGCGCCGAGTCTGAGGTCGGGGTGGGTGCGCGTGGCGGAGACCAGGTCGACGGCGTACCGCCGGACCGGTTCGGCGACGTGGACGCCGCGGACGGCCTCGATGAGCTTCACGATGTCGTGCGCGTGTGCCACCGGCTGGAGGTCCTCCAGGGGGCTCGCTCCGCCGTGGATGTCGAGCATCTGCAGCTCGGCCTCCACGCTGGGGTAGCCGACCGAGACCCGGGCCATGAAGCGGTCGCGCTGGGCCTCGGGCAGCGGGTAGGTGCCCTCCATCTCGACCGGGTTCTGGGTGGCGACCACCATGAAGGGGCTGGGCAGCTCGTAGGTCTGTCCGTCGATGGTGACCTGGCGCTCCTCCATCGACTCCAGGAGCGCGGACTGGGTCTTCGGCGAGGCGCGGTTGATCTCGTCGCCGATCACGATCTGGGCGAAGATCGCGCCCGGTTTGAACTCGAAGTCCCGGCGCTGCTGGTCCCAGATGGACACGCCCGTGATGTCCGAGGGCAGCAGGTCGGGCGTGAACTGGATACGGCGCACCGAGCAGTCGATGGACCGCGCCAGCGCCTTGGCCAGCATGGTCTTGCCGACGCCGGGGACATCCTCGATCAGAAGATGTCCCTCGGCGAGCAGCACGGTCAGCGAAAGCCGTACGACCTCGGGCTTCCCCTCGATCACGCCCTCCACCGAACTGCGTACCCGCTCGACGACGGCGGTCAGATCAGTGAGGCTCGATCGATCGTCATAGGTGGTCACCCGGCCCTCCTCGGCCCGAAACTTTCCGGGCCGACGCTCTGTGATGCGTAACCGGCCCACCCCGAATCACGGACACCACGCGGGAAAAGTTCCGCGCGACGCCACACCCGCATTCTTGCTGCCGTTACCGTTTCGTGTCACTCGACTGTGGACAACTGGCTGCACTATGTCGGGTCTGCGGTGTTTTGGGCTCCCTGAGGGCCGAAATCAACAGCGAAACGACAGCCGCGACGGGCCGTTACGCGGGGTCGATCTCGCGCAGCAGGCCCGTCTTCACGTCGAACACGAACCCGCGTACGTCGTCGGTGTGCAGCAGGAACGGCGAGGTGCGCACCCGCTGCATGGACTGCCGGACGTCCTGGTCGACGTCACGAAAGGCCTCCACGGCCCACGCGGGACGCTGGCCGACCTCCATCTCCAGCTCGGTGCGGAAGTCCTCGGTGATCGCCTCCAGGCCGCAGCCCGTGTGGTGGATGAGCACGATGCTGCGGGTGCCGAGCTTGTGCTGGCTGATGGTGAGCGAGCGGATCACGTCGTCGGTGACCACACCGCCCGCGTTGCGGATGGTGTGGCAGTCGCCGAGCTCCAGGCCGAGCGCGGCGTGCAGGTCGAGGCGGGCGTCCATGCACGCCACGACGGCGACGTGCAGGACCGGGCGGGCGTCCATCCCGGGGTCGGTGAACGCGGCGGCGTATCGCTCGTTGGCGTTGACCAGGCGGTCGGTCACACGGCCGCCGGAGGATATGGCGCCTTCGGTGGGAACGGATGCGGAAGTCGTCATAACCATGACGGTACTGGTCACCGCCGTCGCGGTCCTGCCGTGAGAAGGGAAAAAGAGCGTCATCACGTCTTCTGTGTGAGGTACCCCACATCAGTATCGGGTGCACCCGAACGGGTGTTTTCCGTCCTTTCGGAGCGTCAAGTCCGCCCCGGTGCGCGACGCGCAGGCCGGTTGATTGACCGCGAGACACCGTGGACTAAAGTGACGCGAAGCGGGAGGCGAGGCTTTCCTGCTGACATTCCCCGGAGGCCCCGGCTCGCGCACGGACGGTCTCCCCACGTGCGCGGCGCGTACGTACGGCTCGGCCTCCTCCCGCTCCCGGTCGGCTGACGCTTCCGGCGCCGGCAGGCCTCCCCTTCGTGAGCGGGCGGGGACCCGGCGGTGCGTACGGCCCGCGCCGGATCTGAGAGGGCCCCTTGAGCCAGAGTCGACACGTCCCGGTGATGCTCCAGCGGTGCCTGGACCTGTTGGCCCCCGCGCTCGAGCGGCCCGGGTCGGTGGTCGTCGACTGCACGCTCGGTCTCGGCGGCCACAGCGAGGCCCTGCTCCAGCGGTTCCCCGAGGCCCGGCTCGTCGCCCTCGACCGTGACAAGGAGGCCCTGCGGCTGTCCGGCGAGCGGCTCGCGCCCTACGGCGAGCGCGCCACCCTCGTCCACGCGGTCTACGACGAACTCCCCGACGTCCTCGACCGGCTCGGCATCGCGCGCGTGCAGGGCGTCCTCTTCGACCTCGGTGTCTCCTCCATGCAGCTCGACGAGGCCGACCGGGGCTTCGCCTACGCCCAGGACGCCCCGCTCGACATGCGCATGGACCAGACGACCGGCATGAGCGCCGCCGAGGTCCTCAACACCTACCCGCCCGGCGAACTCGTCCGGATCCTCAGGGCGTACGGCGAGGAGAAGCAGGCCAAGCGGATCGTGTCCGCGATCGTTCGCGAGCGCGAGAAGGAGCCGTTCACGAACAGCGCGCGCCTCGTCGAGCTGATCCGGGACTCCCTGCCGCAGGCCGCCAAGCGCACCGGCGGCAACCCGGCCAAGCGCACCTTCCAGGCCCTGCGCATCGAGGTCAACGGTGAACTCTCCGTTCTGGAGCGGGCGATCCCGGACGCGGTGCAGGCGCTCGCGGTGGGCGGCCGGATCGTCGTGCTGTCGTACCACTCGCTGGAGGACCGGCTGGTCAAGCAGGTCTTCGCGGCCGGCGCCGCCACCACCGCCCCGCCCGGGCTGCCCGTCGTCCCCGAGCGCTACCAGCCCCGGCTCAAGCTGCTCACGCGCGGTGCCGAACTTCCCACCGAGGAAGAGATCGCCGAGAACCGGCGGGCCGCACCGGCGCGTTGCAGGGGCGCCGAGCGAATCAGGGAGTCCATCGAGTGAAGTGCGTGAGCCGTGCAAGTGGGTTGGGAAACCGGACTCACTGGAGGGTGTGTGCGTAGGAAACCCGAACTGAGGGGGAGGGCGGCTCGTCTCGCACGTCTCCTCCCCGGCACGGCGAGCCCCGGACAGGCGGCCCGCACCCCCTTCGTGCTCCTGGTGGTCCTCCTCCTCGGCGGCGGCCTCATCGGGCTCCTGGTGCTGAACTCCGCACTGAGCGAAGGGTCCTTCAAGCTCACCGACCTCCAGAAGGACACCAAGAGCCTCACCGACGAGCAACAGGGCCTGCAACGGGACATCGACGCCTACTCCGCGCCCGACGCCCTCGTGCGCCGCGCCCGTGAGCTCGGCATGGTGCCCGGCGGTGACCCGGCCTTCCTCGACCCGGACGGCACCGTCAAGGGCGTCCCGTCCCCCGCCTCCGCCGCCGAACCGCTCTCCTACCGCATGCCGCTCGTCCTCGCACCCGAGGTGCTCGACAGCGGGGCCGTCCCGACGCCGACGGTCAGCCCGACCCCGACGGAGACCGTCGTTCCGGCTCCCGAGGACGTCGTACAGGCTCCCCAGACCGTCCCCTCGGACGTCCCGCTCCCCACGACCCCGACCCCCGGCAGGTGACGGAAGTGTCCGACGAATTCGGCAGGCAACCGCCGCGCCGCCGCGTGCCCGGACCCGCGCGCCCCGAGCGCTCCGCCCGCCCCGTGGGCCGACCGCGCCCGGGGCCCGGCGCCCGCCCGGCCCGCCGCCCGTCGGCGCCCCGCACCGCGGCCCCCAAGACCATCCGCCTGGGCAGCCCCCGCCCCCGGCTGCGCCTGGTCGGCCTCGCGCTGACCCTGGTGCTGGCCGCCTTCGTCGTACGCCTGCTCCAGGTGCAGGCCGTTGACGCGAGCACATACGCCGCCAAGGCCGAGCAGAACCGGTACGTCGGCTACACGCTGGCCGCCGAGCGCGGCGGGATCACCGACCGCGACGGTGTGGCCCTCGCGACCAGCGAGGACGCGTACGACATCACGGCCGACCCGACGCTGTTCACCCGCCAGCAGCTGAAGATCGACGACGGTCCGGAGCAGGCTGCCGCACTGCTCGCCCCGATCCTGGGGCAGGAGCAGGAAGCCATCGTCAAGAAGCTGCGACCCAAGGACAAGAAGCTCCGTTACGTCCTGCTCGCCAACCGGCAGACCCCGCAGGTCTGGAAGCAGATCAAGGACCTGAAGTCAGCGCTCACCACCAAGAGCGAGACCGACCCGGGCACGGCCAACGTCCTCGCGGGCGTCCTGTCCGTGCCGACGACCAAGCGCGTGTACCCGAACGGCGATCTCGCCGCCGGGATACTGGGCTGGGTCAACGCCGACGGCAAGGGCGGCGGCGGTGTCGAGCAGCAGCTGAACTCCCTGCTGGCCGGCAAGGACGGCAAGATCCGCTACGCCCAGGCCGGCGGCCGCCAGGTGCCCACCGTGGGCTCCACCGAGACCCCCGCGGTGCCCGGCAGCGACGTCGAGCTCACCATCGACCGCGACATCCAGTGGGCCGCCCAGCAGGCCATCACCGACCAGGTGAAGGAGTCCAAGGCGGACCGCGGGTACGTGATAGTGCAGGACACGCGGACCGGCCAGGTCCTCGCCATGGCCAACTCGCCCGGCTTCGATCCGAACGACCTGTCCAGGGCGAGCTCGGTGAACATGGGCAACGCGGCCCTCCAGGACGCCTACGAGCCCGGATCCACCGCCAAGATCATGTCGATGGCGGCCGTGCTGGAGCAGGGCGTCGCCACCCCGTTCACCCATGTGATCGTGCCCAACCGGCTGCACCGCGGTGACCGGCTCTTCAAGGACGACATCGACCACGAGACCTGGTACCTCACGCTCAACGGCGTGCTCGCCAAGTCCAGCAACATCGGCACCATCCTGGCGACCGGCCAGCTCGGCAAGACCCAGGCCCAGGCCAACCAGGTCCTCTACTCCTACCTGCGCAAGTTCGGCCTCGGCCGCTACAGCGGGCTCGACTACCCCGGCGAGACCCCGGGCATCCTGGCCAAGCCCGCCGACTGGTCGACCTCGCAGCAGTACACGATTCCTTTCGGCCAGGGCGTCTCCCTCAACGCGATGCAGGCCGCGTCCGTCTACTCGACGATCGCCAACGGCGGTGTGCGCGTCGAACCCACGCTCGTGCGCGGTACGAAGGGGCCCGACGGACACTTCACACCCGCCGCGAAGCCCAAGGAGACAAGGGTCGTCAGCGCCAAGACGGCCAGGACACTGGCCCGGATGCTGGAGTCGGTCGTGGACGACCAGGAGGGCACCGGCACCAAGGCGCGCATCCCCGGCTACCGGGTCGCGGGCAAGACGGGCACGGCCAACCGCGTGGATCCGGCCACCGGCAAGTACAAGGGCTACACCTCGTCGTTCGCCGGCTTCGCGCCCGCGGACAAGCCCCGGATCACCGTCTACTGCGCCATCCAGAACGCCACTCAGGGCAGCTATTTCGGCGGCCAGATCTGCGGGCCCGTCTACAAGAAGGTCATGGAGTTCGCCCTGAAGACCCTGCAGGTCCCGCCCACGGGAGCGAAGGCGGCGAAGCTGCCCGTCACCTACACGCCCTGATCAGCGCGGCGGCGGCACCCGGCCGGCACCCGCCCGCACCCATCAGCACCTCATCCGCACCTCGGAAAGGCCACCAGGAACCACCTCGTGACGACGATCACTTCCGATTCCGGGAACCAGGGCGCCCCCCGCCCCTCACTTCGCTCCCAGGCGGGTGCGCCCGGTACGCTCACCGCCGTGCCACACGCTGATCAGTCCCAAACCACCCAGAAGGGCGCACCCGTGACATATCCGGGACCGCCCCGGCCGGTCCAGGTCTCCGCAACACCCCTCGCGGAGCTCGCCGATCAGCTGGGTGCCGAGCAACCGGAGAACGCCGCGCAGGTCACGGGCATCACCCATGACTCGCGTGCCGTCCGCCCCGGTGACTTGTACGCCGCCCTCCCGGGCGCCCGTCTGCACGGCGCCGACTTCGTCACCCAGGCCCTCGGCCTCGGCGCGGTCGCGGTGCTGACCGACCCGACCGGCGCCGAGCGCGCCGCCGCGACCGGGCTCCCGGTGCTGGTCGTCGAGGACCCACGCGCGCGCATGGGCGAACTGGCCACCACGATCTACGGCGACCCCGGCCGGGACCTCCTCCAGATCGGGATCACCGGCACCTCCGGCAAGACCACCACCGCCTATCTCGTCGAGGGCGGTCTGAAGGGGGTCAGGTCCACCGGTCTGATCGGCACCGTCGAGATGCGCATCGGCGACGAGCGCATCAAGTCCGAGCGCACCACGCCCGAAGCCACCGATCTCCAGGCCCTGTTCGCGGTGATGCGCGAGCGCGGTGTCGAGGCGGTCGCCATGGAGGTCTCCAGCCACGCGCTGGTCCTCGGCCGGGTCGACGGCTGTGTCTTCGACATCGGCGTCTTCACCAACCTCAGCCCGGAACACATGGAGTTCCACTCCGACATGGAGGACTACTTCCGGGCCAAGGCGCAGCTCTTCACGCCGAAACGCAGCCGTCTCGGCGTCGTCAACCTCGACGACGAGTACGGCCGCCGGCTCGTGAAGGAAGCCACGGTCCCGGTCGTCACCTACTCCGCCGAGGGCCACCCCGACGCCGACTGGCGTGCCGAGGACGTCGAAGTCGGCCCCATGGACTCGACCTTCACCGTGATCGGCCCCAAGGGCGAGCGGATCGCCGCCAGGTCTCCGCTCGCGGGCCCCTTCAACGTGGCGAACACCCTCGCCGCGATCGTCGCCCTGGCCGCGGCCGGCCTCGACCCGCAGACCGCCGCCGACGGCGTCGCCGCCGTACCGGGCGTGCCGGGCCGTCTGGAGCGCGTGGACGCCGGGCAGCCCTACCTCGCGGTCGTGGACTACGCCCACAAGACCGACGCCGTCGAGTCGGTGCTCAAGGCGCTCCGCAAGGTCACCGAGGGCAGGCTCCACATCGTGCTCGGCTGCGGCGGCGACCGCGACAGGACCAAGCGCGGGCCCATGGGCGCCGCGGCGGCCCGCCTCGCCGACACCGCCGTACTGACCTCCGACAACCCCCGCTCCGAGGACCCGCTCGCGATCCTCGCAACCATGCTCGAGGGCGCGGCGTCCGTACCAGCACACGAGCGCGGCGAGGTCCAGGTCTTCGAGGACCGGGCCGCCGCGATCGCCGCAGCCGTCGCCCGCGCGCGGCCGGGCGACACCGTACTGGTCGCCGGGAAGGGCCACGAGCAGGGCCAGGACATCGCCGGGGTGGTCCGTCCCTTCGACGACCGCCAGGTGCTTCGAGAAGCCATCCAGCAGACCCAGGGATGAACTTGTGATCGCCCTCTCTCTCGCCGAGATCGCCTCAGTCGTCGGCGGGCAGACGCACGACATACCGGATCCGTCGGCGCAGGTGCACGGGCCCGTCGTCATCGACTCCCGGCAGGTGAAGGACGGCGCTCTGTTCGCCGCCTTCGTGGGGGAGCGCGTCGACGGCCACGACTACGCCGACCAGGCCGTCCGGGCGGGCGCGGTGGCCGTGCTGGCCCAGCGACCCGTCGGCGTTCCCGCGATCGTCGTCGAGGACGTCCAGACGGCCCTCGGCGCCCTCGCGCGTCATGTCGTACGACGGCTCGGCGCGACCCTCGTCGCCCTCACCGGCTCCGCCGGCAAGACCAGCACCAAGGACCTGATCGCGCAGGTGCTCCAGCGCAAGGCGCCGACGGTGTTCACGCCGGGCTCGCTCAACAACGAGATCGGGCTGCCGCTCACCGCGCTCACCGCCACCGAGGAGACCCGCTTCCTCGTCCTGGAGATGGGCGCCCGCGGCATCGGACACATCAGCTACCTCACGGATCTGACGCCCCCGAAGATCGGCCTGGTCCTCAACGTCGGCAGCGCGCACATCGGCGAGTTCGGCGGCCGCGAGCAGATCGCGCAGGCCAAAGGCGAACTCGTGGAGGCCCTGCCGCCGGCCCAGGACGACGGCGTCGCGATTCTCAACGCCGACGATCCTCTCGTACGGGCCATGGCATCCCGTACGAAGGCGAAGGTGATCCTTTTCGGAGAGTCCGACGAAGCGGACGTACGCGCCGAGAACGTGAGACTCACGGACACCGGACAGCCTGCCTTCAGGCTTCACACACCCTCCGGTGCAAGCGAAGTGACCATGCGCCTGTACGGTGAGCACCACGTGTCGAACGCGCTCGCCGCGGCCGCCGTCGCCCATGAGCTGGGCATGTCCGCAACCGAGATCGCCACCGCGCTCTCCGAGGCGGGCTCCCTCTCCCGCTGGCGTATGGAGGTCACCGAGCGCCCGGACGGCGTGACCATCGTCAACGACGCCTACAACGCGAACCCCGAGTCCATGCGAGCCGCCTTGCGCGCACTCGCGGCGATGGGCAAGGGGCGGCGGACCTGGGCGGTGCTCGGCAAGATGGCCGAGCTCGGGGACGAGGCGCTCGCCGAGCACGACGCGGTCGGACGGCTCGCCGTCCGGCTCAATGTCGGCAAGCTCGTCGCGGTCGGGGGCAGGGAAGCGTCCTGGCTGCAACTGGGCGCATATAACGAGGGTTCGTGGGGTGAGGAGTCGGTGCACGTGTCCGACGCACAGGCGGCGGTCGACCTGCTGCGCAGTGAGTTGCGCCCGGGAGACGTCGTCCTCGTGAAGGCGTCCCGGTCGGTCGGCCTGGAGAGCGTCGCCCAGGCGCTGCTCGACGCCGAGGGTGAGGTTGCCGCCCGATGATGAAGCAGATCCTGTTCGCAGGAGTCATCGGCCTCTTTCTGACCCTGGTCGGCACCCCGCTGCTGATCAAGCTGCTCGCGCGCAAGGGTTACGGCCAGTACATCCGGGACGACGGCCCGCGCGAGCACGCCAGCAAGCGCGGTACGCCGACGATGGGCGGTATCGCCTTCATCTTCGCGACGGTCGCCGCCTACTTCCTGTCCAAGGTCATCACCGGCTACCCGCCCACCTACTCGGGTCTGCTGGTGCTCGGCCTGATGTGCGGCATGGGCCTGGTCGGCTTCCTCGACGACTACATCAAGATCGTCAAGCGGCGTTCACTGGGCCTCAGGGCCAAGGCGAAGATGGCCGGCCAGCTGATCGTCGGCATCAGCTTCGCGGTGCTCGCGCTGATGTTCCCTGACGCCCGCGGCAACACCCCGGCCTCCACCAAGCTGTCGTTCATCACCGACTTCGGCTGGAAGATCGGCCCGATCCTGTTCGTGGTCTGGGCACTGTTCATGATCCTCGCGATGTCGAACGGCGTGAACCTCACCGACGGTCTGGACGGCCTCGCCACCGGCGCCTCCGTCCTCGTCTTCGGCGCCTACACGTTCATCGGCGTCTGGCAGTTCCAGGAGTCCTGCGCCAACGCGGGCACCCTGACCAACCCGAACGCCTGCTACGAGGTCCGAGATCCCCTCGACCTGGCGGTCATCGCCTCCGCGCTGATGGGTGCCTGCCTCGGCTTCCTGTGGTGGAACACCTCGCCGGCCAAGGTCTTCATGGGCGACACCGGCTCGCTCGCGCTCGGCGGTGTCCTGACGGGTCTGGCGATCCTCTCCCGCACGGAGCTCCTGGTCGCCATCATGGGCGGTCTGTTCGTCCTCATCACCATGTCGGTGGTCATCCAGGTCGGTTCGTTCCGGCTGACCGGAAAGCGCGTCTTCAGAATGGCGCCGCTCCAGCACCACTTCGAACTCAAGGGCTGGTCCGAAGTCCTCATCGTGGTCCGTTTCTGGATCATCCAGGGCATCTGTGTGATCGTCGGCCTGGGCCTCTTCTACGCGGGATGGGCAGCAGAAAAGTGACCTCCTCGGAGCACCTCGACTGGCAGGGCAAGCACGTCACCGTCGCCGGGCTCGGTGTCTCCGGCATCCCGGCGGCCAAGGCGCTGCACGCGCGCGGGGCGCACGTCACGGTCGTCAACGACGGCGACGACGCACGCGCGCGTGAGCAGGCCGCGGAGTTGGAGGCGCTGGGCATCAGCGTGCGCCTCGGTGACGGCGCGACCCTGCCCGAGGGCACCGAACTCGTCGTCACCGCGCCCGGCTGGAAGCCGGACAAGCCGCTCTTCACGGCGGCCCGTGCGGCCGGTCTGGAGATCTGGGGCGACGTGGAGCTCGCCTGGCGGCTGCGCGGCCCCGACGCGGCTCCCTGGCTCGCGATCACCGGCACCAACGGCAAGACGACCACCACCCAGATGCTGGCGTCGATCCTGAAGGCCGCGGGCCTGCGTACCGCCGCCGTCGGCAACATCGGCGTCTCCCTCCTCGACGCGGTGCTCGGCGACGAGCAGTACGACGTGCTGGCCGTGGAGTTGTCGAGCTATCAGCTCCACTGGGCGCCCTCGCTGCGCGCCCACTCCGCCGCCGTGCTCAACCTCGCCCCCGACCATCTCGACTGGCACGGCTCCATGGAGGCGTACGCCGCCGACAAGGGCCGTATCTACGAGGGCAATCGGGTCGCCTGCGTCTACAACGTCGCCGACAAGGCCACCGAGGACCTGGTGCGCGAGGCGGACGTCGAGGAGGGCTGCCGGGCCGTCGGCTTCACCCTCGGCACCCCCGGGCCGTCCCAACTCGGTGTCGTCGAGGGCATCCTGGTCGACCGCGCCTTCGTCGAGGACCGGCACAAGAACGCCCAGGAGCTCGCCGAGGTCTCCGACGTCAACCCGCCCGTCCCACACAACATCGCCAACGCCCTTGCGGCGGCGGCCCTCGCACGCGCCTTCGGGGTGCCTGCCAGGGCCGTACGGGACGGGCTGCGGGACTTCACCCCGGACGCCCACCGCATCGCCCACGTGGCCGATGTGGACTCGGTCGCGTACGTCGACGACTCCAAGGCCACCAACACCCACGCCGCGGAAGCCTCGTTGGCGTCCTACGAGTCGATCGTGTGGATCGCGGGCGGGCTCGCCAAGGGCGCGACCTTCGACGAGCTGGTCGCCAAGTCGGCAAAGCGGCTTCGCGGGGTCGTGCTCATCGGCCAGGACCGCGCCCTGATCCGTGAAGCCCTTGCGCGACACGCCCCGGAAGTACCCGTGGTGGACCTCGACCGGACCGACACTGGGGCGATGCTCGCGGCTGTCCAGGAGGCCTCACGCCTCGCCGTCGCAGGTGACACGGTGCTGCTGGCTCCGGCCTGCGCCTCGATGGACATGTTCGCCAACTACAACCAGCGCGGTGACGCGTTCGCGGAGGCGGTTCGCGAACTCGGCTCCTGACCGACGTAGCGGAGGCGTTGATGCCCACCAGCCGTACCGGCAGGCCGCCCGTGCAGCGGGCGTCCCGGCGCCCCGCCGTCTCCCGGCCCTCGCCCGAGAACGCCGTACAACGGCTCTACACGCGCGCGCGCAAGGCCTGGGACCGGCCGCTGACGGCCTACTACCTGATCCTCGGCGGCAGCCTGCTGATCACCGTGCTCGGTCTGGTGATGGTCTACTCGGCCTCCCAGATCACGGCTCTGCAGATGTCGTTGCCGGGATCCTTCTTCTTCCGCAAGCAGTTCCTGGCCGCCGTCATCGGCGCCGTACTGCTGCTGGTCGCCTCCCGGATGCCGGTCAAGCTGCACCGGGCGCTCGCCTACCCGATCCTCGCGGGCGCGGTCTTCCTGATGGCCCTGGTACAGGTGCCGGGGATAGGGATGTCGGTCAACGGCAACCAGAACTGGATCTCGCTCGGCGGCTCCTTCCAGATCCAGCCCAGCGAGTTCGGCAAGCTCGCCCTCGTGCTGTGGGCGGCCGATCTGCTCGCCCGCAAGCAGGACAAGAAGCTGCTGACCCAGTGGAAGCACATGCTGGTGCCGCTCGTCCCGGTCGCCTTCCTGCTGCTCGGGCTGATCATGCTCGGTGGCGACATGGGTACGGCGATCATCCTGACGGCGATCCTGTTCGGGCTGCTGTGGCTGGCGGGGGCCCCGACCCGGCTGTTCGTCGGTGTGCTGTCGATCGCCGGGCTGATCGGGCTGATCCTCATCAGGACCAGCCCCAACCGCATGGCCCGGCTCGCCTGCATCGGCGCCACCGAACCCAAGTCGGGGGCCGCCGACTGCTGGCAGGCCGTGCACGGCATCTACGCCCTGGCCTCCGGCGGAATCTTCGGCTCCGGGCTCGGTGCGAGTGTGGAGAAATGGGGCCAACTACCCGAAGCCCACACCGACTTCATCTTCGCCGTCACCGGTGAGGAACTGGGCCTGGCGGGGACGCTGTCGGTACTCGCTCTCTTCGCGGCTCTAGGCTATGCGGGTATCCGCGTGGCCGGACGCACGGAGGACCCCTTCGTGAGGTATGCCGCGGGAGGCGTGACCACCTGGATCACCGCTCAGGCGGTGATCAACATCGGTGCGGTGCTCGGTCTGCTGCCGATCGCCGGTGTCCCGCTCCCGCTGTTCTCCTACGGAGGGTCCGCCCTGCTGCCGACCATGTTCGCCATCGGGCTGCTGATCGCATTCGCGCGTGACGACCCCGCTGCGCGGGCGGCGCTTTCGATGCGGCAACCCCGCTTTGGTAGAAAGCGGGCGGGAGGCGCCGTGCCGGCACGGGGGCCTCGGAGATGGAACACGATGCGACGGCGTGCCTCATCGGCGCGCTCGTCCGGAGAGCGGTGAATTTCGGTGCATGTCGTACTCGCCGGTGGGGGGACCGCCGGCCACATCGAGCCAGCGCTCGCCCTCGCGGACGCCCTGCGCAGGCAGGACCCGAGCGTGGGGATCACGGCCCTTGGCACGGAACGGGGGCTGGAGACCAAGCTCGTCCCGCAGCGCGGCTACGAGCTCGCGCTCATCCCGGCCGTCCCGCTGCCCCGTAAGCCCACCCCAGAGCTGATCACCGTACCGGGCCGGCTGCGCGGCACGATCAAGGCCACCGAGCAGATCCTGGAGCGCACCAAGGCCGACGCCGTCGTCGGCTTCGGAGGCTATGTGGCGCTGCCCGGCTATCTCGCGGCCAAGCGCCTCGGTGTGCCGATCGTCGTCCACGAGGCCAACGCCCGCCCGGGTCTCGCCAACAAGATCGGCTCCCGGTACGCCGCCCAGGTGGCCGTCGCCACGCCGGACAGCAAGCTGCGCAACTCCCGCTACATCGGGATCCCGCTGCGCCACACCATCGCCACCCTGGACCGGGCCGCCGTCCGGCCCGAGGCCCGGCACCTGTTCGGCCTCGACCCCAACCTGCCGACCCTGCTGGTCTCCGGCGGCTCGCAGGGCGCCCGGCGCCTCAACGAGGTCGTCCAGCAGGTCGCGCCCTGGCTCCAGCAGGCCGGGATCCAGATCCTGCACGCGGTCGGTCCGAAGAACGAACTGCCGCATGTGCAGCAGATGCCGGGAATGCCCCCGTACATCCCGGTAAGTTACCTGGACCGGATGGACCTCGCGTACGCCGCGGCCGACATGATGCTCTGCCGCGCGGGCGCGATGACCGTCGCCGAACTCTCCGCCGTCGGGCTCCCGGCCGCCTACGTCCCGCTGCCCATCGGCAACGGCGAACAGCGGCTGAACGCCCAGCCGGTGGTCAAGGCCGGCGGCGGACTGCTGGTCGACGACGCGGAACTGACGCCCGAGTGGGTACGGGGCAACGTCCTGCCCGTGCTCGCCGACCCGCACCGGTTGTACGAGATGTCCCGCGCCGCCGCCGAGTTCGGCCGCCGGGACGCCGACGACCTGCTCGTCGGCATGGTGTACGAGGCGATCGCCTCGCACCGACGCCAGTAGCCAGGAAAAGGGAGTGCGCGTGGCCGGATCGACGACCGCCGAGCGCGGTGAACGCCAGCAGGAGTCGTCCGGCCCGCCTCCCCCGCGGCGGTTGAGGGTGCGTCGGCTTCGTACGATCATCATCCTCGCCGTGGCGCTCGTGCTTCTCTCCGTGGGCGCCGTCTGGCTGTTGTACGGCTCCCAGTGGCTCCGCGTCGAACGCGTGTCGGTGTCGGGAACGCTGGTGCTGACTCCGGAGCAGGTGCGCGAGGCCGCCGACGTCCCGGTCGGCGCGCCGCTGATTTCCGTCGACACCGACGCGATCGAGGCACGACTGCGCCGGAAATTGCCCCGAATTGACGCAGTTGACGTCGCTCGATCCTGGCCCCACGGAATCGGGCTGAAAGTGACCGAGCGTACTCCGGTTCTGCTTGTCCAAAAGGGCGGAAACTTTGTCGAAGTGGACGATGACGGTGTCCGATTCGCCACGGTTTCCGAGGCCCCGAAAGGCGTCCCCGCACTGGAATTGGAGCTCACCCGGCCGGACTCCCGCGCAGCCAGCCTGCGCCGCTTCGGCGAAGCCCGGCTCGTGCGGGAAGCGGTTCGGGTGGCGGGTGACATCCCGGTCGACGTCGCGCGCGCGACCCGTTCCGTCAAGGTGCGTTCGTACGACGACATCTCGCTGGAGTTGAGAGGCGGTCGTACTGTCGCCTGGGGGAGCAGCGAGAACGGCGCCGCGAAGGCCCGTACGCTCACCGCTCTCATGAAAGCCGCACCCGATGCGGGGCACTTCGACGTCAGCGTGCCCACCGCGCCTGCGTCATCGGGGAGTTGACGCACATCAGCGCAGGCCAGCACCCTGGTTGGGCACCGCTACGGCTGATCACATAGGGTGAAAAGAAAAACGGGAGGTTCGGCGTGTTCGTTGAACGTGCGCCACTTGTCGACTTAGTGTCCTGTTCAGAAGACTCCAGGGAACAGACACACTGGTAACCCTAAACTTCAGCGTTAGGGTTCGGGTCGGCGCTACGGACCGTCCCATTCGGCATCAGTCGGCGGATCACGAGGCAGCAGAGCTTCGTCGGTCCGGCGACACGTAACTCGAGGCGAGAGGCCTTCGACGTGGCAGCACCGCAGAACTACCTCGCAGTCATCAAAGTCATCGGTGTCGGCGGCGGTGGTGTCAATGCCATCAACCGGATGATCGAGGTCGGTCTCAAGGGCGTCGAGTTCATCGCCATCAACACCGACGCGCAGGCGCTGTTGATGAGCGACGCCGACGTCAAGCTCGACGTCGGCCGCGAACTCACCCGCGGACTCGGCGCCGGCGCCAACCCGGCCGTCGGACGCAAGGCCGCAGAGGACCACCGCGAGGAGATCGAGGAGGTCCTCAAGGGGGCCGACATGGTCTTCGTGACGGCCGGTGAAGGCGGCGGCACCGGCACCGGCGGCGCGCCCGTCGTGGCCAACATCGCCCGCAACCTCGGCGCCCTCACCATCGGCGTGGTCACCCGCCCGTTCACCTTCGAGGGCCGGCGCCGCGCCAACCAGGCCGAGGACGGTATCGCGGAGCTCCGCGAAGAGGTCGACACCCTCATCGTCATCCCCAACGACCGGCTGCTGTCCATCTCGGACCGCCAGGTCTCGGTGCTCGACGCCTTCAAGTCGGCCGACCAGGTCCTGCTCTCCGGTGTGCAGGGCATCACCGACCTCATCACCACGCCCGGTCTGATCAACCTCGACTTCGCCGACGTCAAGTCGGTCATGTCCGAGGCCGGTTCGGCGCTCATGGGCATCGGTTCGGCCCGCGGCGACGACCGCGCGGTGGCCGCGGCCGAGATGGCGATCTCCTCGCCGCTCCTCGAGGCGTCCATCGACGGTGCCCGGGGCGTACTGCTCTCCATCTCCGGCGGTTCCGACCTCGGCCTGTTCGAGATCAACGAGGCGGCCCAGCTGGTCAGCGAGGCCGCCCACCCCGAGGCCAACATCATCTTCGGCGCGGTCATCGACGACGCCCTCGGCGACGAGGTCCGCGTCACCGTGATCGCCGCCGGCTTCGACGGCGGCCAGCCGCCGACCCGCCGGGAGACGGTCATGGGTTCTTCCTCGACCTCGGCCCGCCGCGAGGAGCCCACTCCGGTACGGCAGACCGAGAGCCGTCCGTCCTTCGGCTCGCTCGGCAGCGTCACGCCGAAGGAGGACCCGGAGCCCGCTCCCGAGCCGGCCGTCGACCTCCCGGTCGCCCCGCCCGTCCCGCCGTCCCGGACCTACTCGGACAGCGCGGCCGAGGAGCTGGACGTGCCGGACTTCCTGAAGTGATAAGTCGGCGCGAGAGCGTGAGCGGCGCGCACTTCGCCTTC
This sequence comes from Streptomyces sp. NPDC005402, assembly GCF_040606575.1. Classification (NCBI taxonomy): domain Bacteria; kingdom Bacillati; phylum Actinomycetota; class Actinomycetes; order Kitasatosporales; family Streptomycetaceae; genus Streptomyces; species Streptomyces sp. NPDC005402. The sequence goes on from NZ_JBEXFB010000004.1 coordinate 393,872, forward strand.
ACCGACCGGTGGGGTGGGGTGAGCGCCGCTCCGTATGAGGAGCTCAACCTCGGCGGGGCGGTCGGCGACGACCCCGAGGCCGTGGGGACCAACCGCGAACTGGCCGCCAAGTCGCTCGGTCTCGATCCGGCCCGCGTGGTCTGGATGAACCAGGTGCACGGAGCGGACGTCGTGGTGGTCTCGGAGCCGTGGGGCGAGAAGCCGGCGCCCCGGGTCGACGCGATCGTCACCGCCGAACGCGGCCTCGCCCTCGCCGTCCTCACCGCCGACTGCACTCCGGTGCTGCTCGCCGACCCGGTCGCCCGGATCGCCGCGGCGGCCCACGCCGGCCGGCCCGGCATGGTCGCCGGAGTCGTCCCGGCCGCGCTACGCGCGATGACCGAACTCGGCGCCGATCCCGCCCGGATCGTCGCCCGCACCGGACCCGCCGTCTGCGGCAGGTGCTACGAAGTGCCCGAGGAGATGCGCGCCGATGTCGCCGCCGTCGAACCCGCGGTGCACGCCGAAACGAGTTGGGGCACTCCGGCGGTCGACGTGACCGCCGGAGTGCACGCCCAGCTCGACCGGCTCGGAGTGCGTGACCGGCAACAGTCGCCGGTGTGCACGCTGGAGTCGGGCGACCACTTCTCGTACCGCCGCGATCGCACCACGGGGCGACTCGCGGGATATGTCTGGCTGGACTGATGGGGCATGACGGACCGTAAGGACGAACTCGCCGCGAATCTGGCGAAGGTCGAGGAGCGCATCGCCGCCGCGTGCGCGGCCGCCGGACGGCGGCGGGAGGAGGTGACCCTCATCGTGGTCACCAAGACCTACCCCGCGAGCGATGTGCGGATCCTCTCCGGGCTCGGGGTGGGGCACGTCGCCGAGAACAAGGACCAGGACGCGGCCCCCAAGGCCGCCGAATGTTCGGATCTGCCCCTTACTTGGCACTTTGTTGGCCAGTTGCAGACCAACAAGGTGCGATCTGTGGTGGGTTACGCGGATCTCGTGCAGTCCGTCGATCGTTCGAAGTTGGTGACGGCACTCTCCAGGGAGGCCGTGAAGGCCGAGCGCGAAGTGGGCTGCCTGATCCAGGTCGCTCTCGACGCCGGTTCGAGCGAGCGGGGGGAGCGGGGTGGTGTGGCGCCGGGCGGAATCGAGGAGTTGGCCGATCTCGTGGCCCGGGCTCCGGGGTTGCGGCTGGACGGGTTGATGACCGTCGCCCCGCTCACCGGGGAGTACGCGGGACGCGAACAGGCGGCGTTCGAGCGGTTGATGGATTTGTCGACCGACCTGCGCCGAGCTCATCCGGCTGCGAACATGGTCTCGGCAGGGATGAGTGCGGATCTCGAACAGGCCGTGGCGGCAGGGGCGACACATGTGCGCGTCGGCACCTCGGTACTCGGAGTCCGCCCCAGGCTCGGGTAACGTCGCCAGGAAGTCGGACCACAGCAGAAAATATGGTCATTACCGCCGTAAGGCGGTCATAACGACCTCGTGGATCGCGGGCACTTGGCAGTCGTCAGCCGATCCACCACAGAGCGGAGGACTCAGAGAATGGCCGGCGCGATGCGCAAGATGGCGGTCTACCTCGGCCTCGTGGAGGACGATGGGTACGACGGCCGCGGTTTCGACCCCGACGACGACTTCGAACCGGAACTCGACCCGGAGCCAGAGCGGGACCGCCGACGGCATGAGCCGTCTCACCAGTCACATCAGGCACTTCAGCCTGAAAGGGACGAATCGGTCAGAGTGGTGCAGTCCTCGGTGCCGCGCGACCCGGTACCCCGATCCTCTTCGCTCGCCGCGGAATCGGTGCGTCCCGCGCGCATCGCGCCCGTGGCATCCATCACACAAGAGCGCGCCAGCCTGGAGAAGAACGCACCGGTGATCATGCCCAAGGTCGTGTCGGAACGAGAGCCTTACCGGATCACCACGCTTCACCCCCGGACCTACAACGAGGCCCGTACCATCGGGGAACACTTCCGTGAGGGCACCCCGGTGATCATGAATCTGACTGAGATGGATGACACAGACGCCAAGCGACTTGTCGACTTTGCGGCCGGTTTGGTGTTTGGTCTTCACGGCAGCATCGAGCGGGTGACGCAGAAGGTGTTCCTGTTGTCGCCTGCTAACGTCGATGTCACGGCGGAGGACAAGGCCCGCATCGCAGAGGGCGGGTTCTTCAACCAGAGCTGAGAAGCAGCAACCGGAACGAAGTACGAACAGGGGAGAGGGAAAGACAGTCCATGAGCGTGTTCGCACAGGTGATCTACATCGCGCTGATGGTGTTCCTCATCGTGCTCATCTTCCGGTTGGTCATGGACTACGTCTTCCAGTTCGCCCGCTCGTGGCAACCCGGCAAGGCGATGGTGGTCGTTCTGGAGGCCACCTACACTGTCACCGATCCACCGTTGAAGCTTCTGCGGCGGTTCATCCCGCCGCTGCGTCTCGGGGGCGTGGCGCTCGACCTGTCCTTCTTCGTGCTGATGATCATCGTCTACATCCTCATCTCCGTCATGGGAAACCTGGCGAGGTGACTGTGGACGATACGGTCTTGCCGACTGCCGATGACTACGTTGAGGTGAAGAGATGCCGTTGACCCCCGAGGACGTGCGGAACAAGCAGTTCACGACCGTCCGCCTCCGAGAAGGCTATGACGAGGACGAGGTCGATGCCTTCCTCGACGAGGTCGAAGCCGAACTGACCCGCCTGCTGCGCGAGAACGAGGACCTGCGCGCCAAGCTGGCCGCGGCGACGCGTGCTGCTGCCCAGAACCAGCAGAACATGCGCAAGCCCCCGGAGCAGCAGGACCAGCAGCAGGGTGGCATGCCCGGACAGGGAATGCCGCAGCAGGGCATGCGCGGACCCGGTCCCGGCGCCCCTGTACCTGCCGGCATATCTGGCCCGCCGCAGCAGCAGATGGGCGGCCCCATGGGTGGCCCGCCCCAGCTGCCGAGCGGTGCGCCGCAGCTGCCCGCCGGTCCCGGCGGTGGCCAGGGCGGCCCGCAGGGTCCCGGTCCGATGGGCCAGGGCCCCATGGGTCAGGGTCCGATGGGTCAGGGCCAGATGGGCCAGGGGCCCATGGGTCAGGGCCAGATGGGCCAGGGTCAGATGGGCCAGGGCCAGATGGGCGGTCAGCCGCCCATGCAGCAGCAGATGGGTGGCCCGATGGGCGGCCCCATGGGCGGTCCGATGGGCGGCCCCGGTCAGGGCCCCGGTGGCGACAGCGCCGCCCGTGTCCTCTCGCTGGCCCAGCAGACCGCCGACCAGGCGATCGCCGAGGCCCGCTCCGAGGCCAACAAGATCGTCGGCGAGGCGCGTTCGCGTGCCGAGGGCCTCGAGCGTGACGCCCGTGCCAAGGCCGACGCCCTGGAGCGGGACGCGCAGGAGAAGCACCGCGTCGCGATGGGCTCCCTGGAGTCCGCCCGCGCCACGCTGGAGCGCAAGGTCGAGGACCTGCGCGGCTTCGAGCGCGAGTACCGCACGCGTCTGAAGTCGTACCTCGAGTCGCAGCTGCGTCAGCTGGAGACCCAGGCCGACGACTCGCTGGCTCCGCCGCGTACCCCGGCGACCGCGTCGCTGCCGCCGTCCCCGGCGCCCTCCATGGCTCCGGCCGGTGCGAGCGCGCCGTCGTACGGTGGCAACCAGGGCATGGGCGGCGGTCCTTCGCCGGCCGGCCCGTCGTACGGCGGCCAGCAGCAGATGTCGCCCGCGATGACCCAGCCGATGGCGCCGGTGCGGCCGCAGGGTCCCGGTCCGATGGGGCAGGCTCCCTCGCCCATGCGTGGCTTCCTCATCGACGAGGACGACAACTGACGGCCTCTAGTACGCCTTAGGCGTCGGCAGCGTTCAGGGCGGGGCCCCGGATTTCGATCCGGGGCCCCGCCCTTTTACGCGTGTTGATCACGGTGTCGCGGACACGAGGAAGGCCCGGTTCCCCGCCCTCGGGGAACCGGGCCTTCCTCGTCGGGGCTATGCCTTGCGCAGACGGAACGTCAGCGACAGGCCCTCGTCGGTGAACGGGGTGCCGTAGGTGTCGTCCGCCTCGCCCTGGGCGAAGTCCGTCGCCAGGACCTCGTCGGCGATCAGCGAGCTGTGCTCGGACAGGGCCGCGATCACGGCCGGGTCGGTGGCCGTCCAGCGGAGCGCGATGCGGTCGGCCACATCGAGGCCGCTGTTCTTGCGGGCCTCCTGGATCAGGCGGATCGCGTCCCGGGCGAGGCCCGCCTGGCGGAGTTCCTCCGTGATCTCCAGGTCCAGGGCCACCGTCGCGCCGGAGTCGGACGCCACCGACCAGCCCTCGCGCGGGGTCTCCGTGATGATGACCTCGTCGGGCGCGAGCGTGATCGTCTCGCCGTCGACCTCCACCGAGGCCGTGCCCTCGCGCAGGGCGAGGGAGAGCGCGGCCGCGTCGGCGTTCGCCACGGCCTTGGCGACGTCCTGGACGCGCTTTCCGAACCGCTTGCCGAGCGCGCGGAAGTTGGCCTTCGCCGTGGTGTCGACCAGGCTGCCGCCGACCTCGCTGAGGGAGGCGAGCGCGCTCACGTTGAGCTCGTCCGTGATCTGCGCGTGCAGCTCACGGTCGAGCAAGTCGAAGCCGGTCGCGGCGATGAGAGCCCGGGACAGCGGCTGACGGGTCTTCACGCCCGACTCCGCGCGCGTGGCGCGGCCCAGCTCGACGAGCCGGCGCACCAGGACCATCTGCTTCGACAACTCCGGGTCGATCGCGGAGAGGTCCGCCTCCGGCCAGGAGGCCAGGTGCACCGACTCCGGGGCGCCCGGGGTGACCGGCACGACCAGGTCCTGCCAGACCCGCTCGGTGATGAACGGGGTCAGCGGGGCCATCAGCTTGGTGACCGTCTCGACGACCTCGTGCAGCGTGCGCAGCGCGGCCTTGTCGCCCTGCCAGAAGCGGCGCCGGGACCGGCGTACGTACCAGTTGGACAGGTCGTCGACGAACGCTGACAGGAGCTTGCCGGCGCGCTGGGTGTCGTAGGACTCCAGGGACTGGGTCACCTGGTCGGTCAGCGCGTGGAGTTCGGACAGCAGCCAGCGGTCCAGGACCGGGCGGTCGGCCGGGGCCGGGTCCGCCTCGCTGGGCGCCCAGTTGGACGTACGGGCGTACAGGGCCTGGAAGGCGACCGTGTTCCAGTAGGTGAGGAGGGTCTTCCTCACCACCTCCTGGATCGTGCCGTGGCCCACGCGGCGGGCCGCCCACGGAGAGCCGCCGGCCGCCATGAACCAGCGCACCGCGTCGGCGCCGTGACGGTCCATCAGCGGGATCGGCTCCAGGGTATTGCCCAGGTGCTTGGACATCTTGCGGCCGTCCTCGGCGAGGATGTGGCCGAGGCAGACGACGTTCTCGTACGACGACTTGTCGAAGACCAGGGTGCCGACCGCCATCAGCGTGTAGAACCAGCCGCGCGTCTGGTCGATGGCCTCGCTGATGAACTGGGCCGGGTAGCGGGACTCGAACAGTTCCTTGTTCTTGTACGGGTAGCCCCACTGTGCGAACGGCATCGAACCCGAGTCGTACCAGGCGTCGATGACCTCCGGCACGCGCGTGGCCGTCTTCCGGCACTGGGGGCAGGCGAAGGTGACGTCGTCGATGAACGGGCGGTGCGGGTCCAGTTCGGAGTGGTCCGTGCCGGTCAGCTCGGTGAGCTCCGCGCGGGAGCCGACGACGGTGAGGTGGTCGTCCTCGCAGCGCCAGATCGGCAGCGGGGTGCCCCAGTAGCGGTTGCGGGACAGCGCCCAGTCGATGTTGTTCTGCAGCCAGTCGCCGAAGCGGCCGTGCTTGACCGTCTCCGGGAACCAGTTGGTGTTCTCGTTCTCCTGGAGGAGGCGGTCCTTGGCGGCGGTGGTGCGGATGTACCAGGACGGCTGCGCGTAGTAGAGGAGCGCGGTGTGGCAGCGCCAGCAGTGCGGATAGCTGTGCTCGTACGGGATGTGCCGGAAGAGGAGGCCGCGCTGCTGGAGGTCCTCGGTGAGCTTTTCGTCCGCCTTCTTGAAGAAGACGCCGCCCACGAGGGGGACGTCCTCCTCGAAGGTGCCGTCCGGGCGCACCGGGTTCACCACGGGCAGGCCGTAGGCGCGGCAGACCTTGAGGTCGTCCTCACCGAAGGCGGGGGACTGGTGGACCAGACCCGTACCGTCCTCGGTCGTGACGTACTCGGCGTTGACCACGTAATGGGCCGGCTCCGGGAACTCCACGAGCTCGAACGGACGTTGATAGGTCCAGCGCTCCATTTCGGCGCCGGTGAAGGACTGGCCGGTGGTCTCCCAGCCCTCGCCGAGGGCCTTGGCGAGCAGCGGCTCGGCGACGACGAGCTTCTCCTCGCCATTGGTCGCGACGACGTAGGTGACCTCCGGGTGCGCGGCGACCGCCGTGTTGGACACCAGGGTCCAGGGGGTCGTCGTCCAGACCAGGAGCGCGGCCTCGCCGGCGAGCGGACCGGAGGTGAGCGGGAAACGGACGTACACGGACGGGTCCACGACCGTCTCGTAGCCCTGCGCCAGCTCGTGGTCCGACAGGCCGGTGCCGCAGCGCGGACACCAGGGGGCGACGCGGTGGTCCTGGACCAGCAGGCCCTTGTTGAAGATCTCCTTCAGCGACCACCAGACCGACTCGATGTACTCGGGGTCCATCGTGCGGTAGGGGTCCTGGAGGTCGGTCCAGTAGCCCATGCGGGTCGTGAGCGCCTCGAAGGCGTCGGTGTGCCGGGTCACGGACTCACGGCACTTGGCGTTGAACTCGGCGATGCCGTACGCCTCGATGTCCTTCTTGCCGCTGAACCCGAGCTCCTTCTCGACCGCCAGCTCCACCGGGAGGCCGTGGCAGTCCCAGCCGGCCTTGCGGGCCACGTGGTAGCCGCGCATGGTGCGGAAGCGGGGGAAGACGTCCTTGAAGACGCGGGCCTCGATGTGGTGGGCGCCCGGCATGCCGTTGGCGGTGGGCGGGCCCTCGTAGAACACCCACTCGGGGCGGCCCTCGGACTGCTCCAGGGTTTTGGCGAAGATCTTCTGCTCGCGCCAGAAGTCGAGCACCGCGTGCTCGAGCGCGGGCAGGTCGACCTGGGCTGGCACCTGGCGGTACTGCGTCATCAGTCTTCCTCCGGCGGATGTGCTGCCTTCCGTCCGGAGGGACGAGAGTCCGTGCGCCGGTTTCGACGCGCTCCCGCGGTACCACCCTCCTTGGCCCGCCGACCCGTGGTGTGCGTCGGTGAGCCCCCTCATTGGGGTCGCGATGCCGGGTCTACGCCCCCCTCAGGGGGTTCTTCCGGCGGCTCCGGGGTGATCTTCGCGTCGCGCTCGCCCCCGGGCTTCCACCGTCCCCGGGTCGCTCTGGGCTGCGTACGCCGCTACTCGTCCCCATCCACGCTTTTCGCTCCGCCCAGTGTACGGCGCCCCGGGGACAGCGGCCGACCGCTTTTCCGGGCCCGGGCGCGGAGGCCGCCGTAGAGCCGGGGGTGACCCGAATGGAGCGGCACGGCTGCTCGGATTCCGGGACGGACGATCCGGCGGATTACCCGGCGGGGAGCTGGGCACAACGCATGCATGCTTCCCGCCCCGCGCGCGCGGGGCGGGCGAATCGGGCGGCGTGCCCCGTTGCCGCGGGACTCAAGTCGATTTATCGTCCCAGCACGATTCGCGAGCAAAATCACAATATGTGAAGGGGCCGCGGCATGGTGGCGAAGAAGACCGCCGTACAGCAGTCGGCGTCGGGCCGGTCCACCCATGCCCGTGCCTCCGGCGGCGAGGCCAAGGAAGCGGGCGGGAAGAAGAGCGCGCGCGGGGTGTCGTCCGGGTCGGCCGGGGCGTCAGCGGCGTCCGCGTCGTCCGGCAAGGGGGCGGCGACGAAGGCCGTGAAGGCGGTCGGAGCGGCGGCGAAGAGCGTCGCGAGGAAGGCGGCGCCCCGCAAGGCGAGCGGTGCCGGGAAGGCCACGGCTTCCAGGGCGGCTCCTGGCAGGCAGGCGGCAGAGGAGGAGGTTCCGGCGGGGAGACCGGCGGCCGAGCCGCCTGTCGGCGGGACGGAGGAAGCCACCAAGGGCGTCGGCAAGGCATCGGTCACGAAGAAGTCCGCGGTCGCCAAGAAAGCGGCTGCCAAGAAGGCTGCGGTCACCAAGAAGGCGGTCAAGAAGGCGGTGGTCCCCGAGGAGGCGGTCCCCGAGAAGACTGCGGTCGGCAAGAAGGCCGCGGCCCCCAAGAAGAAGGCGGTCACAAAGAAAGCCGCCGCCAAGAGCACGACCGCGACGAAGAGCACGGCCAAGAAGGCGGCCGCGACGAAGGCCGCGGCGAAGAAAACGGCCGCGAAAGACACCGCGGTCGAGGAGACGGTCGCCACGGAGGCCGGTGTCCCCCAGAGGGACAGCGGGCAGGGCACCTCCGGGAAGAACACCCTCACGAAGAGGGCGGCCAGGAAGAGCACGGCCAAGAAGGCGGGCGCGGCCGAGGCCGCGAAGCAGACGGGAGCCACGACAGTGGTTGCGAAGAAGACCCCTGGCACGGCCACAGCGGCGAAGACCGCCCTACCTAACGCGCGTGTCGCCGCGGTGGAGCCCGGCGAACTCGCGGTGCGCCCGGGTGAGGATCCGTGGACGCCCGAAGAGGTCGCGGAGGCCCGCGCGGAGCTCACGGCCGAGGCTCTGCGGCTGCGCACCGAGATCTCCGCGTCCGAGGAGTCCCTGGTGGGGCTCATGCGGGACTCCGGGGACGGCGCCGGCGACGACCAAGCCGACACCGGGACCAAGAACATCACGCGCGAGAGCGAGATGGCCCTCGCGGCCAACGCGCGCGAGATGCTCACCCAGACCGAGCGCGCCCTGGGACGGCTCGACGCCGGCACCTACGGCCTGTGCGAGAACTGCGGCAACCCCATCGGCAAGGCACGCATGCAGGCGTTCCCGCGCGCGACCCTGTGCGTGGAGTGCAAGCAGAAGCAGGAACGCCGGTACTGAGGGTCCTTGGAGGCGTGTCGTACCCTCGTCCTCAGTCAGGTACCTAGGTCGAGGGACTCACGTGGCAGAGGCGGAGCGCATCATCGGTACGCCGGATACCCCAGAGGCGGCGGGGGCCGAGCCGGAGCAGGACCAGACGGCGCGGCCCCGGGGCAGGCGCCGTATCGCCGTGCTGTTCACGGTGGCCGCCTTCGCGTACGCCCTCGACCTGGTCAGCAAGATGATCGTGGTCGCCAGGCTGGAGCACCACGAGCCGATCGAGATCATCGGGGACTGGCTGAAGTTCGAGGCGATCCGCAACGCGGGCGCGGCCTTCGGCTTCGGCGAGGCCTTCACCGTGATCTTCACGGTGATCGCGGCGGCGGTGATCGTGGTCATCGCCCGGCTCGCCCGCAAGCTCTACAGCCTTCCCTGGGCGATCGCCCTCGGGCTGCTGCTCGGCGGCGCGCTCGGCAACCTCACCGACCGGCTCTTCCGCTCGCCCGGCGTCTTCGAGGGCGCGGTCGTCGACTTCATCGCGCCCAAGCACTTCGCCGTCTTCAACCTCGCCGACTCGGCGATCGTGTGCGGCGGCATCCTGATCGTGCTGCTGTCCTTCAAGGGGCTGGACCCGGACGGGACCGTCCACAAGGACTGAGCGCGTGTTCGGGGCTGTCTCACCCGTCCGGCATACTCGACGGGTGAGCACCATTCCCGAGATCCGCACTCTGCCCGTGCCCGACGGCCTGGAGGGCGAGCGCGTCGACGCCGCCATCTCCCGCATGTTCGGCTTCTCCCGTACCAAGGCGGCCGAGCTCGCCGCCTCGGGGAAGGTCATGGTCGACGGGTCGGTGGTCGGGAAGTCCGAGCGGGTGCACGGCGGGGCCTGGCTGGAGGTCGAGATGCCACAGGCGCCCGCGCCGGTGCAGATCGTCGCCGAGCCGGTCGAGGGCATGGAGATCGTCCATGACGACGACGACGTGGTCGTGATCGTCAAGCCGGTCGGTGTGGCCGCGCACCCGTCGCCGGGCTGGACCGGGACGACCGTGATCGGCGGGCTCGCCGCCGCCGGGTACCGCATCTCGACCTCCGGTGCCGCCGAGCGCCAGGGCATCGTGCACCGGCTCGACGTGGGCACTTCGGGGCTGATGGTCGTGGCCAAGTCGGAGCGGGCGTACACCTCGCTCAAGCGGCAGTTCAAGGAGCGCACGGTCGACAAGCGGTACCACACGCTCGTCCAGGGCCACCCGGACCCGACCAGCGGCACCATCGACGCGCCCATCGGCCGCCACCCCAATCACGACTACAAGTGGGCGGTCACCGCCGAGGGCAAGCCGTCCGTCACGCACTACGACCTCATCGAGGCGTTCCGCGCGGCCTCCCTGCTCGACGTGAAGCTGGAGACCGGGCGCACCCACCAGATCCGCGTGCACATGGCGGCCCACCGCCACCCCTGCGTCGGCGACCTGACGTACGGCGCCGACCCGACGCTCGCCAAGCGGCTGCGGCTGACCCGGCAGTGGCTGCACGCGGTGCGGCTCGGCTTCGAGCACCCCGGGGACGGGGAATGGGCGGAGTTCGCCAGCGACTACCCGGAGGACCTCCAGCAGGCCCTGGAGCTGGTGCGCGAGGAGACCTACGGGTGAGCACGCGCGCGTACGTGGTGCGGGTCGCCGAGGATCCCGCCGACCGTGAGGCCTGCTTCACGGTGCGCAAGGAGGTCTTCGTCGGCGAGCAGGGCGTGCCCGAGGACATCGAGTACGACGCCTACGACGCCGTGGCGCTGCATGTGCTGGCCGTGCGGGAGGACGGGGTGCCGCTCGGGACCGGGCGGCTGCTGTTCGGTGCCGCGGCGGCCGGGAAGACCGGCGGTGACGCTTCGGTGGGGTCGCTGGGGCGGCTCGCGGTGACCCAGGAGGCGCGCGGGCTCGGTGTCGGGGCCGCGCTCGTGCGGGCAGTCGAGGACGCGGCACGCACGCGTGGGCTGACAGCCGTCGATCTGCACGCCCAGACGCACGCGCTGGGGTTCTACGAGCGGCTGGGGTACGTGGCGTACGGGCCGGAGTTCCTGGACGCGGGGATACCGCACCGGGCCATGCGGCAGGTTCTCTGACGGTCGGTGGGAGCGGCGGTCGGGAGGGTTCGGGCGTTTTGCGGGCAGACTGAAGTGATAGATGTTCTGTCGATCTGCCCGGAGTTCTGACCGTGGATCAGTTGGCCCTGTTGTTCGTGTTGTTGCTGGGGGCTCTGATCAGTGTCCCGGTGGGGGACCGGTTCGGGTTGCCGGCGCCGGTCCTGATGACGCTGCTCGGCATAGTGCTTGCGGTGCTCGACTTCGTACCGAATGTCGACATCCCGCCCGAGCTGATCCTGCCCATTCTGTTGCCGCCCCTGCTCTACGCGGCGGTGCGGCGGACTTCCTGGCGCCAGTTCGCGGCCAACAAGCGGCCCATCTTCCTGCTCGCCGTCGCGCTCGTGTTCGTGACGACCCTGTGCGTCGCCGCTGTCGCCCACGCGATCGTGCCGGGGCTGCCGATCGCCGCCGCCGTCGCGCTCGGCGCGCTGGTCGCACCGCCCGACCCGGTCGCCGCGACCGCCGTCGCGGGCCAGCTCGGGCTGCCCCGCAGGCTGGTGTCCATCCTGGAGGGCGAGGGCCTGTTCAACGACGTGACGGCGATCGTGCTCTACCACGTGGCCGTCGCCGCGGCCGTCAGTGGCTCGTTCAAGGCCGGGGAGGCCGTCTTCGAGCTGGTGCTCTCCGCCGTGGTCGCCGTCGTCGTGGGGCTCGTGCTGGGCTGGGGTGCCAACAAGCTGATGGATCTGCTGGGTGACGCCACTCTCCAGATCGGGCTGACGGTGCTCGTGCCGTACGCCTCCTACGTGCTCGCCGAGGAACTCCACGGCTCCGGCGTGCTCGCCGTGCTGACCACCGCCCTGTTCCTCGCCGAGCACGGCACCGACGCCGACGACGTGATGACCCGGCTGGCCGGGCACACCTTCTGGGACATCGTCGACACGCTCGTCACCGGCGTGGCCTTCGGGCTGATCGGGCTCGAACTGCACAACGCGATCCGGACCGCCTCCGGGCGCTGGGGCGAGATGCTCGGCTGGGCCGGAGCGATCGTGGCCGTGGTCGTGCTCGTACGGCTGGCGTGGCTGATGCCGGCCACCTGGCTCACCAAGCGGATGCACGCGAAACGGGACTACAGTGAGGAGATCCCGACCAGCTGGCGGGAGACCGTCATCATGTGGTGGTCCGGGATGCGGGGCGTCGCGTCGGTGGCGCTGGCGTTGGCCATTCCGCTGGAGACCGACTCGGGGGCGGGCTTTCCCGACCGGGACGAGATCGTCTTCATCGCGTTCGGTGTGATCATGGCCACCCTGGTGCTCCAGGGGCTGACCCTGCCGTGGCTGGTGAAGCGGCTGGGGGTACAGGCTGACACCGAGCGGGAGAAGGAGTTCGAGAAGGCCCTCGCCGTCCGGGCGGCCAAGGCGGCCAAGCGGCGGCTGCGGGAGATCGAGGCCGTGGAGGAGCTGCCGGAGGAGCTTGCCGAGCAGATGCAGCGGCGGGCGTTCGAGATCGGCGTGCGGATCCATCCCGAGACGGGGGACGAGGAGCGGCGCGAGGCACGGCGGCGGCTCAAACGGGTGCGGCGCATCCACGGGGAGATGCTGAGCGCGGCGCGGCACGAGGTGCTGGCGGCGCGGAGCGAACCGGGGGCCGACCCGGAGGTCGTGGACCGGGTGCTGCGGCATCTGGACGTTCGTAGTCTGCGGTGAGTGCGCTGGAACCTTCGCTGAAATCGTCACGGATGCCGTCGCGGAAACCCGGGTGAACTCGTCAAGTCCGTCTTTGTAGGCTGCAGTTATGGCTCGCAACGTGGTGATCAGCGGTGGCGGTACGGGAATCGGGCTCGCGGCGGCGCAGGTGTTCGCCGCGGAAGGGGACCGGGTGCTGCTGCTCGGGCGGCGCGCCGAGGTGCTGGAGAAGGCCGGGGTGCCCGGAGCGCTGACGTACGCCGCCGATCTCGGTGACGTCGATCAGGTACGCGGGGTCGTCGGGTTCGTGGAGCGTGAACTCGGGACGGTGGACGTGCTGGTCCACAGCGCCGGGGGCACCGGGCAGCTCGAACCGCCCGCCGAGAGTTCCGATCCGCTGGATGCCGTGGCGCACAACTGGACCGTGAACTTCCGGCTCAATCTGCTGACCGCGGCCCTGCTCACCGAGGGGCTGAAGGACCGGCTGGCCTCCCCCGGCGGGCGGGTGCTGTTCGTCAGCTCCATCGCCGCGTACCGGGGGTCCGGGAGCGGGGCGTACGGGGCGGCGAAGGCTGGGCTGCATCCGTACGCCCATGATCTGGCCCGGGAGTTGGGGCCGCGGGGGATCACCGCGAACGTCGTCGCGCCGGGCTACATCGAGGACACGGAGTTCTTCGGTCCGGCCATTGATCCTGCTCGGCGGGAGCGGCTTGTCGGTGACACGTTGAATGGGCGGGCGGGGACGCCCGGGGATGTCGCCGCCACGCTTCATTGGCTGGCGTCGGCGGGAGCCGGGCATGTGACGTCGCAGGTTGTGCAGGTCAATGGTGGGGCCGAGAGGGGGCGTTGACAGTGGACGGGTGCGGGTCCGTCGTGGTTGCTCGCGCCCGCGCGGTGGTAGCCGCAGATTCACCACAGCCCCGCGCCCCTGGGTGGGGGCAGTCACCGGCGCCACGACGGACCGCTCAGCCTCGGCTTGTTCGACGGACCGTCTAGCCTCGGCCCGTTCGCGGGGGCTCGTGGGGGCCGCCGACCGTCACGCCGTCGGAGTGGTGGCCGTTGCGTCGGTCGCCGTCCCGCCGGAACCCCGGCGCCAGTGTCGCGTCCGCCGTGTTGACCCGGGGCAGGGCGTACGGGTGGTTGTCGGTGAGCCAGCGGATCATCTGCTCGCGGACCGTGACCCGTACCGTCCAGATGTCGTCGGCGTCCTTGGCGGTCACCAGGGCACGCACCTGCATGGTGTTCGGGGTGGTGTCGGTGACGACGAGGCCGTAGTCGCGGCCGTCCCAGGCGGGGCACTCGCGCAGGATGTCCCGCAGCTGTCGGCGCATCAGCTCCACCGGGGCCGTGTGATCGACGTGCCAGTAGACGATGCCGGTCATCTGCGGGGTGCCGCGCGACCAGTTCTCGAACGGATTCGAGGTGAAGTACGACACCGGCATGGTGATCCGGCGCTCGTCCCAGGTCCGTACCGTCAGGAACGTCAGCGTGATCTCCTCCACGGTGCCCCACTCGCCGTCCACCACCACGGTGTCGCCTATGCGCACCATGTCGCCGAAGGCGATCTGCAGCCCGGCGAACATGTTGCTGAGCGTCGACTGGGCGGCCACACCGGCGACGATGCCGAGGATTCCGGCCGAGGCCAGCAGCGAGGCACCGGCCGCGCGCATGGCCGGGAACGTCAGCAGCATCGCGGCGGCCGCCATCACGCCGACGACCGCGGTGACCACACGCGTGATCAGCGTCACCTGGGTGCGCACCCGGCGGACCCGGGCGGCGTCGTGGTGGGCGCGGGCATAGCGGGTGTACGTCGTCTCCACGACGGCGGCGGCGATCCGGATCACCAGCCAGGCGGTCGCCCCGATGAGGACCAGCGTCAGCGTCTGCCCGATGCCGGCGCTGTGCCCCTCCAGCACCCTCGCCTCGTCGTACGCCCCTCTCAGCATCGCCGCGCAGAGCACGAGCATGTAGGGGATACGGCCACGGCGCAGCAGACCCCACAGCGGGGTCTCGCTGTGACGGTCGTCGGCCTTGCGCAGCAGACGGTCGGTGGCCCACCCGATCAGCAGGGTGAGCAGCACTGAGCCGCCGACCACGATCAGTGGGCGGAGTACGTTCTCCATGACCCCGAACCTAACCGGCCCGGGGGAGTGATGAACATGTGACTTCTGCCCCGAAGTGGGTACGGGCCCCGCCGTACCCGTGGAACGGCGCTGTCGGTGCAGGCTGGCACCATGGCCTCATGAACATCATGCTCTTTCACTCGACCTACGGCCTCAGGCCAGCCGTCCGTCAGGCCGCCGACCGGCTGCGGGAGGCCGGGCACGAGGTGTGGACCCCGGACCTCTTCGAGGGGCGCACGTTCGGGACGGTCGAGGAGGGCATGGCCTTCAACGAGGGCATCGGCAAGGACGAACTGCTCAAGCGGGCCGTCCTGGCCGCCGCGCCCTACTCCGAGCGCGGTCTCGTCTACGCCGGATTCTCGCTCGGCGCCTCGATCGCGCAGACCCTCGGCCTCGGCGACGAGAAGGCCCGCGGACTGCTGCTCCTGCACGGCACTTCGGACATCGCGCCGAACGCGACCGCGGACGACCTGCCGGTCCAGCTGCACGTGGCCGAGCCCGACCCCTTCGAGACCGACGACTGGCTGAGCGCCTGGTATCTCCAGATGGGCCGCACCGGCGCCGACGTCGAGATCTACCGGTACGCCGGGGCCGGTCACCTCTACACCGACCCCGACCTGCCGGACTACGACGAGGAGGCCGCCGAGGCCACCTGGCGGGTGGCTCTCGGCTTCCTGGAGACGCTCTAGCTCGGCTTCTTCGAGACGGTCTAGACGGGGGTGTACGTCCGCTCGACCTTCTGCGTGCCGGTCCGCGTGCGGTACGAACGCGCCCAGGACGAGGTCGCGTTCGCCTTCGTCTTGTCGGACAGCACGTAGTAGTCCATCTGTGCCCGGTCGGCGGTGATGTCCAGGACGCCGTAGCCGTGGCGGTCGGTGTCCACCCAGTGGACGTGCCGGTTGGCGAGCTGGATGACCGGCGCCGCGAGCGCGGTGACCGTGCCCTCGGGGACCTTCAGGAGGTCGTCCAGGTTGTCGGAGGTCACCGAGGTGACGACGAACTCCGTGGCGGCCGAGGCCGACAGCGGGTAGGTGCCGGCGTCCACCGGCACGTCGTTGGCCCACGCCATGTGGATGTCACCGGTCAGGAAGACGGTGTTGCGGATGGCGTTGGAGCGCAGGTGGGCGAGGAGTTCGCGGCGGTCGTCCGTGTAGCCGTCCCACTGGTCGGGGTTGAGGGCGAGGCCCTCCTTCGGCAGGCCCAGCAGCTCGGCGAGCGGCTTCAGCAGGTCGGCGGAGAGCGAGCCGATCGCGAACGGCGAGATCATCACGGAGTTGCCGACCAGCCGCCAGGTCGTGTCGGAGGACTTCAGTCCCGCCTTGAGCCAGTCCAGCTGGGCCCGGCCGGTGATCGTGCGGTCCGGGTCGTCGACCGAGCCGTTGCCCACGGCGACCTGCTGCGAGCGGAAGGACCGCAGGTCGAGCAGCGAGAGGTCGGCGAGCTTGCCGAAGCGCAGCCGCCGGTACGTGGTGCCCGCGAGCGCCGGGCGCACCGGCATCCACTCGAAGTAGGCCTGCTTGGCGGCGGCCTGACGGGCCGACCAGGCACCCTCCGCGCTCTCGGTGTGGTTCTCGGCACCGCCCGACCAGGCGTCGTTGGCGAACTCGTGGTCGTCCCAGATCGCGACGACCGGGGCGACCGCGTGCAGGGCCTTGAGATCCGGGTCCGTCTTGTACTTGCCGTGCCGGATCCGGTAGTCGGCGAGGGTGAGTATCTCGTGGGTCGGCGCGTGCTGCCGTACGACGGTGTCGCGCGTGCCGTACTCGCCGGTGCCGTACTCGTAGATGTAGTCGCCCAGGTGCAGCCAGGCGTCCAGGTCGCCGCGGGCCGCGAGGTGGCGGTAGGAGGAGAAGTAGCCGGCCTCCCAGTTGGCGCAGGAGACCACGCCGAAGCGGAGGTTCGCCACGGCCGCGTCCGCCGCCGGCGCGGTGCGGGTACGCGCCGCCGGGGAGTCGGTGCCGCCCGCCGAGAAGCGGAACCAGTAGTCGGTCGCGGGGGCGAGGCCGCGCACGTCCGCCTTGACCGTGTGGTCGGAGGCGGCGGTCGCGGTGACGGAACCCTTGGCGACGACGGTCGTGAAGGCCTTGTCCTTGGCGACGACCCAGCCGACCTCGGTGTCCGGGCCGAGCCCGGAACCGGGTACGGCCTCGGGCGTCGGGGTCACCCGGGTCCACAGCAGGATGCCGTCCGGGAGCGGGTCGCCGGAGGCCACGCCGTGCAGGAAGGCGGGGGCCTCGACCGCGCCGGCCGGCCAGGCGGCGGCGAGCGGGGCGCCCAGGACAGCGGTGGCCGCCGCGGCCTTGACGACCGTACGGCGGCGCGGGGACAGGGAGTTGCTGCTCCCGGCTGTGCTCTGTCTAGTAGTCACGGCCGATCAGGTTACTGATCGGTATGAACGAGAGCGGGCGAACTCGTGAAAGTTCGCCCGCTCTTTGCCCGAAGAGTGCGGGATCAGCCCTTCAGGGCCGCCTCGAGCGCCGTGTTGAAGTCGGCGACCGTCATCGGCGCGCTCTTGCCGTCGGGACCGGTCAGGTTCTTGCCGTCCACCCTCAGGGTCGGGGTGCCGGTCGCCCCGTCCTTGTTGAACTTCTCGGACATGTCCAGGGCCCACTTGTCGTAGGTGCCGTTCTTCACGGCGTTCTGGAAGGTCTTGTTGTCCTTCAGCTCCGGGACGGTCTGCGCGATCTTGATGAGGTAGGAGTCGTCCTTGAACTTGTCGGGGCCGTCCTCGGCAGGGTGCCACTTGGTGGAGTACATCGCGGTCTTGTACTTCAGAAACGCCTCGGGGCTGACGTTCAGGGCCGCGCCGAGGGCGCTGAGGCCGTTCTTGGAGCCCTCGCCGCCGAGGTTGCCGTCGAGGAAGGTGGCACCGACGAACTGGATCTTGAACTTGCCGTCCTCGACGTCCTTGTCGACGGTCGAGCCGACGGTCTGCTCGAACTGGGCGCAGACGGGGCAGCGCGGGTCCTCGTACATGACCAGGGTCTTCTTGGCGGTGCTCTTGCCGATGACGACCGTCGTGCCGTTGGCGCCCGTGCTGTTGGCCGGCTTGACGAGCTTCTTGTCCTTGGCCTCTTCCCAGTAGCTGGGCTTGTTGTTCTGGACGACCGCGTAGCCGATGCCGCCGGCTATCGCCAGGACGCCGACGACGGAGCAGGCGACGATGACCTGCCGCTTGACCTTGTCACGCTTGGCCTGGCGCTCGCGCTCCTGCCGCAGCCGCTCTCGGGCGGCGCTCTTCGAGGCCTGGCTGTTCCGCTTGCTCATGGTGGTGTTCTCCATCAAGGGGACGCGCACACGTCGTGTGCGGGGATACGTGGGTCGGGACTGGTGGTGCTCAGATGCCGTGCGAGCGGGTGAGGCTCAGGCGACAGCGGGCGAGCACGGCGGTCCACGCCGTCCCAGGGAGTGCACGAGGATCTCGTCGAGCGCGACGGCCGTACGGCGGCCGGGGCGCACCGGACGGGCCGGTTCCGGCGCCGACCGCACGGTCAGCGCGGCGGCCGCGAGCAGCAGCGGCCGGAAGGTCGTGGTGGCCACGGCCCCCAGCAGCTGGGCCAGGGCCCGCTCGCCTCGGCGCAGCCAGGCGGCCGCGATCAGGCCTACGCAGACATGGGCGCCCAGCAGCAGCCAGGCGGTCCGCGGGTCGGCGTGGGCGAGCAGCCCGCCGAGCCGGCCGGGGTCGGTGCCGGTCATCCGGGCCAGCGGCGAGCCGACGCTGGTGCCGTCCCCGCAGAACACGTCCCAGCCGACCGAGCGCAGCGGGCCCGCGACCGGGCCGCCCGCGGCCCCGTAGCAGACGTGCTGGCCGGTGGTGAAGACGGTGTCGGCGGCGAGCTCCAGCGGGATCAGCACGGCGGCGATCCGCCCGAAGCCGCGCTCCCGGCCGGCCAGCGCGTAGCTGAGGGCGAACACGGCGACGGCGACCGCCGCCACCGTGTTGAGCGGCAGGGGAGCCCGGGACAGCAGCACGTGCGACGCGGTGCTGAGTGTCACGACGAGTGCCGTGAACAGCGCCGCGCGGAGCGCTCGTAGCTGGGTCCCGGATATGTCCATAGCGTGGAGAGTGTGTCACGCGGGCCTGTAAGGGACCCCTAAAGAGTCCCTGTGAGCGGCCCTATCGTTATCGACGGTGGGATGAGGCCTGTCACAGGCCCGGGATGCGGCCGTTGCGGAACAGGTCGACGAAGGTCTGGTGGTCGGCACGCGCGCGTGCGCCGTAGCTGTGCGCGAAGTCGACCAGGAGACCCGCGAAGCCGTCCTCGTCGGCCGCGATCGCCGCGTCGATGGCCCGCTCGGTGGAGAACGGCACCAGGGACTCGCCGGAGGTGTCGTCCGCCGCCGCGTGCATGGTGGCCGTGGCCCGGCCGAGGTCGGCGACGACCCCCGCGATCTCCTCCGGGTCGTCGATGTCGCCCCAGTCCAGGTCCACCGCGTACGGCGAGATCTCGGCGACCAGCTGGCCCGCGCCGCCCAGTTCGGTCCAGCCCAGCCACGGGTCGGCGTGCTGCTGGAGGGCGCGCTGGGAGATCACCGTGCGGTGGCCCTCGTGCTGGAAGTAGTCGCGGATCGCCGGGTCGGTGATGTGCCGGGAGACGGCCGGGGTCTGGGCCTGCTTGATGTAGATCACCACGTCGTTCTCCAGGGCGTCGGTGTGCCCCTCCAGCAGGATGTTGTACGACGGCAGCCCGGCCGAGCCGATGCCGATGCCGCGGCGGCCGACGACGTCCTTGACGCGGTAGGAGTCCGGACGGTCCAGGGAGGCCTCCGGGAGGGTCTCCAAATAGCCGTCGAAGGCGGCGAGCACCTTGTAGCGGGTGGCCGCGTCCAGCTCGATGGAACCGCCGCCCGGCGCGAAGCGGCGCTCGAAGTCACGGATCTCCGTCATCGACTCCAGGAGGCCGAAGCGGGTCAGCGAGCGGGCGTCGCGCAGCGCGTCCAGGAGCGGGCCCTGGGCGGTGTCCAGGGTGAAGGGGGGCACCTCGTCGCTCTTGGCGCCGGTGGCGAGGGCGTGGATCCGCTCGCGGTACGCGCCCGCGTACACCTCCACCAGCTCGGTGATCTGCTCGTCGCCGAGCGCCTTGGCGTACCCGATCAGCGCGACGGAGGCGGCGAAGCGCTTGAGGTCCCAGGTGAAGGGGCCGACGTAGGCCTCGTCGAAGTCGTTGACGTTGAAGATCAGCCGGCCGTTGGCGTCCAGGTACGTGCCGAAGTTCTCCGCGTGCAGGTCGCCGTGGATCCACACGCGCGAGGTGCGCTCGTCCAGGTACGGGCCGCCCCTCTTCTCGGCGTCGAGGTCGTGGTAGAAGAGGCACGCCGTACCCCGGTAGAAGGCGAACGCCGAGGCCGCCATCTTCCGGAACTTCACACGGAACGCTGCCGGATCGGCGGCCAGGAGCTCGCCGAAGGCGGTGTCGAAGACAGCGAGAATCTCCTCGCCGCGGTGCTCGTCGTTGAGCTGCGGAACCGACATCGCGGGGTGCCTCCTGGTACATCTGTACGACAGCGTTTCTGTCGTCTCTCCAACGGGCGGGCCCGGGTGAAAGTGCCCGCGACCCTCGTTGTGAAGGTACGCGGGGCGGCCCCCTGAGTGTCAGTGCCGAGGCATAGACTTCGGCGCTGACCCCCACACTGTCCGTCCGCCTGTCGTCGAGTGTTTTCCATGGAGGCCACGCCGTGTCAAAGCCGCCGTTCACGCACCTGCACGTCCACACCCAGTACTCCCTGCTGGACGGTGCCGCGCGGCTCAAGGACATGTTCGACGCGTGCAATGAGATGGGCATGACCCATATCGCCATGTCCGACCACGGCAACCTCCATGGGGCGTACGACTTCTTCCACTCGGCGAAGAAGGCCGGGGTCACCCCGATCATCGGGATCGAGGCGTATGTCGCGCCCGAGTCCCGGCGCAACAAGCGCAAGATCCAGTGGGGTCAGCCGCACCAGAAGCGGGACGACGTCTCCGGTTCGGGTGGTTACACCCACAAGACGATGTGGGCCGTGAACTCGACCGGCCTGCACAACCTCTTCCGGCTCTCCTCGGACGCCTACGCCGAGGGCTGGCTCCAGAAGTGGCCCCGGATGGACAAGGAGACGATCTCCCAGTGGTCCGAGGGGATCGTCGCCTCCACCGGCTGCCCCTCCGGTGAACTCCAGACCCGGCTGCGCCTCGGCCAGTACGACGAGGCACTGAAGGCGGCCGCCGACTACCAGGACATCTTCGGCAAGGACCGCTACTTCCTGGAGCTGATGGACCACGGCATCGAGATCGAGCACCGGGTCCGCGACGGCCTCCTGGAGATCGGCAAGAAGCTCGGCATCCCCCCGCTGGTCACCAACGACTCGCACTACACGTACGCGCACGAGGCGACCGCCCACGACGCCCTGCTGTGCATCCAGACCGGCAAGAACCTCTCCGACCCGGACCGCTTCAAGTTCGACGGCACCGGCTACTACCTGAAGTCCACGGAGGAGATGTACGCCATCGACTCCTCGGACGCCTGGCAGGAGGGCTGCGCCAACACCCTCCTGATCGCCGAGATGGTCGACACCACCGGCATGTTCGAGGCCAAGAACCTCATGCCGAAGTTCGACATCCCCGACGGCTACACCGAAATCACCTGGTTCAAGGAGGAGGTCCGCCGCGGCATGGAGCGCCGCTTCCCGGACGGCATCCCCGACGACCGTCAGCGCCAGGTCGAGTACGAGATGGACGTCATCATCCAGATGGGGTTCCCGGGCTACTTCCTCGTGGTCGCCGACTTCATCATGTGGGCCAAGAACAACGGCATCGCGGTCGGTCCCGGCCGAGGCTCCGCGGCCGGCTCGATCGTCGCGTACGCCATGGGCATCACCGACCTCGACCCGATCCCGCACGGCCTGATCTTCGAGCGGTTCCTCAACCCCGAGCGCGTCTCCATGCCCGATGTCGACATCGACTTCGACGAGCGCAGGCGCGTCGAGGTGATCCGGTACGTGACCGAGAAGTACGGCGCCGACAAGGTCGCCATGATCGGCACCTACGGCAAGATCAAGGCCAAGAACGCGATCAAGGACTCCGCGCGCGTGCTGGGCTACCCGTACGCGATGGGCGACCGCATCACCAAGGCCATGCCCGCCGACGTCCTCGGCAAGGGCATCGACCTCAACGGCATCACCGACCCCTCGCACCCCCGCTACTCGGAGGCGGGCGAGGTCCGCGGGATGTACGAGAACGAACCGGACGTGAAGAAGGTCATCGACACCGCCAAGGGCGTCGAGGGCCTGGTCCGGCAGATGGGCGTGCACGCCGCCGGCGTGATCATGTCCAGCGAGACCATCACCGAGCACGTGCCCGTCTGGGTCCGGCACACCGACGGCGTGACCATCACGCAGTGGGACTACCCGAGCTGCGAGTCGCTCGGCCTGCTGAAGATGGACTTCCTCGGCCTGCGCAACCTGACGATCATGGACGACGCCGTCAAGATGGTGAAGTCCAACAAGGGCATCGATCTGGAGCTGCTGAGCCTCCCGCTGGACGACCCGACGACCTTCGAACTCCTCCAGCGCGGTGAGACCCTCGGCGTCTTCCAGTTCGACGGCGGCCCCATGCGCTCGCTGCTGCGCCTGATGAAGCCCGACAACTTCGAGGACATCTCCGCCGTCTCCGCGCTGTACCGTCCCGGCCCGATGGGCATGGACTCGCACACCAACTACGCGCTGCGCAAGAACAAGCTCCAGGAGATCACCCCCATCCACCCGGAGCTCGAAGAGCCCCTCCGGGAGGTCCTGGACGTCACCTACGGCCTGATCGTCTACCAGGAGCAGGTGCAGAAGGCCGCCCAGATCATCGCCGGCTACTCGCTCGGCGAGGCCGACATCCTGCGCCGCGTGATGGGCAAGAAGAAGCCCGACGAGCTGGCGAAGAACTTCACCATCTTCCAGGCCGGTGCCCAGAAGAACGGCTACAGCGAAGAGGCGATCAAGGCCCTGTGGGACGTGCTGGTCCCCTTCGCCGGATACGCGTTCAACAAGGCGCACTCCGCCGCGTACGGACTGGTGTCGTACTGGACCGCCTATCTGAAGGCCAACTACCCGGCCGAGTACATGGCCGCCCTGCTGACCTCGGTCAAGGACGACAAGGACAAGTCGGCCGTCTATCTCAACGAGTGCCGGCGCATGGGCATCAAGGTGCTCCCGCCCAACGTCAACGAGTCGGTGCACAACTTCGCCGCGCAGGGCGACGACGTGATCCTCTTCGGCCTGGAGGCCGTGCGCAACGTCGGCACCAACGTGGTCGAGTCGATCATCAAGAGCCGCAAGGCCAAGGGGAAGTACGCCTCCTTCCCCGACTACCTCGACAAGGTCGAGGCGGTCGCCTGCAACAAGCGCACCACGGAGTCGCTGATCAAGGCGGGCGCCTTCGACACCCTCGGGCACACCCGCAAGGGCCTCACCGCGCAGTACGAACCGATGATCGACAACGTGGTCGCGGTCAAGCGCAAGGAGGCCGAGGGCCAGTTCGACCTCTTCGGCGGGATGGGCGAGGAGGACACCAGCGAGCCCGGCTTCGGGCTCGACGTGCAGTTCACCGAGGACGAGTGGGACAAGACCTATCTGCTCGCCCAGGAGCGGGAGATGCTCGGTCTCTACGTCTCCGACCACCCGCTCTTCGGCCTGGAGCACGTGCTGTCCGACAAGGCCGACGCGGGCATCGCCCAGCTCACCGGCGGTGAGCACGCGGACGGCGCGGTCGTCACCATCGGCGGCATCATCTCGGGCCTCCAGCGCAAGATGACCAAGCAGGGCAACGCCTGGGCCATCGCCACCGTCGAGGACCTCGCCGGTTCCATCGAGTGCATGTTCTTCCCGGCGACCTACCAGCTGGTGTCGACCCAACTCGTCGAGGACGCCGTGGTGTTCGTCAAGGGCCGCCTCGACAAGCGCGAGGACGTGCCCCGCCTGGTCGCGATGGAACTCCAGGTCCCCGACCTGTCCAACGCGGGCACCAACGCGCCCGTGATCCTCACCATCCCGGCGCTGAAGGTCACCCCGCCGATGGTCAGCAGGCTCGGTGAGATCCTCAGCCATCACAAGGGCGAGAGCGAGGTCCGCATCAGGCTCCAGGGGCCGAGCAGGACCACGGTCCTGCGGCTGGACCGGCACCGGGTGAAGCCGGACCCCGCGCTCTTCGGTGACCTGAAGGTGCTGCTCGGACCGTCCTGTCTGGCGGGCTGAGCGGCCCGGGCGGCGCGGACATGGAGAGGGGCGCACTCCTGACGGGGTGCGCCCTTCTGCGTGCCTGGGTCTCAACAACCCTTTATGCACATGTCAGTTGTGGCCGAAGCTTTTCTGTCGCCCCTTGCGGGCGACATCGCCGGGGGTCACCTGCGTGGCATGCTGCTCGGCCGGTGCGTCCATCGAGGAGTGCTGACGCTCCTGTCCGGCACGCTCGGTCTGCGGCTGCTTACGGTTCTGCTTCTTGTTCTTGGCCATGGGGATCTGCCTCCTGGGGAGTTCTAGGGGCCAGGGCCGGGATCAGATTCACATAGGCTGACAGGAGTCGCATTTCGGATAATTACCGTGTGTGACAGGGAATGTCGCCGACCGATGTCCCGAAACGCCACGCCGAAGATCGAGTTCGGGCCGTTAAGCCTCGCCTGGTCGGGCAGACTCGAAGGAAGCCCGAAGCAAACCTCCCGGAAAGAGGGTGGATCGCGTGGACCGCTGCATCGTCCTGGTGGACGCCGGGTATCTGCTGGGGGCCGCCGCCAGTCTCCTTGCCGGGGAGCCCTCCCGTTCCCGCATCACCGTCGACCACGCCGCCCTCGTCCAGGGCTTGCGCGAGCGGGCCGAGTCCGACACGGAACGGCCCCTGCTGCGCATCTACTGGTTCGACGGCGCCCCCGACCGGGTCCCGCAGCCCGAGCACCGCAGACTGCGGGTGATGCCCCGGGTCACCGTCCGGCTCGGCGCCCTGACCCGCAGCGACGGACGCTGGGCCCAGAAGGGCGTGGACGCCGCCATGCACGCCGAGCTGACCGAGCTGGCCCGCAACCGCGCCTGCTCCGACATCGTCCTCGTCACCGGCGACGGGGACCTGCTGCCGGGCATGATGGCCGCCAAGGAGCACGGGGTCGCCGTACACCTGTGGGCCGTGCAGGCCGCCGACGGGGACTACAACCAGTCGGAGGACCTGGTCGCCGAGGCGGACGAGCGGCGGGTCCTCGACCGGGCGTGGATCACCAAGGCCGTCCGCGCGAAGGAGCTAAGCGGGATCTGTGCGCCGCCGCCCGTGCCGCGGCCCGAGATCGCCGCGATCCTCTCGGCGCCGCTGCCCGAGTCCTCGCTCTCACGGGCCCCCGAGCGGACCTCCGAGGAGAGCGAGCACGCCCCGGCGGCCGCCTCCGAGAACGGCACGCAGGAACGGGTTCCGGCGCCGAAGGGGGTGCCGACGCCCAAGGATCTCGCCGCGCTGCGGGCGCACGGTGCCCAGCCCGCCCCGCATCCCGCGAGCGCGACCCTGCGCTGGTCCTCCGACAAGGGCTGGGTCGACCGGCCCGGCGGTGCCGGCGAGCCGCCCGAGGTCGCCTCCATGCCGACGCTCGCGCAGCTGACCACGGCGGAGCAGCGGTGGGCCGACCGGGAGGAGGACATCACCACGGTGGGTGGCGACCCGTTCGAGGTGGGGCAGGTCTTCGCGCGGCGGTGGATGGAGCGGCTGGGGGACCAGGCGCATCTGCAGCGGCTGTCCGGGATGTATCCGCGGGTACCGCACCGGATCGACGGGGAGCTGCTCAGGTACGCGGCCCGGTTCGGGTTGCTCGCCCATAAGGACGACCAGATCGACGAGCAGGACCGTTATGCGATCCGTGCCGGGTTCTGGCGGGAGATCGATGCGCGGACGGCGGCGGAGCACGTCCCCGCCGGGGAGTGAAGGGCACATAGCGCGCCCCAAGGACGAGCAAAGCTCCCCGACCCCGTAGTCTCGTCCTTTGTGAGTACGCGCGCTGCACCGGCACTTCGACACAGTGGGGATGTCGTGTGTGCGGTGCGCGGACTGACCAAGACCTATCCCGCGGTGCGCGGACGGCGCGGCACGCCGGCGACGCCCGAGGTGCGGGCCACCGACGACGTACGGCTGGACATCCGCCGGGGTGAGATCTTCGGGCTGCTCGGGCCGAACGGCGCCGGGAAGACCACGCTCGTACGGCAGCTCACCGGGCTGATGCGGCCCGACCGCGGCAGCGTCGAGATCCTCGGGCACGACATCGTGCGCCATCCGGACCGGGCCTCGCGGATTCTCGCCTACCTCGGCCAGGAGTCCACCGCACTCGACGAGCTCACCGTCTCCCTCGCCGCCGAGACCACCGGGCGGCTGCGCGGCCTGGAGGCCAGGAAGGCACGGGCCGAGCGGGACGCCGTACTCGACGAGCTGGGGCTCACGCCGATCGCCGGGCGGCCGCTGAAGAAGCTGTCCGGTGGGCAGCGCCGGCTCGCGTGCTTCGCGTCAGCGCTGGTGGGGGAGCGGCCGCTGCTCGTGCTCGACGAGCCGACCACCGCGATGGACCCCGTGGCGCGGCGCGCGGTGTGGTCCGCCG
Source organism: Streptomyces sp. NPDC005402 (assembly GCF_040606575.1). Classification (NCBI taxonomy): domain Bacteria; kingdom Bacillati; phylum Actinomycetota; class Actinomycetes; order Kitasatosporales; family Streptomycetaceae; genus Streptomyces; species Streptomyces sp. NPDC005402. The sequence continues at coordinate 420,254 of NZ_JBEXFB010000004.1, forward strand.
TGGACCGGCGGCGGGCCGAGCGCGGGACCACCGTCCTTCTCGTCACCCACAACGTCATCGAGGCGGAGACGGTCCTGGACCGGGTCGCCGTCCTCGACCAGGGTCGCGTGATCGCCTGCGACACACCTACCGGCCTCAAGGAACAGGTGGCCGGAGAGGTCCGCGTGGACCTGGTGTGGCGCGAGGCGGCCCCGCTGCACGTCCCCGAGGTCGCCGCGCTCCAGGACCGGGCCGTGGCCGCCGGGCGCCGCTGGACGCTGCGGCTGGCCCCCGAGGAGGCCCGCGCGGTCGTCGCCACCGTCACCGGCGGGGCCGCGTTCGCCGCGCTGGACGACTTCACGCTCGCCACGCCCAGCCTGGAGGACGTGTACCTCGCGCTGGGCGGGGCCGCGCAGCAGGGGCTGGTGAAGGCTTGAGCACGTTGAGCACGCGGACGGCCGTGTCCGTACGTCACAGGGCGACCGCCGGAGCGAAGAGGAGCAGAGCCACGTGAGCGTTGTACCCGCCGGGGTTCTGCCGGGCGGTGCCCTGGCCGCCGAGGAGACGGGCCGGGACGCGGCCGCCGAGCTCGGGCCGCGCGCGCGGCTGTGGCCGTCGCTGGCGGCCGTGTACCGGGCGCAGCTGTCCCGCGCACGGGTCGCGCGCATCCCGCTGCTGTTCGTGGCGACCTTCCAGTCGGTCGGGATCATGATCCTGATGCGGGGGGTCGTGGACGGCGGGGGCGAGGCGCGGTCCGTGGTCGCCGGGGCGTCCGTGCTGGTCGTGGCCTTCGTCGCGCTCAATCTGCTCGCCCAGTACTTCGGGCAGCTGCGGGCGAACGGCGGGCTCGACCACTACGCCACCCTGCCGGTGCCGCCCGCCGCCGTGGTGCTCGGCGCCGCGGGCGCGTACGCCTCCTTCACCGTGCCCGGGACCGTGGTGACCGCGATCTTCGGGTGCGTGCTGTTCGGGCTGCCGCTGGCGCATCTGTGGGTCCTGGTGGCGGTGATTCCGCTGGCGGGAGCCGCTCTGGCGGGCCTCGGCGCCGCGCTGGGACTGCTCGCGCCCCGGCCGGAACTGGCCACCCTGCTGGGACAGCTCGGGATGTCCGCCGCGCTGCTGCTCGGAGTGCTGCCCGCCGACCGGATGCCCGAGGCGGTCCGGTTCGCCCGGGATCTGCTGCCCTCGACCTACGGCGTCGAAGCGTTCGCCCGGACCTTCGGGCCGCATCCCGACTGGGCCTTCGTGCTCGGTGACCTCGCCGTGTGCGGGTGCGTGGGAGTGGTCTCGCTGGCCGTCGCCACCTGGGCCTATCGTCGGGCGGCCGTCCGGTGACGCGCCGCACAGGCGGGCCTGGCACGATGTCAGGGTGACCGCTCCGTTGACGCCTCCTCCGCCGCCGCACGAACCGTCCTCGCACGATGCGTGGCAGACCCCTGCCGGGTACGCGGCCCCTGCCGAAGCCCCGTACGGGCAGGGCGGGCCCGGGATGAAGACCGAACTGATCGAGGGCGCGGTGATCATGGTCGCCGTGGCGCTCGGCGGGGTGCTGCTCGGGGTGCTGTGGTGGTGGCTGGCGCCGCATGTGCCGCTCGTCGGGGATGTGGACTCGCAGGGGAACTGGGTCGTCTATCTCAAGGACACCGAGGGGGAGCAGGCGGTCGGGGTGGACGGGACGCTCACCCTGCTCGCGCTGGCCTTCGGGTTGGTGAGCGCGCTCGTCGTGTTCCTGTGGCGGCGGCGGGGCGGGGTGCCGCTGGTGGTGGGGCTGGCCGTCGGGGGAGTGCTGGGGTCCTTGCTCGCGTGGCGGGTGGGGATGTGGCTCGGGCCCACGTCCGACGTACTCGCCCACGCGAAGGCCGTGGGCAAGGGGGTCACGTTCTCCGCGCCGCTGAAGCTGGGGGCGAAGGGGGCGTTGCTGGCCTGGTCGTTGGCCGGGCTTGTCGTGCACCTGGGGCTCACCGCGTTGTTCGGGCCTCGGGATCCTGAGCCGGTCTACGGGCAGACGGTTCCGAAGGACGGGTACGGGGCGCCCGTGCAGTAGGTTTTGCGCCCCGCACCTGGGGGCTGACGTCACGCCGGGCGCCTGCCGTGGTTCGAGCGGCCCTTCTTCGTGCGCCACCTGCGCTTGCGTGTTCTCTTCGACATGCCCCTTCTGCTTAGTCCGGGAAGGGGCATTCGTCGAGAGGCTACGCGCGCGCGATGGGGGCCAGGACCGCGTCCGTGAGGTCGGCCAGGTCCTTCGGCGCGAGTTCCACCTCCAGGCCCCGGCGGCCCGCCGACACGCAGATCGTGTCGTGGGCGGAGGCGGAGGCGTCGAGGACCGTGGGGAGTCTCTTGCGCTGGCCCAGGGGGGAGATGCCGCCCCGGACATAGCCCGTGGTGCGTTCCGCCAGGGTCGGGTCGGCCATGGCCGCTCGTTTGCCGCCCGCTGCCGTCGCCAGGGCCTTCAGGTCCAGGGAACCCGCCACCGGGACCACCGCCACCGTGAGGGTGCCGTCCACGTCCGCCACCAACGTCTTGAAGACGCGGTCCGGGGAGACCCCCATCGCCTCGGCCGCCTCCTCGCCGTAGGAGGGGTGGGAGGGGTCGTGGTCGTAGGCGTGCACCGTGAAGGACACGCCCGCCGACGTGAGAGCCACCGTGGCGGGGGTGCCCCCCGGCTGCTGCTTCTTCGACTTCTTCGCCATCTGACGGGTTCCGGCCTCAGTTCAGACTCGTCGGGCCGAGCGTCAGGTCCGACGCCGGCAACGACGGAAGATTACGGATGATCGCCGTCTCCGCGCGCAGGAGTTTCAGTTCGTCGCGGAGGCGGGACGCGGTGTCGGGGGCCTGGAGCAGGCGCTGCTTGGTGGGGGTGTCCAGCACCATCGCGGCCGCCACCAGGTACGAGACCACCGACGGTTCGTCGGGGAGGTCCGCACCCGACGTCAGGGAGCGCTCCCTGGCTCCCGCCAGGCGCTTCTGGTACTGGCGGAAGGCCCGCAGGACGCCTTCTGCCAGGGGCCCGGACTCGTCGCCCGCCTCCTCCGGCAGTTCCTCCAGTTCGGCCGTCAGATACGGGCCCGAGGCGTCGACGGACAGGAGCCGGACCCGGGTCGTCCCCGTCGCCAGCACCTCGAACGTGCCGTCGGCCCGCTCCCGTACCGTCGCCGCGTCCGCCACGCAGCCGACCGTGTGGAACGCCTTGACCGGGTCGTCACCGAAGCCGGCCGCGGGGCCGCCGTCGGGCACGGCCGTGCGGTCCGGCAGGCCGTTGGCGCTGGGCGCCACCTCATGGCCGTCGCGGATCGCAACGACGGCGAACCGGCGCGGTTCCTCCTCGGGGGTCTTCAGCAGTTCGCGCATCATGGCGCGATAGCGCTCCTCGAAGACGTTGAGAGGAAGCACGAGCCCCGGGAACAGTACGGAGTTCAGGGGGAAGAGCGGGAGCCGCACGGTGGTCACGGCGCCAAAGCCTAATGGCCCCAGGAGCGGACACGTCCCCCGTGCCCACTCCGTGGATGGGCCGGAGCGTGCCGCCGGACCTCCTCACGGACCTCCAGGAAGCGGCCCAGCGGGTCCTGCGACTCCCGGCTCCACGGGAACGAGGTCGCGTACGGGCCGAGCATGCGCAGCTGCTCCAGGGCGTCCGGCCAGCGGCCGAGGCGTACCAGGACGTACACCAGCTTGTTGCGGATCTCGGCCGGCCAGGGGTCGGCGGCCGCGAACGTGGCGGACAGCGCGATCGCCCGGTCGGCCGCCGCGTCCAGCCGCTCGCGCGGCACCGCGTCCTCGCCGGCCTCGGTCAGACAGGCGAGGGCCGCCCGCGCGGGCAGCGCCTGGATGAGGGAGCCGGGCGGGGCGTCCTGCGCGGCCCGGTCGGCGAAGTCGAAGCACTCGCGGTACGAGCCGCGCCAGGAGGCCGCCAGATAGCGCAGGGCGGCGACATGGCAGCCGTAGTGCAGCGGGGCGCGCCTGAGGGCCGCCTCCCACAGCTCACCGAAGTAGGTGTGCCCGGCCTGCGAGCCGCGCGCGTGGTCCAGCGCGATCCGCCACGGCACCGGGTCGCGGTCCTCGGCGCGCGCCGCGGCCGTGATCAGCGGGCTCACCTCGCGCAGCAGCTCCGCCCGGGCCGGCGAGTCCCACACCCGGTCCACCGCGAGCTGGGCGGCGAGGAGCAGCTGGTCCGGGTCGTACGGGGCGTCGGCGCGCCAGGCGTCGAACCACTCGGGGCGCGAGCGGGCGAAGGCGGAGAGCCGCCGGACGTACCGTTCGCGCAGCTCCCAGGCGGAGTCCTCGCGGGTCGCGGAGAGCAGCTCGGCCGCGCGCCCGTAGGCGCCCTGTCCGGCGGCGACCAGCGCGGGCCCGAGCCGGTCGTCGGGCGCGTCGAGCAGCACCTCGTCGTCGGCGGGCAGTCCGCCGGTGAGGTACGGGGGCATCCGTGACGCGCGGATGAAGGGGGGCAGCAGAGCCATGGTGTCGACCATTGAAAGTCCGCAGGTCAACACTGCGCCAGTGCGAACGTGCAATTCATGGAAAGTTGTACGCCGCAGGGTCAAGGGACGTTAAAAAGGTGACCGTTCAACAACTTTCTGACCTGCGGTCTCACCAGTCCCTACCGACACCTTGCCGATTTCTTCACACCGCCCGTCAGTTCCGCCGCAGCAGCCTCGTGGCCCCGGCCGCCACTGTCGTCGCCAGGACCCAGCCGAGGAGGACCATCGCCGCCGCCAGCCACTGCCAGCCGCCCCGCAACTGCCAGAAACCGACCTGTCCCAGGTCGATCACCGGGAGCAGCAGATCGAGAGAGAAGAGGGCGGGATTCCAGACCGGATGGTCGCCGCCCTTGAGCGGCGGATGGCTCGCGTGTGCGAACGCCACGGAGCTCGCGGCCCACAGCACCGCCATCCACACGGCGGCCCGTCCGGGCCGGTACCCGTAGGCGACCGTCCAGTCCTGCACGTATCCCCACAGCTTGGCGGCCGGCGGCAGGCTCTCGCGGCGCCGGCGCTGCTTGGCGAGCAGCACCTCGCGCGCGTCCTCGTCCTCGCCGCCGGCCCGCAGCACGGCGGCGAGCCTCTCGTACGGCTCCGGGTTGTACTCGGCGGTCGCGGCCGCCACCCACTCCAGCCGCTCGGCCAGCGGGAAGGGGCCGTGCGGCACGAGGTTCTCGTAGACGAAGCCGCCCATGTGCAGACTTCCCGGGCCGGGCCAGGCGGTCGCCCGGTCCACGAGGTTGCCGACCCGCGCCCCCGAGAGGACCACTTTGCCGCGCTGCGGCTTCTCCCCGAGGAAACGCAACTCCGGCGCCTGGATGCGGCGCAGCGACAGCTCCTGGTCGTCGGTGAAGATGAACCGGGCCCGCTCCAGGTCGACCGCGTCCCCGAACCGCCCGTCGTCCAGCCGGATGCCGCCCTGACACTCGAAGCGCTGGATCCGCGTCCCGCGCGCGGGAGTCGCCCCGCTCAGCATGGACGCGCCGACGCCCGCCGGGGTCAGGTACAGCGTGCGTTCGACGGTCAGCTGGGGGGCGTTCAGCGCCAGCCGGGTGTACGGGTTGTTCAGCCGGGCGCCGCGCAGGCTCAGCGAGACGCCGATCGTCGCGCTGCGCAGGCTCAGCTCGCCGTGCGACTCGAGCAGCTCGGCCTGGAGGTCCTGGCCCACGGTCATGCCGTCGGCGGCGATCGAACGGCCGCTGCGGTCGCGGTAGACGATCGCCTGGTTCATCAGCAGGTCCGTGCCGATGTGCGCGTCGGTCAGCCGTACGCCGTTGTGGAAGCGGCAGCGCGGCAGATGCAGATCGCCCTCCGTGTGCACCCGGGCGGCCTCCAGGCGCGGCACCGAGCAGTCCACGAACCGCGCGGTGGTGAAGCGGGCCTCAGGCAGCAGGATCTCCCGCTCGAAGCGGCAGCCCTTCATCTCCAGGTACGGCACCACCGTGCCGCCCGAGAGGTCCAGGGTGCCGCTGATCTGTACGCCGGTGAGCTTCAGGGACGACACCCGGCCCGCGAGCGCGGGCGGACCGTCCAGGAGCAGCCAGCACACGATCCGGGCGCGTACCGTCCGCTCGGGGCCCCAGGGATGCCCGCCGTGCGGATCGTCGACGACGGTGTCGCCGCTGCTCAGGTCGTACACGGTGCCGTTGCGGAAGGCCTGCCACATGCCGGCCTCGGCGGCGGTCAGATCGTCCGGCAGGTCTCCGTCGCGGATGTTCCGGATGCCGGCCCCCTCGGTCACGTCTCTTCCATCCCCCTCGTCTACTCGCGGGTTTCGTACACCCGTTCATGCCCGCTGAGTGACGTACGGAACACTAGACGTGCTGTGCCTTGTGGGGGGACGCCCCCCACGCCCCCCTGATCTTCCGGGTTCCGCCGGAGTGGCGTATCAGCCACTGGAATGCGCGGACAGGCCCTGACGGCGGTCTGAGAGAATTGACCACGTGATCTCCCGAATCGATCTGCGCGGCGACGCCCTCCCCGAGGGCCCCGCCCTGCGCGACCTGCTGCCCCGAGCCGACTTCGACGTCTCGGCCGCCCTGGAGAAGGTGCGTCCGATCTGCGAGGCCGTGCATCATCGGGGTGACGCGGCGCTGATCGACTTCGCCGAGAAGTTCGACGGTGTGCGCCTCGAGCGGGTGCGGGTGCCCGCAGAGGCGCTCTCGCGCGCGCTGGAGGAGCTCGACCCGCGCGTGCGGGCGGCCCTGGAGGAGTCCATCCGCCGCGCCCGTCTCGTCCACCGCGAACAGCGCCGTACGAACCACACGACCCAGGTCGTGCCCGGCGGCAGCGTGACCGAGAAGTGGGTGCCGGTCGACCGGGTCGGGCTGTACGCGCCCGGCGGGCGATCGGTCTACCCGTCCTCCGTGATCATGAACGTGGTGCCCGCTCAGGAGGCGGGAGTGCAGTCCATCGCGCTCGCCTCGCCCGCCCAGGCCGAGTTCGGCGGCCTCCCGCACCCGACGATCCTCGCCGCGTGCGCGCTGCTCGGCATCGACGAGGTCTACGCCGCCGGTGGCGCGACCGCCGTCGCCATGTTCGCGTACGGCACCGAGTCCTGCCCGCCCGCCAACATGGTCACCGGGCCCGGCAACATCTGGGTCGCCGCCGCCAAGCGCTACTTCACCGGCAGGATCGGCATCGACGCCGAGGCCGGTCCGACCGAGATCGCGGTCCTGGCGGACTCCTCCGCCGACCCGGTGCACGTGGCGTCGGACCTGATCAGCCAGGCCGAGCACGACCCGCTGGCTGCGGCCGTCCTGGTCACCGACTCCGTCGCACTCGCGGACGCCGTCGAGAAGGAGCTGGAGCCGCAGGTCGCGGCCACCCGGCACATCGAGGACCGGATCGTGCCCGCCCTGAAGGGCAGGCAGTCCGCGATCGTCCTCGTCGACGGCATCGACGAGGGCCTCAGGGTCGTCGACGCGTACGGCGCCGAGCACCTGGAGATCCAGACGGCCGACGCCGCCGCGGTGGCCGACCGGGTGCGCAACGCCGGTGCGATCTTCGTCGGCCCCTGGGCTCCCGTGTCCCTCGGCGACTACGCCGCCGGGTCCAACCACGTGCTCCCGACCGGCGGCTGCGCCTGCCACTCCGCGGGCCTGTCCGTCCAGTCCTTCCTGCGCGGCATCCACATCGTCGACTACACCAAGGACGCACTCGCCGACGTGGCGCACCACGTGGTCACGCTGGCGGAGGCGGAGGACCTGCCGGCCCACGGGGCGGCGATCAAGGCCCGGTTCGGTTGGAAGGTGCCTGAGAGCAAGTGAACTTCGGAATCGACGATCTCCCCGTACGGGACGAGCTGCGCGGCAAGTCCCCCTACGGCGCGCCCCAGTTGGACGTCCCCGTACGGCTGAACACCAACGAGAACCCCTACCCGCTGCCCGAGCCGCTGGTCGAGCGCATCGCCGAGCGCGTCCGCGAGGCCGCCCGCGACCTCAACCGCTACCCGGACCGGGACGCGGTCGAGCTGCGCACCCGGCTCGCCGCGTACCTGACGGACACGTCCGGGTACGAGGTCGGCCTCGCCAACGTCTGGGCGGCGAACGGCTCCAACGAGGTCATCCAGCAGCTGCTCCAGACCTTCGGCGGACCGGGCCGCACGGCGATCGGCTTCGAGCCGTCGTACTCGATGCACGCGCTCATCGCGCGCGGCACCGGCACGGGCTGGATCTCGGGCCCCCGGAACGAGGACTTCACCATCGACGTGGAGGTGGCCGCGCAGGCGATCGCCTCCCACAAGCCGGACGTCGTCTTCATCACCACCCCCAACAACCCCACCGGCAACGCGGTCCCGCCCGGGACGGTCCTCGCCCTGTACGAGGCCGCGCAGGCCGCGAAGCCCTCCATCGTCGTGGTGGACGAGGCGTACATCGAGTTCAGCCACGGCGACTCGCTGCTGCCGCTCATCGAGGGGCGGCCGAATCTCGTCGTCTCCCGGACCATGTCGAAGGCGTTCGGGGCGGCGGGCCTGCGCCTCGGCTACCTCGCCGCGCACCCGGCGGTCGTGGACGCCGTCCAGCTCGTACGGCTGCCCTACCACCTGTCGGCAGTCACGCAGGCGACCGCGCTGGCCGCCCTGGAGCACACCGACACGCTGCTCAAGTACGTCGAGCAGCTGAAGGCCGAGCGGGACCGGCTGGTGCGCGAGCTGCGCGCGATCGGCTTCGAGGTCGTGGAGTCGGACGCGAACTTCGTGCAGTTCGGGCGGTTCGACGGCCCAGGGGGCTCGCACGCGGCCTGGCAGCAGATCCTCGACCGGGGCGTCCTGGTCCGGGACAACGGCATCCCGGGCTGGCTGCGGGTCAGCGCCGGAACCCCGCAGGAGAACGACGCGTTCCTCGACGCGGTACGGGAACTGAAGAAGGAGCAGAGCACATGAGCCGCGTAGGACGCGTGGAACGGGTCACCAAGGAGACCTCGGTGCTCGTCGAGATCGATCTCGACGGCAGCGGCAAGGTCGAGGTGTCGACAGGCGTCGGCTTCTACGACCACATGCTCGACCAGCTCGGCCGGCACGGTCTGTTCGACCTCACCGTGAAGACCGAGGGCGACCTGCACATCGACTCCCACCACACCATCGAGGACACCGCCCTCGCACTCGGCGCCGCCTTCAAGCAGGCGCTCGGCGACAAGGTGGGCATCTACCGCTTCGGCAACTGCACGGTCCCGCTGGACGAGTCCCTGGCTCAGGTCACGGTGGATCTCAGTGGCCGTCCGTACCTCGTGCACACCGAGCCCGAGAACATGGCGCCGATGATCGGCGAGTACGACACCACGATGACCCGGCACATCCTGGAGTCCTTCGTGGCCCAGGCGCAGATCGCCCTGCACGTGCACGTGCCGTACGGGCGCAACGCCCACCACATCGTGGAGTGCCAGTTCAAGGCACTGGCCCGGGCCCTGCGCTACGCCTCCGAGCGCGACCCGCGCGCGGCGGGCATCCTCCCCTCCACGAAGGGCGCGCTGTGACCGGCCTGTCGACCCTCCTGATCGTCGTCGGCCTCTTCCTGGCCGGCGGGATCTACTCCTTCGTCAAGCAGCAGATGCCCAAGGGCCTGATCGTGCTGCTCTCCATCGCCGCCGGGATGTGTCTCGTCGCCGGTGTCATGAGGCTGGAGGTGTGGAATTGAGCGGCTCCAAGCGAGTAGTCGTCTTCGACTACGGCTTCGGCAACGTGAGGTCCGCCGAGCGCGCCCTCGCGCGCGCGGGCGCCGAGGTCGAGATAACGCGCGACTACGACAAGGCCATGAACGCCGACGGCCTGCTGGTGCCGGGCGTCGGCGCCTTCGCCGCCTGCATGAAGGGCCTCCGCGAGGCTCGCGGCGACTGGATCATCGACCGCCGGCTGTCCGGCGGGCGCCCCGTCATGGGCATCTGCGTCGGCATGCAGATCCTCTTCGCGCGCGGCATCGAGCACGGCGTGCAGAGCGAGGGCCTCGACGAGTGGCCCGGTGCGGTCGAGCCGCTGAAGGCCGACATCGTGCCCCACATGGGCTGGAACACCGTCGACGCGCCGGCCGGCTCCCGGCTGTTCGCCGGCCTGGACGGCGACGCCCGCTTCTACTTCGTGCACTCCTACGCCGTCCACGACTGGTCCCTGGAGACGCACAACAAGGCGATGACCGCGCCCAAGGTCACCTGGTCGACCCACGGCGAGCCCTTCGTGGCCGCCGTGGAGAACGGTGCCCTGTGGGCCACCCAGTTCCACCCCGAGAAGTCCGGCGACGCCGGTGCGCAGCTGCTGAACAACTGGATCGGAACCCTCTGATGCCCCCGAAGCTCTCACGGCTCGAACTCCTGCCCGCCGTCGATGTCCGCGACGGCCAGGCGGTCCGGCTCGTGCACGGCGAGTCCGGCACGGAGACCTCCTACGGCTCCCCTCTGGAGGCCGCGCTGTCCTGGCAGCGGGCGGGCGCCGAATGGCTGCACCTCGTCGACCTCGACGCCGCGTTCGGCACCGGCGACAACCGGGACCTGGTCCGCCAGGTCACCGAGGCGATGGACATCAAGGTGGAGCTGTCCGGCGGCATCCGCGACGACGCCTCGCTGGCCGCGGCGCTCGCCACCGGCTGCACCCGGGTGAATCTCGGCACCGCAGCCCTGGAGAGCCCGGAATGGGTCGCCAAGGTCATCGCCGAGCACGGCGACAAGATCGCGGTGGGCCTGGACGTGCGCGGTACGACCCTGAAGGGCCGCGGCTGGACCAGCGAGGGCGGCGACCTGTACGAGGCGCTGGAGCGGCTCGACAAGGAGGGCTGCGCGCGGTACGTCGTCACCGACATCGCCAAGGACGGCACGCTCCAGGGCCCGAACCTGGAGCTGCTGCGCAACGTCTGCGCGGCGACCGACCGCCCGGTGGTGGCCTCCGGCGGCGTGTCCTCGCTGGACGACCTGCGGGCCATCGCCGAGCTGGTGCCCCTCGGTGTCGAGGGCTCCATCGTCGGGAAGGCCCTGTACGCGAAGGCGTTCACCCTGGAAGAGGCCTTGGAGGCGGTGGCTCAGTGAGCGATCTGCGACGCGTCACGACCGGTGCGCCCTGGGAGGACACCTTCGGGTACTCCCGGGCGGTGGAGCTGCCGAACGGCCTGGTGCTGGTCTCGGGCTGCACGTCGATCGTGGACGGCGAAATCGCCGGAGGCGGCCCGTACGAACAGACGGTCAACTCCTTCAACGTCGCGTTCGCGGCGCTGAAGGAGCTGGGGCTCGGCCGGGACGACGTGGTGCGCACGCGCCTGTACCTCACCCACGCCCGGGACGTCGAGGAGGTCGGACGCGCTCACAAGGAGCTGTTCGACGCCGTCCGGCCCGCCGCATCCCTGATCATCGTCTCCGGCTTCGTGGACCCCAGCCTGGTCGTCGAGGTCGAGGTGGAGGCGTTCCGAGGAGTGTCCCCAGCATGACCCTCGCCGTACGAGTCATCCCCTGCCTGGACGTGGACAACGGCCGGGTCGTCAAGGGCGTCAACTTCCAGAACCTGCGCGACGCGGGCGACCCCGTCGAGATGGCCAAGGTGTACGACGCCGAGGGCGCCGACGAGCTGACGTTCCTGGACATCACCGCATCCTCCGGCAACCGCGAGACGACCTACGACGTGGTGCGCCGCACCGCCGAGCAGGTGTTCATCCCGCTGACGGTCGGCGGCGGTGTCCGCACGGCCGAGGACGTGGACAAGCTGCTGCGGGCCGGCGCGGACAAGGTGGGCGTGAACACCGCGGCCATCGCCCGCCCCGACCTGATCCGCGAGATCGCCGAGCGGTTCGGCCGGCAGGTGCTGGTGCTGTCGGTGGACGCGCGCCGCACTGCTGAAGGCTCCTTCGAGGTGACCACGCACGGCGGCCGCAAGGGCACCGGCATCGACGCCGTCGAGTGGGCGCACCGGGCCGCCGAACTGGGCGCCGGTGAGATCCTGCTCAACTCGATGGACGCGGACGGCACCAAGGACGGCTACGACCTGGAGATGATCGAGGCCGTCCGCAAGCACGTGACCGTCCCGCTGATCGCCTCCGGCGGCGCGGGGAAACTGGACCACTTCCCGCCGGCCATCGGGGCGGGCGCGGACGCGGTGCTGGCGGCCTCGGTGTTCCACTTCGGCGATCTGCGGATCGGCGAGGTGAAGGAGACGCTGCGGGGGGCGGGGCACCCCGTCCGCTGAACCACCAAGATGCGAAAGAGAAGTTGCGCAAAATTCATTGCGCAACTTTTCTTTCCTGTCTACGGTGAGGTCATGTCACGCGAGCAGAACCGCCCGATCACCGATCTCGGCACGCTCAAGGCCCTCGCCCATCCGCTGCGGATGCAGCTCTACCGCGCGTTGTGCGTGTCCCGGGTCGCCACCGCCTCCCACCTCGCCGACCAAGTGGACGAGGCCGTGTCGCTGGTCAGCTACCACCTGCGCAAGCTGGCCGAGCACGGGCTGATCGAAGCGGCCGAGGCGCAGAGCGGGGACGGCCGGGAGCGCTGGTGGCAGCCCTCGTCCGAGGGCGTGAGCATCCGCGACCAGGACTTCCGGGACGCGCCGGAGCGGGCGGCCGCGCACCTGGCGGCCACCCGGCTCTTCCACGAGCAGCGCGCCGACATGTACCGCCGCTACCTCGACGAACGGCCCACCTGGAGCGCCGAGTGGAACGCGGCCGCCCCGGACAGCGAGTCCCTGCTACGCCTGACGGCCGGCGAACTGGACGAACTGCGCGAGGAGTTGCTCGCCCTCGCCAGGAAGTACGACGAGAAGGGCCGGGCCGCCGAGGCCGCCGGCGAGACCGAGGGGCGCGAGAACGTCGCGCTGCACGTGTACGGCTTCCCGTTCCGCGTCTGATCCCGGTTCGCGTCCGACTCCCGTTCCGCGTCCGAGAGGGTCCGCCCGTGACCGCCACGACCGCCACGCCCACGGCCCCGGCCGACGTCGTCGACACCCCCGCCCACCGCGACGGCAACGTCCTGCGCTGGCTCGCCGCCTACACCGCCTCGATGACCGGCGACAGCGTCTACTACATCGCCCTGTCCTGGGCGGCCGTCCAGTCCGGCACACCCGCGCAGGCCGGGATCGTGATGTCGGTCAGCGCGCTGCCGCGGGCCCTGCTGATGCTCGGCGGAGGGGTGATCGCCGACCGGTTCGGGCCGCGCGGGGTCGTCATCGGCAGTGACGCCGTGCGCTGCGCGGCCGTGCTCGCGGTGGCGGCACTGCTCTTCCTCACCAGCCCCGGACTCTGGCCGCTCGCCCTGCTGGGCCTCGCCTTCGGAACCGTCGACGCCGTGTTCATGCCGGCCGTGGGCGCCCTCCCCGCGCGCGTGACGAGTCGCGGGCAGCTCACGCGCGTGCAGGGCATGCGGGGGCTCGGCATCCGCTTCGCGAGCGTCGTGGGCGGCCCGCTCGGCGGCCTCGCGGTGGCGGTCGGGGGAGCGGCGGCCGCGTTCGCCCTGGCGGGACTGCTGATCGCGATATCCGTGCCGCTGCTGATCGCCGTACGGGTCCGGCAACTGCCCGCCGACGACAGAAAGGCCGACGACGGAAAGGCCGACGGCGCCGGAAAGGCCGACGCCACCGCCTGGCAGGACCTGCGTGCCGGGCTGCGGTACATCCGCCACCACCGCGTCCTCGCCCCGCTGATGCTGGCCATCGCCCTCGGCGACCTCGGCTTCGTCGGACCGCTCAACGTCGGGCTGACCCTGCTCGCCGACGAGCGCGGCTGGGGCGCCGCCGGAATGGGCTGGGTGCTCGGCGGGTTCGGGTTCGGGGCCGGTGTCGCCTCGCTGCTGCTGGCCGTACGCGGGCGCGTGCCGTACGCCGGGCACGTGATGGCGTACGCCTGTCTCTGCGGGGCGGTTGCCATCGGCGCCCTGGCCTTCGTCCCGGGTGTCGTCGCGGCCGCCGGGGTCGCCCTGCTGATCGGACTGCTCGCGGGGCTCAGCGGCGCCCTGTGCGGCGCGCTGCTGCAGACCCAGGCCGACCCCGCCCGCCTGGGCCGCGTGACCGCCGTGTCCGCACTGGTCAGCCTCGGCTTCGCACCGCTCAGCATGCCGCTGTCCGCCGCCGCGATCGGGGCCTGGGGCACCGGGCCGGTCTTCCTGGTCAGCGCTGCGGTGTGCGGGCTCGGCGGGGTGGTCGCGCTGTGCGCGCCGAACCTGCGCCGCGCCGAGCTCCCGAAGTGATGCCTCAGATCCCGAGTTCCTTCGCCTCGTGCAGCTTGGCGATCGCCTCCTTGTCGCCGTCCAGCTCCACCTTGGCCGCGCTCTGCCGTCCGTACAGGAACAGCAGCAGCTCCGACGGCTCACCGGTCGCCGTCACGACCGGAGTGCCCCGGTGCGCGACCGCCGTCTGGCCGTCCGGGCGGCGCAGCACCAGACCGGTGGGGACACCGCGGCCCATCAGCCGGGCGGTGCGCTCCAGACGGGACCACAGGGTGTCCTGGAAGACCGGGTCCAGCTCGCGCGGCGTCCAGTCGGGACGGGCCCGGCGCACGTCCTCGGTGTGGACGTAGAACTCCACCGTGTTCGACAGCTCCTCGACCTGCTTGAGCTGGAACGGCGAGAAGCGCGGTGGACCCGTACGAATGAGCTGGATCAGTTCTTCGTAGGGCTTCTCGGAGAACTCGGTCATCACCCGGTCCAGGCGGGACGCGAGCTGCTTGATCAGCAGACCGCCGGCGGCGTCGGGACGGCGCTCGCGCACCACCACGTGGGCCGCGAGATCGCGGGTGAGCCAGCCCTCGCAGAGGGTGGGGGCCTCCGGGCCCTCGGCCTCCAACAGGTCGGCGAGGAGAAGTCGTTCACGCTTGGCGAAAGTCGACATGCAGTCAGCCTACGACCGCCTCGCGGGTCCGCCCAGTGGACATTCCCGGCCTGCTTCCCCGGGTCCGCCCAGTGGACACCGGCCCGGCCCTGTCAGTGCCGCGCGGCACAATGGCACCATGACCAGCACGCCCCCGCCCAGCAGCCTCGCCCCCGAGATCGCCGCGCGCCTCAAGCGCAGCGCCGACGGGCTCGTCCCCGCCATCGCCCAGCAGTACGACACCGGTGAGGTGCTCATGCTCGGCTGGATGGACGACGAGGCGCTGCACCGCACGCTGACCACCGGCCGCTGCACCTACTGGTCGCGCAGCCGTAGGGAGTACTGGGTCAAGGGCGACACCTCCGGCCACTTCCAGTGGGTCAAGTCCGTCGCGCTGGACTGCGACGCCGACACCGTGCTGGTCAAGGTCGACCAGGTCGGCGCCGCCTGCCACACCGGCGCGCGGACCTGCTTCGACGAGGACGTGCTCCTTGCGGACGGCGCTGATTCCAGTGCCGCCGCCTCGGATCAGTAAGGTCAGCCGCCATGGACCTCGAGACCTTCCGCAAGCTGGCCACCGACCGCCGCGTCATCCCCGTCACGCGCAAGCTCCTGGCCGACGGCGACACCCCGGTCGCCCTCTACCGCAAGCTCGCCGCCGAGCGCCCCGGTACCTTCCTGCTGGAGTCCGCGGAGAACGGCCGCTCGTGGTCCCGCTACTCCTTCGTGGGCGTGCGCTCGGCCGCGACCCTGACCGCGCGGGACGGCCAGGCGCACTGGCTCGGCACCCCACCGGTCGGCGTGCCTGTCGACGGCGACCCGCTGGTCGCCCTGCGCGCCACCATCGAGGCCCTGCACACCCCGCACCAGGAGGGCCTGCCGCCCTTCACCGGCGGCATGGTCGGCTACCTCGGCTACGACATCGTCCGCCGCCTGGAGAAGATCGGCCCGGGGGAGCGGGACGACCTCAACCTGCCCGAGCTGACCATGCTGCTCACCAGCGACCTCGCCGTCATGGACCACTGGGAGGGCTCGGTCCTGCTGATCGCCAACGCGATCAACCACAACGACCTCGACACCGGCGTCGACGAGGCCCACGCGGACGCGGTGGCCCGCCTGGACGCCATGGAGGCGGACCTGTCCCGCGCGGTGGCCCAGCCCCCGGCGGTCCTCCCGCCCTCCGAACTGCCCGAGTACACCGCGCTCTGGGGCGGCCCCGACTTCCGGGAGGCCGTCGAGGACATCAAGGAGCGCATCCGGGCCGGCGAGGCCTTCCAGGTCGTCCCCTCGCAGCGCTTCGAGACGCCGTGCACGGCAAGCGCGTTGGACGTCTACCGGGTCCTGAGGGCCACGAACCCCTCCCCGTACATGTACCTGTTCCGCTTCGACGGCTTCGACGTCGTGGGCTCGTCCCCCGAGGCCCTGGTCAAGGTCGAGGACGGGCACGCCATGGTGCACCCCATCGCCGGCACCCGGTGGCGCGGGGCGACCCCGCAGGAGGACCAGGCCCTCGCCGACGAACTGCTCGCCGACCCGAAGGAGCGCGCCGAGCACCTGATGCTGGTGGACCTCGGCCGCAACGACCTGGGGCGCGTCTGTGAGCCGGGCTCCGTGGAGGTCGTCGACTTCATGTCCGTCGAGCGGTACTCCCACGTCATGCACATCGTCTCCACTGTCACCGGCAAGGTCGCGCCGGGCCGCACCGCCTTCGACGTCCTGACCGCCTGCTTCCCCGCCGGCACCCTCTCCGGCGCCCCCAAGCCGCGCGCGATGCAGATCATCGACGAACTCGAGCCGTCCCGGCGCGGGTTGTACGGCGGCTGCGTCGGCTACCTCGACTTCGCGGGCGACTCCGACACCGCGATCGCCATCCGCACGGCCCTCCTCCGCGACGGCACGGCCTACGTCCAGGCCGGCGCCGGCATCGTCGCCGACTCCGACCCGGTCGCCGAGGACACCGAGTGCCGCAACAAGGCCGCGGCGGTCCTCAGGGCGGTCCACACGGCGAACCGGCTCGGCAAGTAGGGGGCTTCGGCGCCGAATAGGGCGCTTCTCACGGAACCCCGGGTCACCGTTCGCCCGGGGTTCGGGTGATAGTGGGGTACGTGACTGCCGTACCGCACCCCCGTTCCGAAGCCGCCGGACCCGCCAGGGCCGGACGTCTGAGTCTCGCCGTCGCCCTGCTGTGCGGCGCGCTCGGCGCCGCCGTGGCGCTGCTGGCCACCCGCCAGCAGTGGGCCGAGGGCACCGCGACCGTGGCGGGCGGCGCCTTTCCCCTGACCGCCAAGGGCAGCGACGTCACGGGCGTCCCCGCCGCCCTGGCCATAGTCGGCCTCGCCGCGCTCGTCGCCGTCTTCGCCGTCCGCAAGGCGGGGCGTCTCCTGGTCGCCGCGCTGCTCGCGCTCTCCGGCGCGGGCATCGTCACCGCGGCGCTGGTCGGGGCGAACGACGCGTCCGCGCTGGACGAGCAGGCGGCCAAGGCCTCCGGCGACACGTCGGCGACGGTCGCCTCCCTCTCGCACACCGCCTGGCCGTACGCCGCCGTGGTGGGGGGTGCGCTGATCCTCCTGGCCGGGTTGCTCGCTCTTCGGTACGGGCGGTCGTGGCCCGCCATGTCGGGACGGTACGAGCGGGACGGGGCGCCTCGAGTGCGGCGTAAGGCCGCTGTCGTGGATCCCGATCGTCCGGAGGACATCTGGAAGGCGCTCGACCGTGGGGAAGACCCGACGGGGGCGTAGCGGCCGGAATGCGGCTGCGGGCCGGTGGGGGCTTGTCGCGCCCACGCGACGGAGCGGCATATGGATACAGCCCCGCGCCCCTGTGGGGCGCGTCTTGGTACCCCCGAACACATCGCGCCCGTGCGTGCGGAACAATGGACCTTGAGCTTCCGGCTCGGACTCGTACCTCAGCACCTAGGAGCAAGCAATGGCGGGCAGCAGCCACGGTCACACCCCGGCCGCCTGGACCGGTGTCACTATCGCCTTCATCGGTTTCTGCGTCGCGGGCGCCTTCATGGTGATGGCCCAGCCGGCGGGCTTCTGGGCCGGTATGGCGATCGTGGTCATCGGCGGTGTCATCGGCTGGATCATGAGCGCCATGGGGATGGGCATGCCCAAGGACGTCCACAAGCCGCTCGCCACCGCACAGCCGGAGTCGGCGGACGCCAAGGGCTGACACGCGGACCTCGTGAAGGGGCGGCCCGGCGAAACTGCCGGAGCCGCCCCTCACGCGTTCGAGGGGAGGGCGGGGGACAATGCCGGATGTGAACGCCGACACTCAGCACGTGCTGCCCCGGACCGGCCTGCCGGGACGCCTGGCCGTCCCGGGCGGGATCCTCGCGGCCGTGGCCGGTGCCTTCGCGTATGTGGGGGCCGTGGACCCCAACCAGCCCGGTCACTACCCCGTCTGCCCGCTCTACCGGATCACCGGCCTGTACTGCCCCGGCTGCGGGGGCCTGCGCAGCGCGCACGAGTTCATCCACGGTGACTTCCTGGGCGCCCTCCAGGACAACGCGATGGCCGTGGTGGGCTATCTGGGCTTCGCCGTGCTGTGGACCGTCTGGGTGGTCCGCGCGGCGCGCGGCCGGCCGCTGAGGCTCGGTCTCGGGCCGGTGCACCTGTGGACGGTGGGGGCATTGCTGCTGGTCTTCACGGTTGTCCGGAACCTGCCGTTCGGTGGCCGGCTACATCCTTGATCAACCGGCGAACGTCCAGGTAGTGGGACCGGCGTCAACCGGATGTGAGGCCTACGCCCTCCTGCGGATACCATCGCAGTGACCACTTGTTCTCATCAGTCGCTGAAACTGTCAACCGCCTGGAAGGGGGCCGCTCGCGTGAGTGTGCTCGACGAGATCATCGACGGAGTCCGTGCCGACCTCGCGGAACGGCAGGCGCGCGTCAGCCTCGACGAGCTCAAAGAGCGCGCGGCGAAGGCTCCCGCGGCCAAGGACGGCGTGGCCGCCCTGCGCGGTGACGGCGTCAAGGTCATCTGCGAGGTCAAGCGCTCCAGCCCCTCCAAGGGCGCGCTGGCCGCGATCGCCGACCCGGCGGGCCTCGCCGCCGACTACGAGGCGGGCGGCGCGGCCGTCATCTCCGTCCTGACCGAACAGCGCCGCTTCGGCGGCTCGCTGGCCGACCTGGAGGCCGTCCGCGCGCGCGTGGACATCCCGGTCCTGCGCAAGGACTTCATCGTCACGTCGTACCAGCTCTGGGAGGCCCGGGCCTACGGCGCCGACCTCGCGCTGCTCATCGTCGCGGCCCTGGAGCAGGCCGCCCTGGAGTCCCTGATCGAGCGCGCCGAGTCCATCGGGCTCACCCCGCTGGTCGAGGTCCACGACGAGGACGAGGTCGAGCGCGCGGTGGACGCCGGAGCGAAGATCATCGGCGTCAACGCGCGTAACCTCAAGACCCTTGAGGTCGACCGCGGCACGTTCGAGCGCATCGCCCCCGAGATCCCCGCCCACCTCGTCAAGATCGCGGAGTCCGGCGTCCGCGGCCCGCACGACCTGATCGCCTACGCCAACGCCGGCGCCGACGCGGTCCTCGTGGGCGAGTCCCTGGTGACGGGCAAGGACCCGAAGACGGCGGTCTCCGACCTGGTGGCGGCGGGCGAGCATCCGGCTCTGCGCCACGGGCGCGGCTGATCTTTCGCTAGGCTTACCCCGATGAACCTTACGACGACAACCACGGACAGGTACGCACGCCTCGCGCGCGGCTGCCGCCCCCGTGGTTGCCGCGCGCCCGCCCGCCGGGTGCACGGTCGTCGGGTGCGGTACGTGATCGGTGACGAACCCGGGCAAGTAAACGGACGGCGATGGCAGCGCCCCTTGAGGGGCGCGGGGCTCTGTTTGTTTTACGGCTACCGCCGCGCGGGCACGACCAGCCACTGACGGCCCGCAGCCGACGAACACATCCCCGCCCCCACGGCGAATAGTGTCCTTTTCA
The DNA here is from genome assembly GCF_040606575.1 of Streptomyces sp. NPDC005402. NCBI lineage: Bacteria > Bacillati > Actinomycetota > Actinomycetes > Kitasatosporales > Streptomycetaceae > Streptomyces > Streptomyces sp. NPDC005402. The sequence goes on from NZ_JBEXFB010000004.1 coordinate 439,924, forward strand.
CACACTCACCGTGAGGTTTCCGCATGCCCAGCGAGTTCTTCATCCCCGACCCCGAGGGTCAAGTCCCCAGCGCCGAGGGTTACTTCGGCGCGTACGGCGGCAAGTTCATCCCGGAGGCCCTCGTCGCCGCCGTGGACGAGGTCGCCGTCGAGTACGACAAGGCCAAGCACGACCCGGAGTTCGCCCGCGAGCTCGACGACCTGCTCGTGCACTACACCGGCCGCCCCTCCGCGCTCACCGAGGTGCCGAGGTTCGCCGAGCACGCCGGCGGCGCCACGATCTTCCTGAAGCGGGAAGACCTCAACCACACCGGATCCCACAAGATCAACAACGTGCTCGGTCAGGCGCTGCTCACCAAGCGCATGGGCAAGACCCGGGTGATCGCGGAGACCGGTGCCGGCCAACACGGCGTCGCCACGGCCACCGCCTGCGCGCTCTTCGGTCTCGAGTGCACCATCTACATGGGCGAGATCGACACCCGGCGTCAGGCCCTCAACGTGGCCCGGATGCGCATGCTCGGCGCCGAGGTCATCGCCGTGAAGTCCGGCAGCCGCACGCTGAAGGACGCGATCAACGAGGCCTTCCGCGACTGGGTCGCCAACGTCGACCGCACCCACTACCTCTTCGGCACGGTCGCGGGCCCGCACCCCTTCCCGGCGATGGTCCGCGACTTCCACCGGGTCATCGGTGTCGAGGCCCGCCGCCAGCTCCTGGAGCGGGCCGGCCGGCTGCCCGACGCGGCCATCGCCTGCGTCGGCGGCGGTTCGAACGCCATCGGCCTGTTCCACGCCTTCATCCCGGACACCGGCGTACGCCTCATCGGCTGCGAGCCCGCCGGGCACGGCGTGGAGACCGGCGAGCACGCGGCGACCCTCACCGCGGGCGAGCCCGGCATCCTGCACGGCTCCCGCTCCTACGTCCTCCAGGACGAGGAGGGCCAGATCACCGAGCCCTACTCGATCTCGGCCGGTCTGGACTACCCGGGCATCGGCCCGGAGCACTCCTATCTCAAGGACTCCGGCCGCGGCGAGTACCGCGCGGTCACCGACGACGCGGCCATGCAGGCGCTGCGCCTGCTGTCGCGCACCGAGGGCATCATCCCGGCCATCGAGAGCGCCCACGCGCTGGCCGGCGCCCTGGAGGTCGGCAAGGAGCTCGGCAAGGACGGGCTGATCGTCGTCAACCTGTCCGGCCGTGGCGACAAGGACATGGACACGGCCGCACGCTACTTCGGCCTGTACGACACCGACGCCGAGGTAGCGGCGGACGAGGCCGGTACCGGTGCGGAGATCGAGGGGGACGCCAAGTGAGCGGGAACATCCAGCTGTTGACGGACACCCTCGCCGGTGCCAAGGCCGAGGGCCGGTCCGCGCTCATCGCCTACCTCCCGGCCGGGTTCCCGACCGTGGACGGCGGCATCGAGGCGATCAAGGCCGCCTTCGACGGCGGCGCGGACGTCGTCGAGGTCGGTCTGCCGCACAGCGACCCCGTCCTCGACGGCCCCGTCATCCAGACGGCCGACGACATCGCCCTGCGCGGCGGCGTCAAGATCGCGGACGTCATGCGGACGGTCAGGGAGACCTACGAGGCCACCGGGAAGCCGGTGCTCGTGATGACGTACTGGAACCCCATCGACCGCTACGGCGTCGAGCGCTTCACCGCCGAGCTCGCCGAGGCGGGCGGCGCGGGCTGCATCCTGCCCGACCTGCCCGTGCAGGAGTCGGCGCTGTGGAGGGAGCACGCTCACAAGCACGGGCTCGCCACGGTCTTCGTGGTCGCGCCCAGCAGCAAGGACGCGCGGCTCGCCGAGATCACCGCGGCCGGCAGCGGATTCGTGTACGCCGCCTCGCTGATGGGTGTCACGGGCACGCGTGAGTCGGTCGGGGCGCAGGCCCAGGACCTGGTCGAGCGCACCCGGGCCGCCGACGCCGGGGCCGGTCTGCCCGTCTGTGTCGGGCTCGGTGTCTCCAACGCCGAGCAGGCCGCCGAAGTGGCCGCCTTCGCCGACGGCGTGATCGTCGGCTCGGCCTTCGTGAAGCGGATGCTGGACGCGCCGGACGACAAGGCCGGCGTCGAGGGCGTCCGCGCCCTCGCGGGCGAGCTGGCGAAGGGCGTGCGCCGACAGGCGTAGGCCGGCCGTACGCCTGTCAGGGCGTGCCGGAAAAGGCGGTCACTCGAAGGGGTGGACCTGGGGCCGGGGAGGCGCGGTGCGCCTCCCCGGTTCGTTCTGCGGGTGTGAGCGAGAAGAACCGTGAGGGAAAGCGCACCGCCCGCGAGCGGCTGGCGGAGGAACGCGCGAAGCAGAAGACCGCGGAGAAGCGGCGCCGGGTGCTGATCGTGGGCGCGAGTGTGGTGTGCGTCCTAGGTCTCGCGGCGGTGGTCGGCGTCGTCGCGGCCAACGCCGGCAAGGACAAGGACAGCAAATCGGGCCCGGTCGTGGCGCCCTCGGGGGCCAAGGGGCAGGACAGTCTTGCCATCCCGGTCGGCAAGGAGGGCGCCAAGTCGACGCTCGTGGTCTGGGAGGACTTCCGCTGCCCGGCCTGCAAGGCCTTCGAGGCGGCGTACCGGCCGACCGTCCACGAGCTCACCGAATCCGGCAAGCTCAAGGTCGAGTACCACCTGGCGACGATCATCGACGGCAACATGGGCGGCAGTGGCTCCCGGACCGCGGCCAATGCGGCGGCCTGTGCCCAGGACGCCGGGAAGTTCCCGGCGTACCACGACGTGCTCTACGAGAACCAGCCCGACGAAACCAGTGACGACTACGCCAGGACCGAGAAGCTCCTCGAACTGGCGAAGAAGGTCGACGGTCTCGACACTCCCGCGTTCCGGTCCTGCGTGGAGAAGGGCACCCACAACACCTGGGTGGACAAGTCCGCGGCCGCCTTCCGGGGCGGCGGGTTCTCCGGCACCCCGACCGTCCTGCTCGACGGCAAGAACATCTACCAGGACCGGACGATGACCCCGGCGAAGCTGAAGCAGCAGGTGGAGGCCGCCAACAAGGGGTGAGGGCGGGTAAGGGGGCGGGCGCCTTCTCTCACCCGCCTGTTATGGACCCGTTGCCGGGCCGCCTGCCGTGGGCCCGGCCCGGCAGGGTAGCGTCGACCCTGCCATGGAACTTGCCTACATTCCCAGCCCGTCGCACGGGGTGTACCACCTCTTCGGTCTCATCCCGCTGCGTGGCTACGCGTTCTGCATCATCATCGGCGTCTTCGTTGCCGTCTGGCTCGGCAACAAGCGCTGGATCGCCCGGGGCGGGCGGGCCGGCACGGTGGCCGACATCGCGGTCTGGGCCGTGCCGTTCGGACTGCTCGGCGGCCGCCTCTACCACGTGATCACGGACTACGAGCTGTACTTCAGCGAGGGCCGTGACTGGGTGGACGCCTTCAAGATCTGGGAGGGCGGTCTCGGCATCTGGGGCGCGATCGCGCTGGGTGCGGTGGGCGCGTGGATCGGCTGCCGCCGCCGGGGCATCCCGCTGCCCGCCTGGGCCGACGCCCTCGCCCCCGGCATCGCCCTCGCGCAGGCCATCGGCCGCTGGGGCAACTGGTTCAACCAGGAGCTGTACGGCAAGCCGACCGATCTGCCGTGGGCCCTGCACATCACGTCCTCCACGGACGGCCGGGTCCCGGGCTACTACCACCCGACCTTCCTGTACGAGTCGCTGTGGTGCATCGGTGTAGCCCTCCTCGTCATCTGGGCCGACCGCCGCTTCAAGCTGGGACACGGGCGGGCGTTCGCGCTGTACGTCGCCGCGTACTGCACGGGGCGCGGCTGGATCGAGTACATGCGCATCGACGACGCCCACCACATCCTCGGGCTGCGGCTCAACGTCTGGACCGCGATCATCGTGTTCCTGCTCGCGGTGACGTACATCGTGCTGTCCGCGAGGAAGCGGCCGGGGCGTGAGGAAGTCGTCGAGCCGGGTGCCTCCGACGAGGAGACCGAGTCCGGTGACGACGCCGAGGGCGACGAGAAGGCCGGGGCCGACTCCGCCGAGGTGACGGACGAGACCGTGACCGAGGCCGAGTCGGCGAAGAAGACCTGACGGCCGGTCGTACGTCGACGAGGGCGCCCCGGATCGCCGGGGCGCCCTCGTCGTATGTCAGCCGCGGTGCGCGAGGGACAGGGTGCGGTGGGCCTGCGTCACCACCGCCGCGTCGATGAAGGTGCCGTCGGGGAGGGCCTGGGCCCCCTGGTGGGACCTGGCCGCCTCGAGGACCGTCTCCGCGTGCTCGATCTCCTCCTCCGTGGGGAGGTAGGCGCGCTCGATCACCGGGAGTTGGCGGGGATGGACGGCTGCCCGGCCCAGGAAGCCCAGGGCCCGGCCGTGGGCGCAGGAGGATCTCAGACCCTCCAGGTCCCGGATGTCGGGGTGCACCGACTGGGACGGGGGCGGGAGGGCCGCCGCTCTCGCCGCCACGACCACGCGGGAGCGGGACCAGTCCAGGCCCCCGTCGTGTCGTACGCCCAGGTCGGCGCGTAGGTCCGCCTCACCGAGGGCGATGCCTCGCAGGCTCGGGTGGGCGGTGGCGATGGCGTAGGCGTGCTCGACGCCCAGGGCTGATTCCAGCAGGGCGTACAGGGGCGGGGCGTCTCCTTCGGACCGGGCCGTCGTCCGTGCGACGCGGGTGATCTGGGCGGGGGCGGTGACCTTGGGCAGGCGCAGGCCCGAGACCCCGGGGAGGGCGGCGAGCGCTGCCAGGTCCGCTGCCGCCCAGGGGCTGTCCAGGGCGTTCACCCGGACGTGGACCGGGGTCCGCTGGGGGTCGCCGAGACGTTCGGCGGTGGCCTCGCGGGCGTATCGCTTGCGGTCGGGGGCGACCGCGTCCTCCAGGTCGACGACCACGACGTCGGCGCCGGACGTCAGCGCCTTGGTCACGATCTCCGGGCGGTCGCCGGGGACGTAGAGCCAGGTCAGAGGGTACGGTCTCACAGCGCGCCCTCCGTGCGCAGCGCCTGCAACTCGGCCTCGGTCAGGCCCAGTTCCGTCAGGATCTGGTCCGTGTCCGCGCCGTGCGGACGGCCCGCCCAGCGGATCGCGCCCGGGGTCGAGGAGAGCCGGAAGAGGACGTTCTGCATGCGCAGCGGGCCGAGTTCGGGGTCGTCGACCGTGGTGACGGTGTCCAGTGCCTGGTACTGCGGGTCGGTCATCACGTCCCGGATGTCCTGGATCGGGGCGATGGCGGCCTCCGCCTTCTCGAACGCCGCGAGGACGTCGGCGCGGGTGCGTTCGGCGATCCAGGAACCGACCGCCGCGTCGAGGACGTCGGCGTGCGCGGCCCGCTCGGCACCGGTCGCGAACCACGGCTCGTCGATCAGCTCCGGGCGGCCCACCAGGCGCATCACGCGTTCCGCGATCGACTGGGCCGAGGTGGAGACGGCGACCCAGGTGCCGTCGGACGTGCGGTAGGTGTTGCGCGGGGCGTTGTTGGCGGAGCGGTTGCCGGTGCGCTCCTGGACGTGACCGAGCTGGTCGTACCAGGTCGGCTGGGGCCCGAGGACTGTCAGGATCGGCTCGATGATCGCCATGTCGACGACCTGGCCCTCGCCCGTGCGGTCGCGGGCCGCGAGCGCTGTCATCACCGCGTATGCCGTGGCCAGGCCCGCGATGCAGTCGGCCAGGCCGAAGGGTGGCAGGACCGGGGGCGCGTCCGGTTCGCCGGTGATCGCCGCGAAGCCGCTCATCGCCTCCGCGAGGGTGCCGAAGCCGGGACGGCGGGAGTAGGGGCCGAACTGGCCGAAGCCGGTGACGCGGGCGAGGACCAGGCGGGGGTTGACGGCCTGCAGCTCCGGCCAGCCCAGGTCCCACTTCTCCAGGGTGCCGGGGCGGAAGTTCTCGATGACCACGTCCGCGGAGGCGGCAAGCCGCAGGAACGTGGTCCGGCCGCCCGGCTTGGACAGGTCCAGGGTGAGGGTGCGCTTGTTGCGGCCCAGGACCTTCCACCACAGTCCGATGCCGTCCTTGGAGGGGCCGTGGCCGCGGGAGGGGTCCGGTTTCGTGGGGTGCTCGATCTTGACGACCTCCGCGCCGAAGTCACCGAGCAGGGTGGCGGCGAGGGGGCCCGCGAAGAGGGTGGCCGCGTCGAGCACGCGCAGGCCTTGGAGGGGGGTCTCGGTCATGAGGTGTACCGGGCCTCGATCTCGGAGCGGTACGGCATCGACGCCGAGGCGCCTTCCCGCTGGACGGAGAGCGCGGCCGCCGCGGCGGCCCAGGCCATCGCCTCGCGGATCGGCCGTTCCTCGCCGAGGGCGACGGCGAGTGTGCCCACGAACGTGTCGCCCGCGCCGGTGGAGTCCACCGCGGTGACCTGCGGGGCGGGGACGACGAGGGGTTCGGCGTCCCGGGTCAGGTACAGGCTGCCCGCCGCGCCCAGGGTGATCACCACGCGCGGGACCCGGTCGAGGAGGGCGGTGCCCGCGGCGAACGGGTCGGTGCGGCCGGTGAGGGTGGCCGCCTCGTGCTCGTTGGGCACCAACAGGTCGGTGGCGGCGAGGAGTTGGGGCGGCAGGGGCTGGACCGGGGCGGGGGTGAGGATCGTACGGACACCGTGGCCGCGAGCCGTCTTCGCGCCGGCGAGGACCGCTGCCAGGGGGATCTCCAGCTGGAGGAGCAGGGCGTCGGCCGAGCCGATCAGGCCCTCGTCGCCGGGGACGAGATGGTCGACGGTGCCGTTCGCGCCGGGGATGACGACGATCGCGTTGCCGCCCTCGTCGTCCACGACGATGTGCGCGGTGCCGGAGGGGCCCTCGACGGTGCGCAGGTGGTCGGTGGTCACGCCGGAGTGCTCCAGGGTGGAGCGCAGGCGGGTGCCGAAGCCGTCGTTGCCGACCGCGCCGATCATCGAGACGGTGGCGCCGGCGCGGGCCGCGGCGATCGCCTGGTTGGCGCCCTTGCCGCCGGGGATCGTACGGAACTCCCTGCCGGTGACGGTCTCTCCGAGCCGGGGTGTCTTCTCGACGTAGGCGACCAGGTCCATGTTCGTGCTGCCGAGCACGGCGATGTGGGTCATGGGCGAGCAGCCTCCCGGTGGGTGAGGTGGGCCAGGGTGTCGAAGCCGGTGCCGTTGAAGTCGGCGACGGAGGTGGCCAGGCGGTTCTTGAGGGGGGTGGTCCAGCGGTCGGGGAGCTTTTCGGGGGCGCCGGTCAGAAGGGCGGCGATGCTGCCTGCCGTGGCGCCGTTGGAGTCGGTGTCCCAGCCGCCGCCGACCGCTCTGCTGAGGGAGCCGGTGAAGTCGCCGTCGGCGTGGGTGAGGGCGGCGGCGATCAGCGCGGTGTTGGGGATCGCGTGGACCCAGTGGTGGGTCGCGGCGTGGGTGGTGTGGAGTTCGTCCACGACCGTGTCGAAGTCGCCGTGCTGTTCGGCCAGTTGGACGGCGTGGACGACGGCCCTGGTCAGGCGGGAGTTCGGGGGGATCACGCTGAGTCCGGTGCGCAGGCAGGTGTGGATGTCGGGGGTCGCCGCCGCCTGGGCGATCACGGCGGCCGTGAACATCGCCGCGTAGACGCCGTTCGCGGTGTGGGTGAGGGTGGCGTCCCGGTGGGCCTGTTCGGCCGCGGCCGCGGGGTCGCCGGGGTTGGTCCAGCCGTGGACGTCCGCGCGGATCAGGGCGCCGATCCATTCGCGGAAGGGGTTGCGGTGGCGGGCCGTTCTGGGGGGTTCCAGGCCCTCGAGGAGGTTGCGGTAGGCGATGCGTTCGGCGGTGAAGGTGCGGCCGGCGGGGAGTTCGTCGAGCCAGAGCTTCGCCACGTCCGTGGTGGTGAAGTGCTTGCCGTGGCGTTGGAGCAACAGGAGGTTCAGCAAGGGGTAGTTGAGGTCGTCGTCCTCGGGCATGCCGTCGATGTTCTCGGCGAGGGAGGTGGTCGCCGAGCGGCGGTTCCAGGGGTGGGCGGTGAGGAGTTCGGCGGGGACGCCCTTCGCCGTGAAGTAGGTGTTCAGGGGCCAGTTGCCGGTGGATCGGGCGAGTTGGCGGATGGCTTCGAGGGGGAGCTTCTCCACGGGTTTGCCGAGGAGGCAGCCCGCGGCTCGGCCCAGCCAGGCCGCTTCCAGGCCGGCCTGGGTGAGGGTGGCCGGGGAGGAGTGTGCCGGCCAGGTCCGGCAGCGGGCCTTGATGCTCGCGAGGTCGGTGGGCTCGTCGTCCTCCAACGCGTTCGGCAGATCCGCCAGTTCGTCCAGCAGGTCCTCCGCGAGCTGCCGCAGATACCTGGACGCGGGCTTAGCCGAGGCGCCTGCTCGGGTCGGCGCCTCCTTGCCGCCCGCCGCCCGCCACCGCGCCGCGATCGCCGACGGCTCCCTGCCGTCCTGGGCCGCCTGGCGGAGTTCGTGGCCGATGAGGTCTTCCGGCTGGACCCAGGTCAGTCGGAGCATCTCGGGCCTCCGAGTTCCGCGAAGGCCGCCTCGTGGGTCCTGCGGCGGGCCACGTCCCTCTCGAAGATCTCCCGGGTCACGGCCGTCAGCGTCGTCGCCGGTTCCCACAGGTCCAGGCGGCTCGCCTCCGAGACCGTCTTCGCCCAGTCGGCCGGGACGGGCGAGCCCAGGGCGCCGGACAGCGCGCCGGCCATCGTGGCGATCGAGTCGCAGTCCCTGCCGTAGTTCACCGCGCCGAGGACCGCTTGGCGGTAGTCGCCCGCGGCCACCAGCAACATCGCGAGGGCGATGGGGAGTTCCTCGATGGTGTGGAGGCGGGAGGGGCGGCGGGCGCCGAGGGAGGGGGCGCGGTAGTCGGGGCCGACCGTGTCGTAGGGAGCGACGGCGTCCCGCAGGGGGCGTAGGGCCGATTCGAAGTCCGTGTGGTGGGCGGCCACTTCGCAGACCTTCTCGATCGCCGTCCTCGTGCCGTCCTTCGCCAGCCGCAGACAGGCCGTCACGACCGAGTCCGGCGTCGCGTCCGGCTCGCACGCCGCCGCCACGGCAGCCGCGAAGACCCCCGCCGCCTCCCGGCCGTACGACGACTGGTGGGCGCCCGCGATGTCCAGGGCCTCGGCGTAGGCGGCCCGCGGGTCGGCCGCGTTGACCAGGCCGACCGGGGCCATGTACATCGCCGCACCGCAGTTGACGATGTTGCCCACGCCGGCTTCCCGGGGGTCGACGTGGCCGTAGTGGAGGCGGCTGACCAGCCACTTCTCCGCGAGGAAGATGCGGTGGAGGGGGAGCGCCTCCGCCTCCAGTTCCGGGATCCAGCGCGGGTTCGTCATCAGGTCGGGGACCAGGTGGTCGGCGATCGCGTAGGCGTCGAGGTGGTCTCTGACCCGGTCGTAGACGCGGATCAGGGCGTGGGTCATCAAGGTGTCGTCGGTGACGTGGCCGTCGCCCTTGTGGTACGGGGCGATGGGGCGGGCGGTGCGCCAGGCGTCGCCGTTCCAGGGGCCGACGATGCCGTGGACGCGGCCGGCGTGACGTTCGAGGATCTGGTCGGGGGAGTAGCCCTCGACGGGGCCGCCGAGGGCGTCGCCCACCGCCGCGCCGACGAGGGCTCCGGTGATGCGCTCTTCGAGACTGCTTTCTTGGTTTTTGGGCGTCATGCCCGGAATCATCCTCCTGGGAGGGGTGGTTGTGCGGCTACCAGGAGTTCGGCGAGTTCCACGAGGTCCGTGCCGGTGAGGCGGGGGAGGGCGCAGCCGGAGAGGGCGCGGCAGGAGTCCCGCCACGTGGCGGGGATCGCGGTGGCGCCGCCGAGCGCGCCGGTCAGAGCACCCACCAGGGCCGGGGCCGAGTCGGCCACCCGGGAGAGACAGGCGGCCGCGGGGATCGCCTCGGCGATACGGCCCTGTGCGGCGGTGGCCAGGGCGAGGGCCACGGGGACGGTTTCGGCGGCCGCGACGCCGTAGCTGTAGACGTGGTCGACGATCTCGTGTTCCAGGACGGGGATCAGGGCGAAGGCGTTGCCGGCGGCCCGGGCGAGGCGGAGGGCGTGGCGGGCGTTGCGGCCGATCTCCGTCTCCTCGGGGAGCTCGGTGAGGGCCGCCGTCACGCAGGCGTCGACGGGGGCGCCGGTCAGGGCCAGGGAGACGGCCGCGGCCATCGCTCTGGCTCCGTGCACCCCGTCTCCGTCCTGGGTGTAGCGGGCGTCGAACTCGGCGAGGTCCGCGGCGAGTCGGGGGCTGCCGGGGTGGGCGACCGCGAGGACACAGGCCCTGATGCAGGCCGCGTCGTCGAAGTAGTGCGGGTTGTCGTGGCCGGTGGCGGGTGGGCGCAGCCCGGTGGCGAGGTTGCCGAGTCCCGCGCGCACGGAGATGCGGGCGCGGAGGGGGAGGACCGCGGACTCGATCTCGGGGGCGCGGTTCGCCGCGGCGGCCACTTCGGCGGCGAGGGCGTTCCAGGTGAGGTCGATGGCGGCTCGCGTACGGCGTTCCCTTGTCAGGTCGCCGAGGGCGGTGTCGTCTCCTGCCCTGAGGAGGGCCTCCGCGGTGAAGGCCGCCCATTCGGCGTCGTCGGAGGGGCCGAGGCGGAGGGGCTCGGGGGGCTGATTGAGGGCGATGGGGACGGGGAGGGTGGTGGTGGCGTTCTGTTCGGCGAAGGTGTCGAGTTCGCGGGTGAGGCGGCGGGTCCAGTCGGGCATGCGGGCGGCTCTGTGGCGGGCGGCGGGCCAGCCGGCGGCGTCGCCTGCGGCGAGGCCCAGGAGAAGACCTTCGGTGCGTTTCGAGGCCTCGGCTTCGCCTTCGGCCTTTGTGTTCCCACCCGCACCACCCGTCTCGCTTTCGTCGTCGGGTGCGGGTGGCGCCTGTGGGGCGTTCCCGCCGTCGGCGGCCGCGGGAGCGTTCGGTTGCGTCGCGGGTGCGGGATCGGCAGGACCAGAGCCCTCGCCCCACGGTCCCGGCGGCCTCACCGGCCCGCCCCCGGCTCGCCCGCCGCCAGGGTGAAGGCGTCCGGGTCGGGTGGGGGCCACTCCCGCGCGAGACCGGTCGTCCCCCACTTCCCGTCCTCGCCCGCCACCAGCAACTCGGCGACGTCCAGCACGTGATGGCCCGCCATGGAGGGCAGGCAGCTGCCTCTCGCCGGGCCGATCGCCGCCGCCCACTCCGCGGGGATCGCCGACGCCCCCTTCGTCGCTCCCGCCAGCGCCCCCGCCACCGCGGCCGTCGTGTCCGCGTCTCTCCCCATGTTCACCGCGGTCAGCACCGCCTCGCGGAAGTCGCCGTCCGCCGTCGCGTACGCGCCGAAGGCGAGGGCCACCGCCTCAGGGGCCAGGTCGGTCCACGGATAGCCGCCGATCACCACCGCGGAGCGGACCGCCCGTTCGCCCCGGTGGGCCACCGCCACGGCACGGCGCAGGGAGCGGGCGGTCCAGCTGTCGTCCGGGATCACCGCGAGCGCGGAGGCGACGACGGCGACCGTCGGGGCGCCCGCCATCGCCGCCGCCACTCCCGCGGCGACCGCCTGGCCGCCGTAGATGCCCTCGCCGTCGTGGCTCACCGAGCCGTCGACGGCCACCAGGCGGGCCGCCTCCGCGGGGCGGCCCGCCGCGAAGACGCCGAAGGGGGCCGCCCGCATGGCCAGGCCGTCGCTCCAGGCGTGGCGGTGCTGGGCCGAGATGGGGGCCGCCAGGCCCCGGCGGAGGTTCTCCAGGGTGCCGCGCTCGCTGAACCCGGCGCCCCGGAACGGGCCCTCGTGGCGGTCCGCGATCCACTCGTGCCAGGCCGCCTCCACGTGGGAGGGGGTGAGGGCCGAGCCGTGGCGGGCGAGGAGCAGGCCGGAGAAGATCGCGTACTCCGTGTCGTCCGTGCCGCTCGGCTCGTCCGCCACGTAACCCTCGATACGGCCCCAGCGGGCGCGGATCTGCGACGGCTTCAGGTTCTCGGCGGGGGCTCCGAGGGCGTCCCCGACCGCCAGGCCCAACAGGGCGCCGCGGGCCCGCTCGCGGAGTTCGGCGGCGTCCTGGGGTACCGGGACCGAGGAAACGCGGGCGATCGATGTCATACGCGGCCTCTTTGGGGAGCAGAGGAGGTTCGCGCGAGGCGCGGAACCTTTTGCCGCATGTGTCCCACCATCGGCGGTTGACCTCAGCCTCCCTGCCGTCAACGTCACCCGGTCGACATCTGAGCGCACTCATGATCGTCTGCGCATTCGAGGGTAAAGCCGCAGGTTAGCGGAGCCTTTCCTTGCTGGCGGAGCGGAATGGGCCGACGTACTCTGAGCGTTGTTGAGAATTAGAACGTGTCCAAAGTTAGCTTTGGCTTAGCTTCCCTGGGGGACCGGAATGGCCATCATCGACATCGACGCGCCGCTGCACGAGGCCCACCGCGACAACCACACGCACCGGGATGTGAACGGTGGCTGGCTCAGGCCCGCCGTCTTCGGGGCCATGGACGGGCTGGTCTCCAACCTCGCGCTGATGACCGGAGTCGCCGGTGGGGCCGTCGGTCAGCACACCATCGTGCTGACCGGACTCGCGGGGCTCGCCGCCGGTGCCTTCTCCATGGCCGCCGGCGAGTACACCTCCGTCGCCTCCCAGCGCGAGCTCGTCGAGGCCGAACTGGATGTGGAGCGCCGGGAGCTGCGCAAGCACCCGGAGGACGAGGAGGCCGAGCTCGCGGCCCTGTACGAGGGGCGGGGTGTGGAGCCCGAGCTGGCGCGCGAGGTCGCGCGGCAGTTGTCGAAGGATCCCGAGCAGGCCCTTGAGATCCATGCCCGTGAGGAGCTGGGGATCGACCCCGGCGACCTGCCCTCGCCGCTCGTCGCCGCCGTGTCCAGCTTCGGGTCCTTCGCCCTGGGGGCGCTCCTTCCCCTGCTCCCGTATCTGCTCGGTGCCACCGTGCTCTGGCCCGCCGTGCTGCTCGCGCTTCTCGGGCTGTTCGCCTGTGGTGCCGTCGTGGCCAGGGTGACCGCGCGGACCTGGTGGTACAGCGGACTCCGGCAGCTCGTCCTGGGAGGTGCGGCGGCCGGTGTGACGTACGCCCTGGGCACTTTGTTCGGAACGGCCGTAGGATAGATCCGCTGCTACTTATGCGATGGACCGCATAAGTAGCCGTTACTCGCTGGTTTCGAATGCTTAACCACTGGGCATGAGCCGTAAGCACTGTGGGCAATGACGCTTGCGGCGCGCTCGCGGGGTCGGTGACGACGTTTTCACCGCCCCCTGGGTCGACGGGCCACGATCCGACCGATCGGTCCGGTTCGGCCCCCACATACTTCAAGCCACGTGTGCGACACCCCCCTCGCACCGCGTGGCGTCCGCATGTTGGAACGGAGTATCCGGTTCCCGAGATCCGCTCCATCATGTAACCTGCACGAAATTTTGCACTCACGCAGAGGGCCAACGTCGTCCCTCGGCAATATGCACCCCCAGAGCCTCACGTGCCTGGGAGGAGCCCCCAGCCAATTGACGACGACGGGAGAGCCGATGCGTACGCCGCGCCAGCCGTCCCAGCACTCCACGAATGGCCAGAAGTGGTCTTTCATGGATGCTCGCCCTGCTGCGCAGGGTATGTACGACCCCCGCAACGAGCGCGACGCCTGTGGCGTCGGCTTCGTGGCCACCCTCACCGGCGAGGCGAGCCATGCGCTGGTCGAGCAGGCGCTCACGGTTCTGCGCAACCTGGAGCACCGCGGTGCCACCGGCTCCGAGCCCGACTCGGGTGACGGCGCGGGCATCCTGTCCCAGGTTCCGGACGCCTTCTTCCGCGAGGTCGCGGGCTTCGAGCTGCCCGCGGCCGGTGCGTACGCCGTCGGTATCGCCTTCCTGCCGGAGGACGGCACCGAGGACGCCGTCTCGAAGATCGAGACGATCGCCGCCGAGGAGGGCCTCACCGTCCTCGGCTGGCGCGAGGTCCCGGTCGCCCCCGGGCTGCTCGGCGCCACCGCCCGGTCCACCATGCCCGCGTTCCGCCAGGTCTTCGTGGCCGACGGTTCCTCCGCGGCTGCCACGGACATCGACCTCGACCGCAAGGCCTTCGTGCTGCGCAAGCGCGCCGAGCGCGAGGTCGACGTCTACTTCCCCTCGCTGTCCGCGCGGACCATCGTCTACAAGGGCATGCTGACCACCGGCCAGCTGGAGCCCTTCTTCCCGGACCTGTCCGACCGCCGCTTCGCCTCCGCGATCGCGCTCGTGCACTCCCGGTTCTCCACGAACACCTTCCCGTCGTGGCCGCTCGCACACCCGTACCGCTTCGTCGCGCACAACGGTGAGATCAACACCGTCAAGGGCAACCGCAACTGGATGGCGGCCCGCGAGTCCCAGCTGGTCTCGGACCTCTTCGGCAACGACGACAAGGCCATCGAGCGGGTCTTCCCGATCTGCACGCCGGACGCCTCCGACTCGGCGTCCTTCGACGAGGTCCTCGAACTCCTGCACCTGGGCGGCCGTTCGCTGCCGCACTCCGTGCTGATGATGATCCCGGAGGCGTGGGAGAACCACGACTCCATGGAGTCGGCCCGCCGCGCCTTCTACCAGTTCCACTCCAACCTGATGGAGCCCTGGGACGGCCCGGCCTGTGTCACCTTCACCGACGGCAAGCAGGTCGGCGCGGTCCTCGACCGCAACGGCCTTCGCCCCGGCCGCTACTGGGTCACCGACGACGGCCTCGTCGTCCTCGGCTCCGAGGTCGGCGTCCTCGACATCGACCCCGCCAAGGTGGTCCGCAAGGGCCGTCTGCAGCCCGGCCGGATGTTCCTCGTCGACACCGTCGAGCACCGCATCATCGAGGACGACGAGATCAAGGCCGGCCTCGCCGCCGAGCAGCCGTACGCGGAGTGGCTGGAGGCCGGCGAGATCGAGCTCGGCGACCTGCCCGAGCGCGAGCACATCGTGCACACCCACGCCTCGGTCACCCGCCGCCAGCAGACCTTCGGCTACACCGAGGAAGAGCTCCGGGTCCTCCTCGCGCCGATGGCCAAGGCCGGTGCCGAGCCGATCGGTTCGATGGGCACCGACTCGCCGATCGCCGCGCTGAGCGAGCGGCCGCGTCTGCTCTTCGACTACTTCACCCAGCTGTTCGCGCAGGTCACCAACCCGCCGCTGGACGCGATCCGCGAAGAACTGGTGACGAGCCTGCGCTCCGCGCTGGGCCCGCAGGGCAACCTGCTCGACCCGAGCGCCGCCTCCTGCCGTTCCGTCGTGCTGCCCTTCCCGGTGATCGACAACGACGAGCTGGCCAAGCTCATCCACATCAACGCCGATGGCGACATGCCCGGCTTCAAGGCCGCGACCCTGTCCGGCCTGTACCGGGTCTCCGGCGGTGGCGACTCCCTCGCCGCGCGCATCGAGGAGATCTGCGCCGAGGCCGACGCCGCCATCGCCAACGGTGCCCGGCTGATCGTCCTCTCCGACCGCCACTCGGACGCCGAGCACGCGCCGATCCCCTCGCTGCTGCTCACCGCGGCCGTCCACCACCACCTCATCCGCACCAAGCAGCGCACCCAGGTGGGCCTGCTGGTCGAGGCCGGTGACGTCCGCGAGGTCCACCACGTCGCCCTGCTGATCGGCTTCGGCGCCGCGGCCGTGAACCCGTACCTCGCCATGGAGTCCGTCGAGGACCTGGTCCGTGCGGGCACCTTCCTGTCGGACATCGAGGCCGAGCAGGCCATCCGCAACCTGATCTACGCCCTGGGCAAGGGCGTGCTGAAGGTCATGTCGAAGATGGGCATCTCGACCGTCGCCTCCTACCGCGGCGCCCAGGTCTTCGAGGCCGTCGGTCTCGAAGAGGGCTTCGTCCAGAAGTACTTCAGCGGTACCGCCTCCAAGATCGGCGGCGTCGGCATCGACGTCATCGCCAAGGAGGTCGCCGCCCGGCACGCCAAGGCGTACCCGGCGAGCGGCATCGCGCCGGCCCACCGCGCCCTGGAGATAGGCGGCGAGTACCAGTGGCGCCGCGAGGGCGAGCCGCACCTGTTCGACCCGGAGACGGTCTTCCGCCTCCAGCACTCGACGCGCGCGAACCGCTACGACATCTTCAAGAAGTACACGGACCGCGTGAACGAGCAGTCCGAGCGCCTCATGACGCTGCGCGGCCTGTTCGGCTTCACGTCGGACCGGCAGCCGATCTCCGTCGACGAGGTCGAGCCGGTCTCCGAGATCGTCAAGCGCTTCTCCACCGGCGCCATGTCGTACGGCTCCATCTCCAAGGAGGCGCACGAGACCCTCGCCATCGCCATGAACCAGCTGGGCGGCAAGTCCAACACCGGTGAGGGCGGCGAGGACGCGGACCGGCTGTACGACCCGGCGCGGCGTTCGTCGATCAAGCAGGTCGCCTCCGGCCGCTTCGGTGTGACCTCCGAGTACCTGGTCAACGCGGACGACATCCAGATCAAGATGGCCCAGGGCGCCAAGCCCGGCGAGGGCGGCCAGCTGCCCGGCCACAAGGTCTACCCGTGGGTCGCCAAGACCCGGCACTCGACCCCGGGTGTCGGCCTGATCTCCCCGCCGCCGCACCACGACATCTACTCGATCGAGGACCTGGCCCAGCTGATCCACGACCTGAAGAACGCGAACCCGCAGGCGCGGATTCACGTGAAGCTGGTCTCCGAGGTCGGCGTCGGCACGGTCGCGGCGGGTGTGTCCAAGGCGCACGCGGACGTCGTCCTGATCTCCGGTCACGACGGTGGCACGGGTGCCTCCCCGCTGACCTCCCTGAAGCACGCGGGCGGCCCCTGGGAGCTCGGCCTCGCCGAGACCCAGCAGACCCTGCTGCTCAACGGCCTGCGCGACCGCATCGTCGTCCAGACCGACGGTCAGCTCAAGACCGGCCGCGACGTCGTCATCGCCGCGCTGCTCGGCGCCGAGGAGTTCGGTTTCGCGACCGCGCCGCTCGTCGTCTCCGGCTGCGTCATGATGCGCGTCTGCCACCTGGACACCTGCCCGGTCGGCATCGCCACCCAGAACCCGGTCCTGCGCGACCGGTTCACCGGCAAGGCCGAGTACATCGTGAACTTCTTCAAGTTCATCGCCGAAGAGGTCCGCGAGATCCTCGCCGAGCTGGGCTTCCGCTCCATCGAGGAGGCCGTCGGCCACGCCGAGACCCTCGACGTGACCCGCGCGGTCAACCACTGGAAGGCGCAGGGCCTGGACCTGTCCCCGCTCTTCTACGTGCCTCAGCTGCCCGAGGGCGCCCCGCTGCACCAGGTCATCCAGCAGGACCACGGCCTGGAGAAGGCGCTCGACAACGAGCTCATCAAGCTCGCCGCCGACGCCCTGGCCGCCGACTCGGCCACCGACGCCCAGCCGGTGCGCGCCCAGGTCGCCATCCGCAACATCAACCGCACGGTCGGCACCATGCTCGGCCACGAGGTGACGAAGAAGTTCGGTGGCGCGGGCCTGCCCGACGACACCATCGACATCACCTTCACCGGCTCGGCCGGCCAGTCCTTCGGCGCCTTCCTGCCGCGCGGTGTCACGCTGCGCCTGGAGGGCGACGCCAACGACTACGTCGGCAAGGGCCTGTCCGGCGGCCGGGTGATCGTCCGTCCCGACCGGGGCGCCGACCACCTCGCCGAGTTCTCCACGATCGCGGGCAACACCATCGCCTACGGCGCGACCGGCGGCGAGCTGTTCCTGCGCGGTCGTACCGGTGAGCGGTTCTGTGTCCGCAACTCCGGCGCGACGGTCGTCTCGGAGGGCGTGGGCGACCACGGCTGCGAGTACATGACCGGCGGTCACGCGGTGGTCCTGGGCGAGACGGGCCGCAACTTCGCGGCCGGCATGTCCGGCGGTGTCGCCTACGTGATCGACCTCGACCGGGACAACGTCAACGTCGGCAACGTGAACGCCGTGGAGGCGCTGGACGACGTGGACAAGCAGTGGCTGCACGACGTGGTGCGCCGCCACCAGGAGGAGACCGCCTCCACGGTCGCCGAGAAGCTGCTCGCCGAGTGGGACACCGCGGTCGAGCGTTTCAGCAAGATCATCCCCAGCACGTACAAGGCAGTGCTCGCCGCCAAGGACGCCGCCGAGCAGGCGGGACTCTCCGAGTCCGAGATCACCGAGAAGATGATGGAGGCGGCGATCAATGGCTGACCCGAAGGGCTTCCTGAACCACGGCCGCGAGGTCGCCAAGTCCCGCCCCGTCGACGTACGTCTGAAGGACTGGAACGAGGTCTACGTCCCCGGCTCCCTGCTGCCGATCATCAGCAAGCAGGCCAGCCGCTGCATGGACTGCGGCATCCCGTTCTGTCACAACGGCTGCCCGCTCGGGAACCTCATCCCCGAGTGGAACGACTACGCCTACCGCGAGGACTGGGCGGCGGCTTCGGAGCGCCTGCACGCGACGAACAACTTCCCCGAGTTCACGGGGCGGTTGTGCCCGGCTCCCTGTGAGTCGGCGTGTGTGCTCGGCATCAACCAGCCGCCGGTCACCATCAAGAACGTCGAGGTCTCGATCATCGACAAGGCGTGGGACAGCGGCGATGTCGAGCCGCAGGCCCCCGAGCGCCTGTCCGGCAAGACCGTCGCGGTCATCGGATCGGGCCCGGCCGGACTCGCCGCCGCACAGCAGCTCACGCGGGCCGGTCACACCGTCGCCGTCTACGAGCGCGCGGACCGCGTCGGAGGCCTCCTCCGGTACGGCATCCCCGAGTTCAAGATGGAGAAGCGGCACATCAACCGCCGCATCGAGCAGATGCGCGCGGAGGGCACCCGCTTCCGCACCGGCATCGAGATCGGCCGCGACCTCAAGGCGACCGACTTGAAGAAGCGGTACGACGCCGTCGTCATCGCCGCCGGTGCGACCACCGCCCGTGACCTGCCGGTCCCCGGCCGCGAACTCAAGGGCATCCACCAGGCCATGGAGTACCTGCCGCTGGCCAACAAGGTGCAGGAGGGCGACTACGTGGCGCCCCCCATCACGGCCGAGGGCAAGCACGTCATCGTCATCGGCGGTGGCGACACCGGCGCCGACTGCGTGGGCACCGCCCACCGCCAGGGCGCGGCGTCGGTGACGCAGCTGGAGATCATGCCGAGGCCCGGCGAGGACCGTGCCCCGCACCAGCCGTGGCCGACCTTCCCGATGCTGTACAAGGTCACCTCCGCGCACGAGGAGGGCGGCGAGCGGGTCTACTCCGTCTCGACGACCCACTTCGAGGGCGACGAGGACGGCAACGTCCAGTGGCTGCACCTCAGCGAGGTCGAGTTCATCGACGGCAGGCTGACCCCGAAGCCGGGCACGGAGCGCAAGATCCCCGCCCAGCTGGTCACCCTCGCGATGGGCTTCACCGGTACCGACCGCGAGAACGGCCTGGTCGAGCAGTTCGGCCTGGAGCTCGACGAGCGCGGCAACATCGCCCGCGACGCCGACTTCCAGACCAACGTGCCGGGCGTCTTCGTCGCCGGCGACGCGGGCCGCGGCCAGTCGCTCATCGTGTGGGCGATCGCGGAGGGCCGCTCGGCCGCCCGCGGCTGCGACCGCTTCCTGACCGGCGCGAGCGAACTGCCCGCGCCGATCCGTCCGACGGACCGTTCGCTGATGGTCTGAAGCACCCCATGAAGCGTCCCGTACAAAGGCGTACGGAACACTGACGGCGCCTGCCTCCACGTCCCCGACCGGACCGGAAGGCAGGCGCCGTCGCCTTTTCTACGGCACCTTGTACGTCTCCCCGTACACCTGCCACTCCAGCGGCGTCCTCAGGTCCAGGTTCCCCTCGTCCAGGAACCGCCGCTGCGCGGTGTCGATGCGGGAGGTGTCGATGTCCGCCTTGCGGGTCTTCATGGCCGCCCGGCGGATGTCCAGGAAGGTGTCCAGGTAGGCCTTCTCGGAGCCGCCCTCGGCGGGGCTGTCGGACGTGCGGAGGGCGTTTTCACGCATGCCGTAGAAGCCGGTTGGGCCGGTGCCGGGGCCGTGGAAGACCATGGCGTCGTAGTAGACGAACTGGCCGAGCGTGCCCAGACCGTCGAGCTTGGCGAGGCGGACCGCGGGGTCGAAGTAGACCCGGTCCCGCTCCGCGTCCTGGGCCTTTTGGAAGGCCGGCCGGGCGGCCTCCGCCTTCCACGCGGCCGGGAAACCCGGGTCCAGGCCCTCGTGGGAGTCCGTGCCGTCGACCGCGCGCAGGGCGGGGAGGTACTCGGCGAGACCGTTGCCGGGGTGGGCCTTCGTATAGCGCTCGACGAGGGTGAGCAGGTCGTGGGTGCCGGTGCAGAAGCCGATGAGGCCGGCCGTGTAACCCTGGCCGTCGCCGATGTCCTCGACGTAGGCGTAGGCGCTGCGCCAGTCGAGGGTGGAGTTCTCGGCGCTGGCGACGAGCTGCTGGGCGAGGTCCTTCTCGGCGGGGGCGTCCAGGCCCTGCGGCCGGCCGGCGAGCACCTGGTCGTCCGTCGCGCTGTCCGCCTCCTCGGCCCAGGCCTTGGCGCCCTGGACACCCTTGGCGTCCCGGGCCGCCTGCGACCGGTAGGCGGCGGACAGGTCGGGACCGGCCCCGTCCGCGCCGGAGTCCTCGGGCGCGAGGAGGTAGACCGACGCCGTGACGATCACGGGCACGGCCGCGAGCAGCAGCAGGCGGACGCGTTTCACAGGGCTCCCGTCAGTTCGGCGACCTTGGCCCACGTGGCCCCCAGGAGCACCAGCAACAGTACGGCGCAGACTCCCGCCTGCACCAGGGCGCGGCGGCTGTCCCGGGGAGCGTACGCGTAGGCGAGGGTGACGACGGCTCCGGCGAGCAGGCCGCCGAGGTGGCCCTGCCAGGACGTCAGCCCCGCGGAGATCAGCAGCCACAGCAGCAGACCCGCCATGAACCGGTTGACCTGGGCCATGTCGGCGCCGAGCCGGCGGGCCATCACGTAGTACGCCGCGCCGAGCCCGAAGATCGCGCCGGACGCGCCGAGCGTGGCCTCGGTGGGCGCGATCAGCAGGACGAGGACCGAGCCGCCGAGCGCGGAGAGGAGATACAGGACGACGTACCTGAGGCGGCCGAGCTGGGCCTCGACCACCCGGCCGATGTTCCACAGCGACACCATGTTCATCACGATGTGCAGGATGCCGAAGGTGCCTCCGGTGGGCGGCAGATGGAGGAAGGCGCCGGTGAGCAGCCGGTACCACTCGCCGTCGACGAGACCTTCGGTGTGGAAGTCGGCGGGGTAACCGGACTGCCACACGTAGTGGCCGCCGTCCGGGCCCACCAGTCCGGCGCCCAGCATCTCGAACCGGTCCACGATCGCGGGACGCACGAGCTCGCCGACGTAGGCGAGCACGTTGAGGCCGATGAGGACGTACGTCACCAGGGGGACGGCCGTGATGCGCCCGCCGAACGCGGTCCGGGCCTGCCGCACCGACCGCGCCCCCTCCCGCACGCACTCGGGGCACTGGTGACCGACGGCCGCCTCCCGCATGCAGTCCGGGCAGATGTACCGCTCGCAGCGGGTGCAGCGGACGTGGGACTCCACCCCGGGGTGGCGATAGCAGGTGGTGACGGCGGATTCGGGTTCCACGGCCGGCTCTCCTCGGAGTGACAGGGGTGATCGTGAGCCGGTGGGGACGGCGGCGAACAAAATATCGAACCTCGGGAACGGAGTGAGGGGAGGGGCCGGGTCGGACGGTCCGCTGCTGCACGCCCCGTTGGCTTGACCGTACGAGCGTGCCACCCTGTGGATGATCCGACGGGGAGGCGACGACGTATGGACGGCGCGCGATCGGTGAACGAAACGGCCCGTGGGCAAGAGGCCGGCAAGGGCGAGAAACTCGCCGACTGGGCGGACGGGCGGCTCGGCCTGTACGCGCTGGCCAAGGCCAACATGCGCAAGGTCTTTCCGGACCACTGGTCGTTCATGCTGGGCGAGGTCTGTCTCTACAGCTTCCTCATCCTGATCCTCACGGGCGTCTACCTCACCCTGTTCTTCGAGCCCAGCGGGGTCGAGGTCGTCTACCACGGCTCCTACGAGCCCCTCAACGGCGTGGTGATGACCAGGGCCTACGAGTCCACGCTCGACATCAGCTTCGACGTGCGCGGTGGACTGCTGATCCGGCAGATCCACCACTGGGCGGCGCTGGTCTTCGTGACCGGCATGCTCGTGCACATGATGCGGGTGTTCTTCACCGGCGCCTTCCGCAAGCCGCGCGAGCTCAACTGGGTGTTCGGCTGGACCCTGTTGTTCCTCGGCATCATCACCGGACTGACCGGCTACTCGCTCCCCGACGACCTGCTCTCCGGCACCGGCATCCGGTTCGCCGACGGGGCGATCCTGTCCGTGCCGATCGTCGGGACGTATCTGTCGTTCTTCCTGTTCGGCGGGGAGTTCCCGGGCCACGACATCATCCCGAGGCTCTTCCCGGTCCATGTGCTGCTGCTGCCCGGGATCATGCTCGGCCTGGTGGTGGCCCATCTGATCCTGGTCTTCTACCACAAGCACACCCAGTACCCGGGGCCCGGCCGCGACAACAAGTCCGTGGTCGGCATGCCCTTCCTGCCGGTCTACATGGCCAAGGCGGGCGGCTTCTTCTTCCTGACCTTCGGCGTGCTGGCGCTCATGGGCGGCCTCGCGCAGATCAACCCCGTGTGGGCGTTCGGGCCGTACAGCCCCCACCTGGTGACCACCGGCGCCCAGCCCGACTGGTACCTCGGCTTCTCCGAGGGGCTGATCCGGGTGATGCCGGGCTGGGAGATCAACTTCTGGGGCCACACCCTGGAGCCCGGTGTCTTCATCCCCTTCTCCCTCTTCCCGCTGATCCTGCTCGCGATCGGGGTCTACCCCTTCGTCGAGGCATGGATCGCCGGCGACAAGCGCGAGCACCACATCCTGGACCGGCCGCGCAACGTGCCCGTGCGCACGGGGCTGGGCGTCGCCTGGCTGAGCCTGTACGTGGTGCTGCTGATCGGCGGCGGCAACGACATCGTGGCCACCCATATGCATCTGTCGATCAACGCGATCACCTGGTTCGTGCGGGTGTCCGTGTTCGTGGTGCCGGTGCTGGCCTTCGTGATCACCAAGCGCGTCTGTCTCGGGCTCCAGCGCCGGGACCGGGACAAGGTGCTGCACGGCCGGGAGACCGGCACCATCAGGCGGCTCCCGCACGGGGAGTACGTCGAGGTCCACGCGCCCCTCGCGCAGGCGCAGCTGCACACCCTCACCCAGCACGAGCAGGAACCGCCGTACGAGATCGGGCCGCTCGTCGACGCGAACGGGGTGCGGCGGCCGGTCAGGCGCTCCCAGCGGGTGCGGGCCGGGCTCGCGCGGGCGATGTTCGGGCCCGACACGCGGATCGAGAAGCCGACGGTGGAGGAGTACCGGGAGGTCACCAGCGGCGACCACCAGCACTGAGGACGGTGTCCCGGCACGCGTCGGGACTGCCCCAGGCGGTGCGCAGGACGCGGGCCTTGGTGAGCCACAGGGACAGGTCGTACTCCGCCGTGTACCCGATGGCGCCGTGGAGCTGGAGCGCGGTACGGGCGGTCCGGTACGCCGCCTCGCACGCCGTGACCTTGGCGGCGGCGACGTCCCCCTCGGTCATCGTCAGGGCGGCGCCGAGGAGCAGGGGCCGGGCGAACTCCAACGCGATCTCGGCGTCGGCCAGTTGGTGCTTGACCGCCTGGAAGGAGCCTATGGGGGCGCCGAACTGGGTGCGCTGCTTGACGTAGGACACGGTCTTGTCGAGGAGGGCGAGGCCCACGCCGAGGGCTTGGGCGGCGGTGGCGAGGCGGGCCGTGAGCAGGGCGGGGGCCAGGGGTGGGTCGGTGGCGAGGAGCTCGCCGCCGTGGGGGGTGGGGAAGAGACGGCGGGCGGGGTCCAGGGAGAGGCGTGGGGGATGGTCGGGTGGGGGAGCGAGGCGGAGCTCGGTGGGCGTCGAACAGGTTGAGAGGGCCAGCCGTACGTCTGCCATGTCGGCGTCGAGTGCGTAGGACCCGGTGGCCAGGGTTGCCGTCGACTCGCCCGCGGCCAGCGATGGCAGCAGGCGTTTCGCCGGGCCGGTGTCGTCCAAGGACGCCAGCAGTGTCGCCGCCGTCACCGTCTCCACCACCGGGCCCGGTACCGCGTGGCGTCCCAACTCGACGAAGGCCAGGGTGAGTTCCACGGGACGCGGGCCCAGTCCCTCATACGCCTCGGGTACCGCCAGTGCGAAGACCCCCGCCTCGGCGATACGGCTCCACAGTGCGCGCCCGCTCGCGTGATCACCTCGGCTCCAGTCCCGTGCCACTGACGGGGTGTCCGCGGCCGTCAGCATCGCGTCCAAGGAGTGGGAGAAGTCCCGTTGCTCGGCGTCGAGGAGGAAGCGCATCAGCGGCGTCCCTTCGGCAGGCCCAGCAGGCGTTCGGCGATGATGTCGCGCTGGATCTCGTTCGTGCCGGCGTAGATCGGGCCGGCGAGGGCGAAGACATAGCGCTCGGTCCAGTCGGGGTCCTCTTCCTCGCCGAGGAGATCCAACGCCGTCTCCGTGAGCGCGATGTCGTACTCGGACCAGAAGACCTTGTTCAGGCTGGACTCGGGGCCGAGTGTCTCGCCGTCCAGGAAGCGGGCGGCGGCCGCGTGGGTGAAGAGCTGGTAGGCGCGGGCGCCGATCAGGGCGTCCGCGACACGGGCCCGAGCCGCCTGGGGGCTGCCCTTCGCCTGCCACAGCGCGAACAACCGGTCGGCGCTCGCCAGGAAACGGCCCGGTGAGCGCAGCATCAGCCCGCGTTCGTTGCCCGCCGTCGACATCGCGATCCGCCAGCCCCGGCCGGGCTCGCCGATGACGTCCTCGTCGGGCACGAACACCTCGTCCAGGAAGAGTTCGGCGAAGGCAGGCTTCCCGTCGAGGCGGCGGATCGGGCGGACGGTGACACCGGGGGCCCGCAGGTCGAACATCAGGTAGGTCAGGCCCTGGTGGGGTTTCGGGGTGTCCGGGTCGGTGCGGAAGAGCCCGAAGGCGCGGTCCGCGAAGGCGGCCCGGGAGGACCAGGTCTTCTGGCCACTGAGCAGCCAACCCCCTTTCGTGCGCACCCCGCTGGACCTCAGGGACGCCAGGTCCGAGCCCGCCTCCGGCTCCGACCAGGCCTGGGCCCAGATCACCTCACCGGTGGCCATCGACGGCAGCACCCGCGCGCGTTGCTCCCGCGTGCCGTGGTCGAAGAGGGTCGGGGCGAGGAGGCTGACGCCGTTCTGGCCGACCCGTCCGGGAGCCCCGGCCGCGTAGTACTCCTCCTCGAAGACCAGCCAGTCGACGATCCCGGCGTCCCGGCCGCCGTACTGCCTCGGCCAGTTGACCACCGACCAGCGGTCCGCGGCGAGTTCCGCCTCCCACGCGCGATGGGCCGCGAAACCCTCCCGTGTCTCCAGGGAGGGCAGCGGGGAGGCGGGCACATGCGCGCGCAGCCACGCGCGGGCCTCGGCGCGGAAGGCCTCTTCCTCCTGCGTGAACGCCAGATCCATGGACACCCGTCCTTCCCTAACAAGTGTTTGGTAGGTTAGCGTGGCGCCATGACAGGCGTCGAGAGTCCGGTGTACGAACCGGGGCACGGGCTGCTGAAGGGGCGCACCGCCGTCATCACCGCCGCCGCGGGCGCGGGCATCGGCGGGGCGACCGCGCGCCGCTTCCTGGAGGAGGGCGCCCGCGTCCTGATCAGCGACGCGCACGCACGCCGGCTGAAGGAGTACGGCGCCGAGCTGGCCGGGGAGTTCGAGGGCGCGGTGACCTCCGTGCCGTGCGACGTCACCGACGAGGCACAGGTCGGCGCACTGTTCGACGCGGCCGTACGGGAGCACGGACGACTGGACATCGTCGTCAACAACGCGGGTCTGGGCGGGACTTCGCAGCTGGTAGAGATGACCGACGAGCAGTGGACCCGGGTCCTGGACGTCACTTTGAACGGCACCTTCCGGTGCACTCGGGCCGCCCTTCGCCGTATGCGCGAAACAGGCGGTGTCATCGTCAACAACGCCTCCGTCGTCGGCTGGCGCGCCCAGGCCGGACAGGCCCACTACGCCGCCGCCAAGGCCGCAGTCATGGCGCTGACCCGGTGCGCGGCACTGGAGGCGGCCGAGTACGGCGTACGCGTCAACGCCGTGTCACCGAGCCTCGCCATGCACCCGCACCTGGTGAAGGTGACCTCGGCCCAGCTGCTGGAGGAGCTGACCGCGCGCGAGGCCTTCGGGCGGTACGCCGAGCCCTGGGAGGTGGCCAACGTGATCGTGTTCCTGGCGTCCGGCTACTCCTCCTACATGACGGGCGAGGTCGTCGCCGTCAGCAGTCAACACGCCTAGGACAATGGACGATGTGCAGACCAAGAAGAAGCCCCAGGTGAGCGCCGCCGCGCCCGCGCGCCGCCGTGAACTCCTCGACACCGCCGCCGAGGTCTTCGCCGAACAGGGCTACAACGCCACGACCGTACGCAAGATCGCGGACCACGCGGGCATGCTCGCGGGCAGCCTCTACTACCACTTCGACTCCAAGGAATCGATGCTGGAGGAGATTCTGCGGACCTTCCTCGACGAGCTCTGGGACGGCTATGACGCCGTCCTGGGCGCCGAACTCGGTCCGCGCGAGACGCTGGAGGCCCTGGTCACCGAGTCGTTCCGGGAGATCGACCGGCACCGCGCCGCCGTCGCGATCTACCAGAAGGAGAGCAAGCAGCTGGTGGCGCAGGAACGGTTCGCGTTCCTCGCCGAGTCGCAGCGCAGGTTCGAGAAGGCCTGGCTGTCCACGCTGGAGCGCGGGGTCGCGGCCGAGGTGTTCCGGGCCGACCTCGACGTACGGCTGACCTACCGGTTCGTGCGCGACACCGTGTGGGTCGCCGCGTCCTGGTACCGGCCCGGCGGACAGCACAGCCCGGAGGAGATCGCCCGGCAGTACCTGTCGATGGTGCTGGACGGGATCGCCGTACGTACGTAACTCACTGGGGAGTTGCCATGGCCGAGGCCTACATCGTCGAAGCGGTCCGTACGCCCGTCGGGCGGCGCGGGGGAGGACTGAGCGGGGTCCACCCGGCCGATCTGGGCGCGCATGTGCTCAAGGCGCTGGTCGCGCGCGTGGGCGTGGATCCGGCCGCCGTCGAGGACGTCGTCTTCGGGTGTCTGGACGCGGTCGGGCCGCAGGCCGGGGACATCGCGCGGACCGCGTGGCTCGCGGCCGGGCTGCCCGAGGAGGTGCCCGGGGTGACCGTGGACCGGCAGTGCGGGTCCTCGCAGCAGGCCGTGCACTTCGCCGCGCAGGGCGTGCTGTCCGGGACGCAGGACCTGGTGGTCGCCGGCGGGGTGCAGAACATGTCGATGATCCCGATCGCCTTCGCGACCCGGCAGGCCGCCGAGCCGCTCGGACTGACCCAGGGGCCCTTCGCGGGCAGCGAGGGGTGGCGGGCGCGGTACGGGGACCGGGCGGTGAACCAGTTCGTCGGCGCCGAGATGATCGCAGGGAAGTGGGGGATCAGCCGCGAGGACCAGGAGGAGTTCGCGCTGCGGTCCCACCGGCGGGCACTGCGGGCCATCGACGAGGGACGCTTCGAGCGCGAGACGGTGCCCTACGGCCCGGTCGCGGTCGACGAGGGCCCGCGCCGGGACACGTCCCTGGAGAAGATGGCCGGCCTGAAGCCGGTGATCGAGGGCGGCACCGTCACCGCCGCCTGCTCCTCGCAGGTCTCCGACGGGGCGGCGGCCATGCTGCTGGCCTCGGAGCGGGCGGTGCGCGAACACGGCCTCACCCCCCGCGCACGCGTGCACCACCTCTCCGTACGCGGCGAGGACCCCATCCGCATGCTCACCGCCCCCATCCCGGCCACCGCGCACGCCCTGAAGAAGACCGGCCTCACCATCGACGACATCGACCTCGTCGAGATCAACGAGGCCTTCGCCCCGGTCGTCCTGGCCTGGCTGAAGGAGACCGGCGCGGACCCCGGGAAGGTCAACGTCAACGGCGGCGCGATCGCCCTCGGGCACCCGCTGGGGGCGACGGGCGTGAAGCTGATGACGACTTTGCTGCACGAACTGGAGCGCACGGGCGGCCGGTTCGGCCTCCAGACCATGTGCGAGGGCGGCGGACAGGCGAACGTGACGGTCATCGAGAGGCTGTGAGGGCGGCGGGAGCCCGCTCCGGCCGGAGGGAGTCCGGCGCAGGCTTCCGAAGCCCGTGAGGCCCTCTGGGGCCGAGCGGTGCGAGGGGGCCGTCGGGGATGGTGCCCATGTGCGAGGGCGGCGGACAGGCGAACGTGACGGTCATCGAGAGGCTGTGAGGGCGGCGGGAGCCCGCTCCGGCCGGAGGGAGTCCGGCGCAGGC
>NZ_JBEXFB010000004.1:468115-503436 GCF_040606575.1 Streptomyces sp. NPDC005402
GGCTTCCGAAGCCCGTGAGGCCCTCTGGGGCCGAGCGGTGCGAGGGGGGCCGTCGAGGATGGTGCCCATGTGCGAGGGCGGCGGACAGGCGAACGTGACGGTCATTGAACGCCTGTGAGGCCCTCCAGGACTTCCGCCGCCTCCCTCATGATCCGGTCCACCAGCTCCGCGCACGACGGCAGGTCGTCGATCACTCCGGCGACCTGCCCCGACGCCATGACCCCGAGATCCGTACGGCCGTCCACCATCGCCGACCTGAGGAGCATCGGGGTGTTGGCGGCGAGGAGGACCTGGCTCCAGGTGAGGTCTTTGCCGTGGCGCATCGCGAGGCCGTCGTGGAGGAGCTGTCGCCAGGTCAGGCCGGAGAGGCCCCGGAAGCCGGCCGCGTGCCGGCCGGCCCGCAGCAGGGCGCGCGTACGGCCCGCGCGCTCCAGGGAGTCCACCAGCTCCGTGCGGAGCATGCGGTGCGGAAGGCCGTCGACCGCCCGGGTCACCGTCACGTCCTTGACCGTCGCCGCCAGATAGCGTGCCTTCACCGCGTCCGGCACCGTCGACTCCGAGGTGAGCAGGAAGCGGGTGCCCATGGCGACGCCCGCCGCCCCGTACGCCAGCGCCGCGACCAGACCCCGCCCGTCGAAGAAGCCGCCCGCCGCCACGACCGGGATGTCCACCGCGTCCACCACCTGCGGCAGCAGGACCGTCGTCGCCACCTCCCCGGTGTGCCCGCCGCCCTCCCCGCCCTGCACGATCACCGCGTCCGCGCCCCAGGCCGCGACCTTCTCGGCGTGTCTGCGGGCGCCGACGGACGGGACGACGACCACCCCCGCCTCCTTGAGCGCGCCGATCAGCTCGGCGGAGGGCGCGAGGGCGAAGGACGCCACCCGCACCCCCTCGTCGATGATCACGCGCACCCGGTCACCGGCGTCGGCCGCGTCGGCCCGCAGATTGACCCCGAAGGGCGCGTCCGTACGGGACCTGACCTCCCGTACGGCGTCCCGGAGCCGGTCGAGCGTCATGGTCGCCGAGGCCAGGATGCCGAGCGCGCCCGCGTTCGCCGTGGCGGAGACCAGCCGGGGCCCCGCCACCCACCCCATCCCGGTCTGCACGATCGGGTGTCTGATCCCGACCAGCCGGGTGAGCGCGGTCTCCATCAGTCGCCGACCTCCCGTGCACGGGTGCGGGCCGGGTCGAGCACCTCGCGGATCAACTTCAGTTCATGGGCGGTCGGTTCGCGGGTGTACGGCACCTCGTCCGGGAGCACCGGATCGAAGCCGGTGGCCTCCCGGACCTGTTCCACGGTCACTCCCGGATGCAGCGAGGCCAGCCGCATCGAGTGGTCCGGGGTCTCGAAGTCGAAGACGCCCAGGTCGGAGACGACCCGCGGGATGCGGTGGAAACGTGCCCCGGCGGCGTGGTCGTACCCGACCCCGCACACCATGTCGACCTTCTCGACGAAGACCCGGCGGGAGTGTTTCGGAACCCAGTAACTGGTCGGGTTGTTCAGGGTGTTGACCGGTGCGCCCCGCACCCCCAGCAGTTGCCGTTTCGGCCTCGCCCAGTCGCCGATGCAGGAGATGTTCTGGTTGCCGTGGCGGTCGATCTGGCTCGCGCCCATCATCACGTGCCGTCGGCCGCCGGTGACCAGGGCGAGGTGCTCGCGGTAGGGCAGCCAGCCCTCGGGTGTGCCGTCCGGGCGGACCAGCAGGGCCTCGCCGTCGGTCAGCAGCAGGTCGGGGGAGAAGGTGAGACGGGCGAGCCGGGCTCCGATCGAGGGGACCAGTCCCATCGGGCTCGCCAGGATCTCGCCCGCGTCCCGCCAGGCCTCGGCGCAGGCGATCACGCAGTACTCACTCCGGGTCGCGGTCATGAAGTCCTCCCCCGAGATACCGTGCGGCGAACTCCGGCCAGGGCGTGGTCGCGTACTCCCGCTGTGCGGCCTCGTCCCGGCCGTAGTCGGGGGCGCAGGAGGTGAAGTGCGCGCCGCCCGGAGCCTCGACCACACCCGTGACCGTGTGCCGTTTGACCAGCAGTGACTGCGGTGGCGCCGCCTTGGTCAGCTCCGCGGTGTCCACGATCCGTTCGCAGGAGAGGTAGGCGGTGTCGGCCGCCTCGCAGAACAGGTCGTCGAAGTACGGGTCGGGTCCGAGGTACTGGCCGTTGCCGAGCCGGTCGGCGCGGTTCAGATGCACCAGGGCGGCATCCATCCTGAGCGCGGGCATGGCCACGAACGTCTCCTGGTCGTCGTACGGCGAGGTCACCGTCCGCAGACCGGGGTTGACCCGCATGACGTCCGAACCGATGCCGGCCCGCACCGGCAGGAACGGCAGCCGGTGCGCGGCTGCCCGCAGGCCCCACATGAACATCGCCTCGTCGATCTCCATGAGTTCGAAGGCGCCGCGCTCGCGGGCCGCCCGGTAATGGGGTTCGAGGGGGATCGAGTCGAGGGTGACGAAGGCGGCGACGAGCTTGCGGATACGTCCGGCCGCGGCGAGCATGCCGACGTCCGGGCCGCCGTACGAGACGATCGTCAGGTCGGTGACGTCCGAGCGCAGCAGCGCGCGCACCAGGGCCATCGGCTTGCGGCGCGAACCCCAGCCGCCGATGCCGACGGTCATGCCGCTGTGCAGCCGGGAGACGACCTCGTCGGCCGTCATGGTCTTGTCGCTCACCCGTCCTCCCTGCCGAACCTGTCACGGACCCGGTCGGCGACCCCGCTGACGCTCGCCTCGTAGGTGAAGCCCTGCTCGTAGCGGTAGCTGCGGCGGACGTCGACCGGGTCGATGCCGTTGATGGCGGCCTTGGCGAGGCGCAGCAGCTCGCCGTCCTTGGCGGCGATCTCGCGGGCGGACTCCAGGGCCCTGGCGGCGAGTTCGTCCCTCGGGACCACCTTCCACACCGAACCGTGCCGGTGCAGTTCGGCGGCGGTGACCGTGCGGGAGGTGAAGTACAGGGCGCGCATGAGGTGCTGGGGCACCAGGCGGGCCAGGTGGGTGGCCGCGCCGAGGGCCCCGCGGTCCAGCTCGGGCAGGCCGAAGGTGGCGTCCTCGCTCGCCACGATCACATCCGCGTTGCCCACCAGGCCGACGCCTCCGCCCAGGCAGAATCCCTGCACGGCCGCCACCACGGGCACCTCGCAGTCGTACACCGCCGAAAAGGCCGCGAAACAACCGCGGTTGGCGCCGACGAGGGCGGCCGGGCCGCGCGCCTGGATCTCCTTGATGTCCACGCCCGCGTTGAAGCCACGCCCCTCGGCCGCAAGGACCACACACCTGACCGCCGGATCACGGCCCGCCGCGCGCACGGCGTCGGCCAGGGCGAACCAGCCGTCCACCGGAAGGGCGTTCACCGGCGGGAAGTCGACCCCGACCAGGACGATCCCCTTTTCCGGGGACGAGGTGGAGACACCCATGGCCGCATCAGCTACCTTTCCACCAAACGTTTGTTAGGTGAAGGGTAGCGGTGAATGGAGCCGAACGGGAGGGTCGTGGTCGTCACCGGCGGCACGCGTGGAGTCGGCGCCGGGATCGCCCGCTCCTTCGCGAAGGCAGGGGCGGACGTCGTCGTCTGTGCGCGCAGACCGCCCGAAGTCCCCTTGCCGAAGGCTCGGTTCGTGGAACTCGACGTCCGGGACGCCGACGCCGTACGGCACTTCTTCACCGAACTGCCGCGCCTGGACGTGCTGGTCAACAACGCGGGAGGGACGCCCTACCGTCTGCTCGCCGACGCTCGCGCCGAACAACACGCCCACGTACTGGAGTTGAACCTCCTCGCCCCCCTGACGGTGTCCCTGGCCGCCTACGAGCACCTGAGACGGACCCGGGGCTCGATCGTCATGATCGGGAGCGTCAGCGGTGGCCGGCCCTCACCCGGGGCGGCCGCGTACGGTGCGGCCAAGGCGGGCCTGGAGAACCTCGCCCGCTCGATGGCCGTGGAGTGGGCGCCGGACGTGCGGGTGAACACCCTGGTCGTCGGCATGGTCCGCACCGAGCGGTCGCAGCTGCACTACGGCGACGAGGAGGGTGTCGCCGCCGTCTCCCGCACGGTCCCGCTCGGCCGCCTCGCCGAGCCCTCGGACGTGGGCGCGGCCGCCGTGTTCCTCGCCTCGGACGCCGCCGCGTACATCAGCGGGGCCTCTCTCCTGGTGCACGGCGGCGGGGAGCGGCCGGCGTTCCTCGACGCGGCAACTGTCAACAAGGAGACGTGAGATGACCGGAATCTGCGACGGCCGGGTCGTCGTCGTCACCGGCGCGGGCCGCGGTCTCGGCCGCGCCCACGCGCTCGCCTTCGCCGCCGAGGGCGCCCGGGTCGTCGTCAACGACCTCGGCGTCGGCCTCGACGGCACACCGGACCCCGACAGCCCCGCCTTCCTCGTCGCCGAGGAGATCCGCGCGGCGGGCGGCGAGGCGGTCGCCCACGGCGGCGACATCGCGACACCCGACGGCGCCGCCTCCCTCGTCCGGGCCGCTCTGGAGACGTACGGCCGCCTCGACACCCTCGTCAGCAACGCCGGGTTCCTGCGCGACCGGATGCTGGTCAACCTTGAGGAGGACGACTGGGACGCGGTGCTGCGGGTCCATCTCAAGGGCCACTTCCTGCCGCTGAAGCACGCGGCGGCGCATTGGCGGGCGGAGACGAAGGCGGGCCGTACGCCGGTGGCCAGGATCGTCAACACGTCGAGCGGTGCAGGCCTGTTGGGCTCGGTGGGGCAGGCCAACTACAGCGCGGCGAAAGCGGGGATCGTCGGTCTCACCCTGGTCGCGGCGGCCGAACTCGCCCGCTACGGCGTCCAGGTCAACGCGATCGCCCCCGCGGCCCGGACGAGGATGACGGAACGCACCTTCGCCGACACCATGACGGCCCCGTCCGACGGCTTCGACGCGATGGCCCCGGAGAACGTGTCCCCGCTGGTGGTCTGGCTGGGCTCGGAGGCGAGCGCGGGAGTGAGCGGCAGGGTCTTCGAAGCGGAGGGCGGCCGCATCACGGTGATGGAGGGCTGGAGACCGGGCCCGAGCGCCGACAAGGGGGCGCGATGGACCCCGGCAGAGGCTGGAGAGACGGCACGCAAGCTGCTGTGCGAGGCGGAGACACCGGCCCCGGTGTACGGGGCGTGACCGGATCCACCCAGGGGCGCGGGGCTGAATCTATGTGCGGCTCCGCCGCGGGGGCGCGACCAGCCACCACGCACCCGCAGACGCCACGAAACCCTATGTGTCGCACTCCAGCACCGTCCGGCACACAGCACACCGCGCCCGCACCCGCCCCCGAACCGGCACCCGAATTCGCTGATGACAGGTAGGACAGGGAAACGACACCCGCAGCCGCCCGCCCCCGTCGGGGGTGAACGTGTAGGGCACCCCGGGCTGCGGCCCCGGACCCGCGTGCCGCCGGTCACGGGCGTACCGGCGCCTCCCCGCCCACCCGGCGGCCGTGAGCGGCGGCTGCTGCTCGTCCTCCCGGGCCTGCGCCATCCCCTTCACGTACGCCGTATAGGCCTGCGCGCTGGTGAACCACACCGAGGGATCCTCCCCGAACACCAGCGACCGCTTCGCCAGCACGTACCCGAACTCCTCAGGCGTGAGATACCCCAGCTTCTGCGACGACGCCGCGTCCTCCCGGTACGCGTCCAGCAGCAGCCACCCCGCCCCCAGATACGTCGTCGCCGTGTCCGTGAGGATCTCGTTCTCCCGCACCCCGGGGAAGGAGAGGTCCAGCCGGTGCAGATACACGTGCATGACCTCGTGGGCCAGCGCCGCGCCGATGTCCCGCCGATGGGTGCGGAAACGGTCGTTCAGCTCGACGAAGTACTCGGGGCCCGCGGTGAGTTCGACGTTCGCGGCGTGGGTCATCTCCCGGAAGCTGACGACGAACCGGGCGTCCGGCAGCCGGTAGTGCCGCACCAGCTCCCGGGCCACCCGCTGCGCGCCGAGATAGAGGTCGTCCGTGTCGCAGAACGCCACGTCCACCGGGGCCACGCTCGTCGCGAACGTCTGGACGGTGTCGTAGGAGAGCCGCTTGTAGAGCGCGTTGATCGAGGCCCGCACCGTCTCCAGGTGCGGGTACCCGTGCTGGACCGGTCCGTCGTTCGTCACGCCCGTACCCCCAAGACGCCCAGAACCCGATTCCACTCTACGAGCTCTACGAGGTCGCGGGCGGATTCTCGTGGGCCGGATCCGGGGCGCGCAGCCGAAGCGCGGGTGCGTGGGCGGGTGCCTCCTCCAGCTCCAGCACCCACACGTCGTTGCCGCCCTCCCGCAGCACCGGCCCGGGCACGTACAGCGTCCGCTGCGGGCCCGCGGACCAGTACCGGCCGAGGTTGAAGCCGTTGACCCACACGAACCCCCGGGTCCAGCCCGGCAGCTCCAGCACCGCGTCCCCGGCGCCCCGCACGCTCACCTCACCCCGGTACAGCCCCGGCGAGCCGCCCCCCGGGACCGCCCCGAACCCGATCCCCGTCACGATGTCCAGCGCATCCAGCCGCAGCCCCCGCGCCCGCACCCCGTGCAGGAACTGCCGCTCGTGCAGCAGCCCCCCGGTGATCCCCTTGGCCTCCCCGCTCCGGGGCCCGTAGTTGACCCGCCCCAGCGACTCCACCCACAGCTCCACGCGCGCGTGCCCCGCGACCGGCTCCTTGAGCTGCGCCTCGTCCTCCGTGAGCACCCCGGCCCGCTCCCCGTCGACGTACACCACCGCGAGATCCCTGAGCCCCCGCGCGGTCAACGGGTACGGCTGCCGCGGCCCCGGCACGGTCACCTCGTACCGCACGAGCCCCCGGTCGACGTCCAGCTCCTCGAAGACCGGCGGGACGGGCCCCTCGACGAGCGGACCGCCGCGCTCCTCCAGCACGGCGGACAGGGAAACCCATCCGGACAGGTGCACGTCACCGGGCGCACCCAACACCCCCGGCGCGGGCGGCAGGTCCGCCACCGGACCGTACGCGGACAGCACCTCACGGAAACGCCAGAACTTCTCCGTCGGCCTGCCGTACTCGTCGATCGGCGCGTCGTAGTCGTACGACGTCACGTCCGGCTCCAGCGGACCGTCGTGCAGCGCGCCCCCGCCCCGGTTGGCGCCCGCCCAGCCCGCGAAGTTCGTGCCCCCGTGCGCCATGTAGAGGTTCACCGAGGCCCCGCACTCCAGGATCTCCCGCAGCGCCGCGGCCGCGTCCTCAGCGTCGCGCACGACGCGCTCCCCGCCCCAGTGCTCGAACCAGCCGCACCAGAACTCCATGCACATCAGCGGGCCGTCCGGCCGGTACCGGCGCAGCGTCTCGAAGGCCGTGCGCGCGTCGGAGCCGAAGTTCACCGTGGCCAGGACACCGGGGACCGAGCCGCCGGTGAGCATGTGGTCCTCGGGGCCGTCCGAGGTGCACAGCGGTACGGACACGCCCTTCGCGCGCAGCAGTGCGGCCAGCCACCGCAGGTACCCGGCGTCCGAACCGTAGCTGCCGTACTCGTTCTCCACCTGCACCATCAGCACCGGGCCGCCGCGGTCGATCTGCCGCTCCACGACCTGCGGCAGCAGCCGCCCGAACCAGCGCTCCACCCGCGTGAGGTACCGCTCGTCGCTCGTGCGCGCATGACCCCGCAGCCAGTGCGGCAGACCGCCGTTCTCCCACTCCGCGCAGATGTAGGGGCCCGGGCGGACGATCGCCCACAGCCCGGCCTCCCGGGCCGCGTCCAGGAACCGGCCCAGCGCCTCCACGTCCCGGAACTCGCCCGGATGCGGCTCGTGCAGGTTCCACGGCACGTACGTCTCCACGCAGTTGAGGCCCATCGCCCGCAGCATCGCCAGCCGGTGCCCCCACTGCGCCTCGTGCACCCGGAAGTAGTGCAGCGCGCCGGACAGCAGCCGCACCGGCCGCCCGTCCAGCAGGAAATCGCTTTCACCCACCGTGAACTCGCTCATAGGCTCCACCCTCACCACTGGCGACGATCACGTCCATGGACAAAGATCGGCGCTGCTTGGACCGAAGCGCAGGCAAGGAGCGCGATGTACCACACCTGGATGCGTTTCCTGACCCCCAGCCCCGTCCACCACCGCCTGGGCCTGGTCTGCCTCGGAGTCGGACTCCAGTACGGCGCGCTGCCCACCGTCGGTCCCCGCACCCTCGACAGCCACGTCGCCGTCGTCATCAGCACCGGCACCGGCTGGTACGAGACTCCCGACGGCCGGCGTACGACCGTCACCGCGCCCTCGCTGCTGTGGCTCACCCCCGGCATCCCCCACCACTACGCCCCCGACCAGGACACCGGCTGGGACGAGGGGTTCGTCGGCTTCACCGGACCCGCCACCGCCACGTACACCGAACTCGGCTACATCGAACCCGACCGTCCCGTCGTGCCCCTGTCCGACGCCACCGGCCCGCGTGCGGTGATCGCCCGCATCGCGCGGGCCGCCCGCCGCGACAACCCCCTCCTGGAGGTGGAGACCGGCGCCGCCGTCCACGAACTGC
Source organism: Streptomyces sp. NPDC005402 (assembly GCF_040606575.1). Taxonomy (NCBI): domain Bacteria; kingdom Bacillati; phylum Actinomycetota; class Actinomycetes; order Kitasatosporales; family Streptomycetaceae; genus Streptomyces; species Streptomyces sp. NPDC005402. Next base: position 476,568 of record NZ_JBEXFB010000004.1, read on the forward strand.
TGGTCGCCCTGCGCCGCGCCCGCGCCGACCTCGCACCCGACGGCGACCCGGTCCTCAAGGCCCTCGCCCGCGACGCCTTCAAACCGATGTCCGTCGCCGACCACGCCACCCGGCACGGCATGACCCTCGCCGAACTGCGCACCGCCGTCCGCCGTGGCGCCGGCTGCAGCCCCAAGGACTACCTCCTCGGCATCCGCCTCGGCCGCGCCAAGGAACTCCTCGCCGCCACCGAACTCCCCGTCGCCGCCGTCGCCCGCCGCGTCGGCTACGACGACCCCGCCTACTTCTCCCGCCTGTTCACCCGCCGCGTCGGCATGGCCCCGATCCGCTTCCGCGCCCAGGAAAGCCGGACCGTCCCCGGCGGCTGGAGCAACCAGGTACCCGATCCGGACGATCCGCCGAGAATCTGATCGCCGGGGTGGGATCCCCGATCCGCCGAGGAACCGACCACCCGCATCCCCTGACCACCCGCGTCCCCGACCGCTCGCTTCCCCGGACCACCCGCGTCCCCGACCACCCGCTTCCCCACCCCGCCCGATCCGCCGCCGAACCCACCACCCCGCCCCCGTAGGGTTGTCGCTCATGACCACCAGCAACACCGGATCCGGTGACGTCGACCCCGCCGTCCGCGAAGAGCTCGCCCGGCTGCGCGACAGCATCGACAACATCGACGCGGCCGTCGTCCACATGCTCGCCGAGCGGTTCAAGGCCACCCAGCAGGTCGGCCACCTCAAGGCCCGCCACCAGCTGCCGCCCGCCGACCCGGCCCGCGAGGCCCGCCAGATCGAACGGCTGCGCACCCTCGCCGAGAACGCCAAACTCGACCCGGCCTTCGCTGAGAAATTCCTGAATTTCATCATCGCCGAGGTGATCAGACACCACGAGCGCATCGCCGAGGACACCGTCAACGACTCCGCCCCCCTGGCCGATTGACCTCGGCCGACACCCCAGGGAGGTGACACGGCCGCCCGCACCCGGCATGCTGCCCTGTGCACTCGTTGTCAGCCCACGAGCACCCTGTGTCAGCGCACGGGCGTAGGCTGGCTGTCCGCGAGGGAGGGACGTCGGGCCATGCCTTCGGATGCCAAGATCCTCATCGTCGACGACCACGAGGACACGCTCTACGCCCTGGAGAGCGCCCTGGCCCCGCTGGGCTACCGGCTCGGCCGCGCCACCAGCGGTGACGAGGCCCTCAAGCAGGTGCTCCGGGGCCAGGTCGGCCTCCTGCTCCTCGACGTGCGGATGCCCGGCGTCAGCGGCCTCGACGTGGTCCGCTACATGCGGCGCCTGGAGCAGACCCAGCACATCCCCGTCGTCCTGCTCACCGGCTTCGGCCCCGACCACGAACTGACCTCCGCCGCCTTCGCCCTCGGCGTCGCCGACCTCTTGATGAAACCCATCGACCCCTGGGCCCTGCGCACCAAGGTCCGCTACCTCTTCGACGCCCACCGCCGCCACCTCGCCCTCGAACACGAGGTGCGGGAGTTGAGGGCCCTCGTCAAGGACCACACCGAGGACAAGGGCCACTACGAGGACGACGACCCCGCCGTCCACCGGGCCCTGCCCCACCCGGACGCCCGGGTTCCGGTGCAGCGCGGAGAAGGGGCGCACACCGGGGAGCTCGAACAGGACCGGACATAAGGCGTGTACCGATCCGCCTCTGTGAGTTGCCCGTGCCATCAGGCAGCATGTCCTGCATGTCCGTACTGACGCGCGACGAAGCGCAGACCCGTGCCAAGCTCCTCGACGTTCACCACTACGCCATCGCGCTCGACCTCACCACCGGCGACGAGACCTTCGCGTCCCGGACCGTCGTCCGGTTCACCGCGCGCACGGAGGCGGACACCTTTGTCGAACTCAAGCCGGCCGAACTGCGGGAGGCCACCCTCGACGGCCGCCCCCTCGACCCGGAGACCCTCCAGGAGAACCGGCTGCCCCTCAAGGGACTGAGCGCCGGCGAGCACGAACTGCGCATCGACGCCGTCATGCGGTACTCCCGCACCGGCGAGGGCATGCACCGCTTCACCGACCCCAGCGACGGCGAGACCTACGTCTACACCCAGCTCTTCCTCGACGACGTCCAGCGCGTCTTCTCCGCCTTCGACCAACCCGACCTCAAGGCCGTCTTCGACCTGTCGGTGAAGGCCCCCGAAGACTGGACCGTCCTCGCCAACGGCATCACCACCGACCTCGGCGACGGCCACTGGCAGGCCGCCTCCACCCCGCTGATCTCCACCTACCTCGTCGCCGTCGCCGCAGGACCCTGGCACTCCGTGCGCACCGAACACCGCGGCCTGCCCTTCGGCATCCACTGCCGCCGTTCCCTCGCGCCCTACCTGGACCAGGACGCCGACGAACTCTTCGAGATCACCAAGCAGTGCTACGACCGCTACCACGAGAAGTTCGAGGAGCCCTACCCCTTCGACTCCTACGACCAGGCGTTCGTCCCCGAGTTCAACGCCGGCGCCATGGAGAACCCCGGCCTCGTCACCTTCCGCGACGAGTACGTCTACCGCTCCGCCGTCACCGACACCGAACGCCAGACCCGCGCCATGGTCATCGCCCACGAGATGGCCCACATGTGGTTCGGCGACCTCGTCACCCTGCGCTGGTGGGACGACATCTGGCTGAACGAGTCCTTCGCCGAGTACATGGGCTACCAGACCCTCACCGAAGCCACCCGCTTCACCGACACCTGGGTCGACTTCGGCGTCATGCGCAAGGGCTGGGGCTACGACGCCGACCAGCGCCCCTCCACCCACCCCGTCGCCCCCGAAGCCGTCGACGACACCGCCTCCGCCCTCCTGAACTTCGACGGCATCTCCTACGCCAAGGGCGCCTCCGCACTACGGCAACTGGTGACCTGGCTCGGCGAGAAGGACTTCCTCGCCGGCATCAACACCCACTTCGCCCGCCACAGGTTCGCCAACGCCACCCTCGCCGACTTCATCGACTCCCTCGCCTCCGCCACCGAACGCGACGTCCACGCCTGGGCCGACACCTGGCTGCGCACCACCGGCGTCGACACCCTGCGGCCCGTCGTCACCCGCGGCGAGGAAGGCACGTACACCCTCCAGGTCGAACACAAGGGCAGCCGCCCGCACCGCATCGCCGTCGGCCTCTACGACCAGGACGTCGCCGACGAGGGCCGCCACCTCGTCCTGCGCGACCGCCTCGACCTCGACATCCCGCAGAGCACACCGCTGCCCATCGGCAAGCGCCCCACCCTCCTCCTCCTCAACGACGCCGACCTCACCTACACCAAGGTCCGCTTCGACACCGAGTCCTTCAAAGCGGTCACCGAGAGCCTCTCCGGCCTGCCCTCGCCACTGACCCGCGCCGTCGTCTGGAACGCCCTGCGCGACGCCGTCCGCGACGGCGAACTCCCGCCCACCGCCTACCTGGACGCGGCCCGCGCCCACCTCCCGCACGAGACCGACCTCGCCCTCGTCCAGGGCGTCCTCGCCTTCGCCTCCACCTACGTCACCGACCGCTACGTCACCCCCGAACAGCGCCCCGCCGCCCTCACCACCCTCTCCTCCCTGTGCCGCGACCTCATCCGCCGCACCGAGGACGGCGACAACCCCGGCCTGCGCCTGATCGCCGTCCGCCACTGCATCGACGCCGCCGCCCACCCCGACACCATCGCCGCCTGGCTCGCCGACGGCACCGTCCCCGGCGGCCCCGAACTCGACCCCGAACTGCGCTGGCGCGTCCTCGCCCGCCTCGCCGTCCTCGGCGCCACCGACGAGAGCGCCATCGCCGCCGAACTGGCCCGCGACCCCTCCGCCACCGGCCAGGAAGGCGCCGCCCGCTGCCGCGCCGCCCTCCCCACCGAGGACGCCAAAGCACAGGCCTGGGAAGCGATGTTCACCCGCGACGACCTCTCCAACTACCTGTTCACCGCCACCGCCCAGGGCTTCTGGCAACCCGAACAGAGCGACCTCGTACGGCAGTACGTGCCCCGCTACTACGAGGACGCCGTCGCCCTCGCCGCCCGCCGCGGCCCCGCGATCGCCGACGCGGCCGGCCGCTGGGCGTTCCCCGACCACGCCATCGACGAGGACAACCAGGCTCTCGGCCAGGCCTGTCTGCGCGACGCCGACCCCACCCCCGCCCTGCGCCGCAAACTGATCGACCAACTCGACGACCTGGGACGGGCCCTGCGGGTGAGGCAGGCCTAGAGCGGATTTTCCCCGTACGGGAGTACCCCCTTTCGGGTCAGGATCGTTGAACTCTCCGGGCGCGCCCAGGCAACCGCGTCCAAGCTGGAAGCACCCAGCGCCCCCGGAGGTCGACGATGCACACGCCGCCCCTGGCCTCGGGCCCCGAAGGCCCCGCCTCGCTGCGCCCGTTGCTCGACACGGTTCTGGACGCGCTGGGGGAGGGGGCACGGGCGAGGGGAGGCCCACTGCCGGCGGGCGGGCCGGAGGCGGTCGCAGCCCGGGTGCGCGACGCGTTGGGGACCGTACTCCCGGACGAGGGCGACCCGGAGGCCCTACGGCACCTGGTACGGGCCGTGGCGGAAGGCTCGGCGGACCCGGCGGACCCATTCTGCGCGGCCCACCTGCACTGTCCGCCGCTTGCGGTGGCCGCAGCGGCGGACTTGGCCGCGTCAGTGCTGAATCCTTCTCTCGACTCCTGGGACCAGGCCCCGGCGGCGTCAGAGCTGGAGACCCAGGTAACCCGAGCACTGGCAAACGAGGTCTACGCAGACCCACCCAGGGGCGCGGGGAACTGCGCGACGAGCCCCCACCGGCCAGACGCTTTGATCACTACGGGTGGCACCGAATCCAACCAACTCGCCCTCCTCCTGGCCCGGGAGACCCAAGGCCCGGACGTCCGACTCGTCTGCGGTGAAAACGCCCACCACTCCCTCCCCAGGGCCGCCTGGCTACTCGGCATGCCCGACCCGATCATCGTGCCCACCCCCCACGGCACCCTCGACCCCGCCGCCCTCGAAACGATCCCGCACGGCCCGCTGCTCATCGCCGCCACTGCGGGCACCACCGACGCCGGCCTCATCGACCCCCTCCCCGAGATCGCCGCCCTGTGCGCGCAGCGCGGCGCACGGCTGCACATCGACGCCGCCTACGGCGGAGGGCTCCTCTTCAGCGACACCCACCGCCCCCAGCTCACCGGTCTGAGCGCCGCCGACACCGTCACCCTCGACCTGCACAAACTCGGCTGGCAACCCGTCGCCGCAGGACTCCTCGCCGTGCGCGACGCCCACGACCTCACCGCCCTGGACCAACGCGCCGACTACCTCAACGCCGACGACGACACCGAGGCCGGCCTCCCCGACCTCCTGGGCCGCTCCCTGCGCACCACCCGCCGCCCCGACGTCTTCAAGATCGCCGTCACGCTGAAAACCCTGGGACGCACAGGACTCGGCGCCCTCGTCGACCAAGTCTGCTACCAGGCAAGAGAGTTCGCCGGGCTCGTCCACGACCACCCCGGATTCGAACTCCACGAACCCCCCACCATCAGCACGGTCCTGTTCCGCCCCGCGGGCGCCACCGACGACGCCGTGGCCGCCGTACGCCGCCACCTCCTCAGCGACGGCCGCGCCGTCCTCGGCCGAGCCCGCGCGGCAAACCGGCTCTGGCTCAAGGTCACCCTCCTGAACCCCACCACCCGGCCGGCCGACCTCGCCGGACTCCTGAAACTCGTGGAAGGAACCACCCCCCGATGAACCCCCACCCCCCACACCACGAGCCCGACGCACCCCGCGACCTCGTCGGCATCGGCATCGGACCCTTCAACCTCTCCCTCGCCGCCCTCGCCCAGCCCCTCACCGCACTCGACGCCGTCTTCTACGAACAGCGCCCCGCCTTCGGCTGGCACCCCGGCCTGCTCATCGACGGCGCCACCATCCAGGTCCCCTTCCTCGCCGACCTGGTGACCCTCGCCGACCCCGCCAGCGACTGGACCTTCCTCAACTACCTCAAAGCCCGCGAACGCCTCTTCCCCTTCTACTTCGCCGAGCGCTTCCACATCCAGCGCGCCGAATACGACGCCTACTGCCGCTGGGTCGCCGAGCACCTCCCCGGACTCCACTTCAGCCACCAGGTCGACGCCGTCCGCTTCAACCCCGAACGCGACGTCTTCGAGGTCGACTTCACCCAGCTCGACAGCGACGGCGAAGCCGAAGCCCTGGGCCGCACCTACACCAAGAACATCGTCCTCGGCATCGGCACCGAGCCCTATGTGCCGGAGCCGCTGAAGCCCCTCGTCGATGCACCCGGCGTGCCCGTCATCCACGCCACCGACTACCTCGCCCACCGCCAGAGCCTCCTCGCCGCCGACCACATCACCGTCGTCGGCTCAGGCCAGTCCGGCGCCGAAGTCTTCCTCGACCTGCTCCGCAACCGCCCCACCGGCCGCGAACAACTCCACTGGATCGGCCGCACCGAAGCCTTCGCGCCCATGGAGTACTCCAAGCTCGGCCTCGAACACTTCACACCCGACTACACTCGCTACTTCCACGCCCTGTCCGAGAGCGTCCGCGACCGCCTCGGCACCACCCAGTGGCAGCTCCACCGCGGCATCGACGCCGGCACCATCACCGCCATCCACGACGAGCTCTACCGCCGCACCCTGCACGGCGGCTGGCCCGACGCCGTCCTCACCCCCGGCGTCCGCGTCCGCACCGCGGGCAGAATCGCCACCACGAAGATCGAACTCCACCTCGAACACCTCCAGCAGGGCACCCGCTCCCGCCTCACCACCGACGCCGTCGTCCTCGCCACCGGCCACCGCGAACGCCCCCTCGACCGCATCCTCGCCGGACTCGACCCCTACATGCGCCGCGACAGCCGCGAACGCCCCCGCGTCGACGAACACTTCCGCCTCGTCCTCGACTCCTCCGTCACCGGCGCCGACTGCCACATTCACGTCCAGAACGCCGAACGCCACACCCACGGCGTCGGCACCCCCGACCTCGGCCTCGCCGCCTGGCGCAGCGCCACCATCCTCAACACCGTCACCGGCAAGGACGCCTACCCGCTCCCCACCCGCACCGCCTTCACCACCTTCGGCCTCGAAGACCGCCTGCCGCAGATCCCACCCGCCCGCCGGGCCCCCGTCCTGACCCCCCTCGTCGAAGGACGCTGAGAAAACCGGCGGCGGCGGAAGAACCCGGGCACCGGACCGGTTGGCCCCCGCATGACGACCACCTGGACCGCCGCCCACCGCGCCGCCGCCATCAGCCCCCACGAGAGCCTCGCCCTCTTCGAGTCCCGCGGCTTCAGTGACCAGACCGTCCGCCAGTCCCTGCGCCTCGCCGGCGGCGGCCACGCCATCCGCATCCGCCTCACCAACCGTTACGGCCAGGAGCCACTGGAGATCGGCGGCGCCCACCTCGCCCTGCGCACCAAGGGCAGCGGCATCGACCCCGGCAGCGACACCCCGCTCCACTTCTCCGGCACCCCCACCGTCACCATCCCCGCCGGCCAGGAGACCATCAGCGACCCCGTCGAGCTACCGGTGACCGCCGGAGAAGAACTCTCGGTGAGCCTCTACCTGCCCGGCGACACCGGCCTCACCACCTTCACCGCCATGCCCTACGACACCGGCCACGCCGTCCCCGGCAACCAACTGTCCGCCGCCGTCCTCGACAACCCCGAGGAGTTCGCCACCGGCCACCTCCTCGCCGGCGCCGACGTCCTCGCCCCGGCCGGCACCCGCATCGCCGTCGCCTTCGGCGACTCCTGGATCGAAGGCGCCGCCACCACCCCCGGCACCGACAACAGCTTTCCCGGACAGCTCAACCGCCGCCTGCAACACGGCTGGATCGTCAACGCGGGCATCTCCGGCAACCGGCTCCTCACCGACGCCATCGGCGAACACCTCCTCGCCCGCATCGACCACGACGTCCTCGCCGTCCCCGGCGTCAGCCACGTCATCACCCACATCGGCCTCAACGACTTCGGCCTGCCCGGCCACTTCGCCCACCCCGAACCCGCCGAAGGCCCCACCGCGACCGAGTTCAAGGCCGGCCTCACCACCCTCGCCGACCGCCTCCACACCGCCGGACTCACCGTCATCGGCTCCACGATCGGCCCGTACCGAGGCACCGTCCACGAGGGCTACGACACCGAGCGCGGCCAAGCCGTCCGCGCGGAGGTCAACGCCTGGCTCCTCGGCGACACCCACCCCTTCGACGCCGTCATCGACGTCGCCGCAGCCGTCGCGGACCCGGACCAACCCGACCGGATCCGCGCCGACTTCAACGCCGGCGACGGCCTGCACGTCAACGACGCCGGCGCGAAAGCCATCGCCGACGCCGTGGACGTGACCCTGCTGGATCTCTAGAACACGGGGGTTCCGTCCCGCGTGAGCCTCCAGTCCACCGACGCGAAGTCCTTCGGGTCCAGCACACCCTTCGCGGTCACCCACTCCGCGATCCGCGTCCGGATCTCCGTCGACTCCGACCACAACTCGGTGGCGGAGGCCACGTGCGGGAACGCCCCGCCACCGTTCGCCCGGTAGTTGTTCACCGCGAACACGAACTTCTGCGCGTCGTCCAGCGCGGCACCGTTGTACGTCAGGTTCTTGATCCGCGAACCCGCCGCCTGCGCGATGTCGATCTCGTACGACAGCCCCGACACATAGTCGTAGTTGTAGTCCGGACGATTGCCCGCGTTCGTCAGCTTCTCCACGTCGACCGGCGCACCGGCCGCCGTCTGCGCGAAGTACTCCGCCGAGTACTCCAGGTACGCCCTGACCTGCGCACCCGTCAGCAACTTCGCCACCAGCGTGTTGTCGTACACGTACAGGCTCGACAGATCCCGGATCGTCACCTCACCGGCCGGGATCTCCGAGGTACGGGAGAACGGGGAGGCCTGCGCGATGACCGGCAGCGAGGCGTACTCGGTCGACGCCAGCGCCGCCCTGACCACGTCCTCCTGCACCTTCGTGATCAGGTCGATGATCGGCGCGTCCTTGTAGCGCGCCTCCACCGTCGTCAGCGTCTGCGTCGCCGTACCGACCACCTGGTTTACATACTTCACGACCACGTCATGGTCGTCCTTCAGCAGCTTCGTGATCTTCGGGTCGTCCGCGACCGAGTTCGAGTTCAGCACCTTCGACGAGACCGACTCGACCGACCAACGCCCCTTCGCGAAGACCAACTCGATGTCGAACAGCGACAACCGCTCCGCGTACGCCAACGGCTCCGACAGCACGACCGTCCTACCGGTCTTCGCGTTGGTGACCTTCAGCTCCGGAATCTCCACATGAGCGTGCCCGACCAGGATCGCGTCGATCCCCGGCACCTGCTGCGCCACCAGCGCCGCCGAATTCTCGACGTACGGCACCTGGTCACCGTAGGAGGAAGTGCCGGAGGAACCCGAGTGCGCCGACACGACCACCACGTCCGCACCCATCGACCGCAGCTTCGGCACCCACTTCGCCGCCTGCTCCTCCAGCCCAGGGAACGTCAACTTCCCCTGCACATAAGCCTTGTCCCAGATCGCGATACCCGGGTTCGTCAGACCCAGCACCGCGACCTTCACCGGCGGCGCGCCCTTCACATGGAACTTCTTGATGAAGTACGGCGGGAACGCGGGCTTCAACGTCTTCGCGTCCAGCGCGTTGGCGCCAAGGAGCGGGAAGTCGCACTGCTCCTCGAACTTCCGCAGCGTCTCGATGCCGTAGTTGAACTCGTGATTGCCCAGCGCCACCGCGTCGTACCCGATGGCGTTCATGGCCGCGGCCATCGGGTGGACGGGACCACCCTTGGCGGTGATCGGATCGACCTTCGCGTAGTAGTACGTCAGCGGCGTGCCCTGGATCGTGTCGCCCGCGTCGAGCAGCAGCGTGTTGCAACGGCCCTTCTCCGCACGGACCTGGTTCACCAACGTCGAGATACGCGACAAACCCTGCGCGTTGCCCGCCGCGTCCTTGTACTCCGCGTCCTTGAAGTAGTCCCAGTTGAAGACATGACCATGCAGGTCGGTGGTGCCCATCACCGTCAGCGAGTACCGCTTCTCGCGCCCCTTCCCGGCCTCCGCGGCCTGGGCGGCCGGAGCACCCACCGCACCGGCCAGAGCGACACCCGCACCGGTCACGGCGGACTTCTCCAGGAACTTCCTGCGGTTCAAGGCCATGTCTTGATCTCCTCGGGGAACGGTCAACGACGCGCGTAGATTCTGACCCGCTCATGCCGAACGGCAACAGCCCCTACAGGTTTCGATCTGATGACCCAACCAGCGACCGACCCGGTCCGTAACCGGCCAAGAACTGACACAGTGGGTCGTTATGGCCAACGACTCCGTTCCCTACGGCACCCCCGACGCCCCCCGCATCGCCGTCCGCGGCGAAGCCCACCTCGAAGTCGACCCCGAGATCGCCCGCCTCGGCATCACCGTCGCCGCCCGCGGCAAGGACCGCCGCACCGCCCTCGACGACCTCACCCGCCGCAACACCACCGTCCTGGACCTCCTCAAGTCCTACGGCGACGCAGTCGAACGCCTGGAAACCGGCTCCTTCTCTGTCACACCCGAACTCAAGGAACACGGCCGCGGCGAACGCGTCCACGCCTACCACGGCCGCGTCCACATCACCGCCGAGCTCACCGACTTCACCGCACTGGGCGAACTGACCACCAAACTGGCCGACCAGGAATTGACGAGAGTCGACGGCCCATGGTGGGCCCTGCGCCGCGACTCACCCGCCTACCGGGACGCCCGCCAGCAAGCCGTACGAGAAGCGGTCCAACGAGCGAGGGAATACGCCGAAGCACTCGGCACCTCACTCGCCGCACTGGTCGAACTCGCCGACATCGGCGCCGAGGACCCCGAACCCCGCTTCGTCGGCAAGGCCAGCCGCGCACGCTCCATGGCCTACGAGACCCAGGCCGCCGACACCGGCGCCGCCCCCCTCGACCTCGAACCCCAACGCCAACACGTCCACGCCCAGGTCAACGCACGCTTCACCATGGCACCACCGAGACTGTGAACGAGCGCCCGAATTTGCACCCGGAATGCTCATCGGAGCAGGGTGCCGCACATTCAACCCTTGTCAACAGCCCTTCACTCAAAGGTCGTTGCCTCGTCATACCTACCCAATTCACTACCCATCGGTAAGGTCTAGGCTCGAAACATGCGCCGAGCAAAGATCGTCTGCACCCTGGGCCCCGCCACCCACTCGTACGACCAGATCAAAGCCCTGGTCGACGCCGGAATGGACGTAGCCCGCTTCAACCTCAGCCACGGCGGCTACGCCGAACACGAGGAGCGCTACCACCACGTCCGCAAGGCCTCCGACGAGACCGGCCGCAGCGTCGGCCTCCTCGCCGACCTTCAGGGCCCGAAGATCCGCCTCGGCCACTTCACCGAAGGCCCCGTACTCCTTGAACGCGGCGACACCTTCAGCATCACCGTGGAAGAGGGCGCCGAGGGCGACCAGCGGTCCTGCGGAACGACGTACAGCGGACTCACCGACGATGTCACTGTGGGTGAGCGCATCCTCGTCGACGACGGCAAGGTCTGCCTGGAGGTCACCTCGGTGGACGGCCCCCGCGTCCACACCACGGTCGTCGAGGGCGGCATGGTCTCGGACCACAAGGGCCTCAACCTCCCGGGCGTGGCGGTCTCGGTGCCCGCCCTCTCCTCCAAGGACGAGGAGGACCTCCGCTGGGCCCTGCGCATGGGCTTCGACGTGATCGCGCTCTCCTTCGTACGGTCCGGCCGCGACATCGAGGACGTCCACCGGATCATGGACTCGGCCGGGCGGCGGGTCCCGGTCATCGCCAAGGTGGAGAAGCCCCAGGCGGTCGAGGCGATCGACGACATCGTCGCGGCCTTCGACGGCATCATGGTCGCGCGCGGAGATCTGGGCGTGGAGATGCCCCTGGAGCAGGTCCCGATCGTCCAGAAACGCGCGATCAAACTGGCCAAGCGGAACGCCAAACCGGTCATCGTCGCCACCCAGATGCTCGACTCCATGATCGAGAACTCCCGGCCCACGAGGGCTGAGGCCTCGGACGTCGCCAACGCGGTCATCGACGGCACGGACGCGGTGATGCTGTCCGGCGAGACCAGCGTGGGCAAGTACGCGGTCGAGACGGTCCGGACCATGGCCAAGATCGTGGCGGCGGCGGAGGAGGACATCCTCGCGAAGGGTCTGCCCCCGCTGACCGAACGCAACAAGCCCCGCACCCAGGGCGGTGCGGTCGCCCGTGCGGCGGCGGAGATGGGCGACTTCCTCGGCGCGAAGTTCCTGGTCGCCTTCACCCAGTCGGGCGACACGGTGCGACGGCTTTCGCGGTACCGGTCCCCGATCCCCCTGCTGGCCTTCACTCCCGAGCCGGCGACTCGGTCCCAGCTCAGCCTTACGTGGGGTGTGGAGACCTTCCTCGGCCCGCAGGTCGACACCACGGACGCGATGGTCGACCAGGTGGACGAGCTGCTGTTGCAGTACGGCCGCTGCGAGAAGGGCGACGTGGTCGTGATCACGGCCGGCTCGCCGCCCGGGGTGTCCGGCTCGACGAACCTGGTCCGGGTGCATCACATCGGGGTGGATGACAAGTAGCTCAGTGTTTGGGACCTACGTGGGTGTCCATCAGGGCTACTGAGGCCTTCCGGGCGATCGAGATGTTGAACGGGTCGCTGCCGCGAGCGAGGGTGGTCCACTCGACGCCTACCTTGTCGAGGGTGTCGGTGAAGAGGCGCCGGATGTCGTCGGACTTGTTGGTGAAGAAGTACCGGGGGTATTCGTAGCGCTTGCGTTCACCGGCTACGAGGCGGGTCGTCCAGTTGGTGATGCGGCACCCGTCGGAGTGGATGAGACCCCGGATGAACTCCCAGGGGTGGGCGTCGACGATCGCCTGCTGCCAGGGTTCGAGGGCGATGAGGCGATCGTGTTTCTTGCCTGGGCCGTGTTGGGGGAACATGCAGGTCCAGTGCTTGGTGTACGACTTCACCTCGACGCAGCCGGGCTTGAAGCGCTGCTTGACGCTGGGCAGCGGCATCACTCTGCGCATGGCGTCTTCAGCGGCAGCAATCAGGCCGGTCTGTGTTGCGTCGCAGAAGATGGATAGATGGTGCTGCTTCGGCTTCGAGATGATGTGGCCATCTCCGAGGTAGAGGCCGAGCAGGTAGGCGTACGCCGTTTCGTCGAACGAGCACCCCGTGCATCGAGGACAGTCCGTTGGCTGCTCGTAGGTCTCACCCCGTGCCTTGCGGTCTTCGCTGCGCCACCAGCCGATGGTTCCGCGTGGGGTGTTTAGGCGCTCCGCGACTGTCCGGTTGGGGACGCCCTGACGCGTCAGTGCGACAGCCTGGGCGCGAATCGAAGGGCTGTGCTGTTCCATGCCGACACTCTGCGAGGATGATCGCGGCGACACGCAGCAAAAAGCGGATGTTCACGAGAACGTGGACATCCGCTTCTTCCTGAATGTGCCCGGTGTGGGATTCGAACCCACATGCCCAAAGGGCACGGCATTTTGAGTGCCGCGAGTCTGACCAGTTCCTCCAACCGGGCAAGCTGGGGCGCTGTCGGGAAGCATACCGGGTCACCGCATGTCCCCGCCTCTAGGTAGGCTGCATAAACAGCAGTACCTGCCCGGCCCGTAACAAGGAGCCCCCGTGACCGCCCCCGAGTCGCCCCAGCCCGTAGACGCGCCCGACGACGACAAGTCGCACGTGCCTCCGCTGACGACCCGTGTCGTCATTGCCGAGGATGAGGCCCTGATCCGGCTCGACCTCAAAGAGATGCTGGAGGAAGAGGGCTACAGCGTCGTAGGCGAGGCAGGCGACGGCGAGCAGGCCATCGAGCTCGCCCGTGAGCACAAGCCGGACCTTGTGATCCTCGACGTGAAGATGCCCAAGATGGACGGGATCTCCGCGGCGGAGAAGATCGCCGAGGAGCGGATCGCCCCGGTCCTGATGCTCACCGCCTTCTCGCAGCGTGACCTGGTCGAGCGGGCGAGGGACGCCGGTGCGATGGCGTATCTCGTCAAGCCCTTCAGCAAGAGCGATGTCGTGCCGGCGATCGAGATGGCGGTGTCCCGGTTCACGGAGCTGAGGGAGCTGGAGAACGAGGTCGCCGACCTGACCCTCCGCCTGGAGACCCGCAAGCTCGTCGACCGGGCGAAGTCGATTCTTCAGACCTCGTACGGTCTGACCGAGCCCGCCGCGTTCCGGTGGATCCAGAAGACGTCGATGGACCGGCGCATGTCGATGCAGCAGGTCGCCGAGGCGGTCATTCAGGATGCCGACGAGAAGAAGGCCAACAAGGGCTGAGATCGGCGGCCGTAAAGACAAAGGCCCGCGTCCCCAGCAGGGGGCGCGGGCCTCAGTCGTATCGCCGAAGGGTCAGTCCTCGCCGAGGTAGGCCTTGCGGACGGACTCGTCGTGGAGCAGGTCCTGGCCGGTGCCGGAGAGGACGATGGTGCCGACCTCCATGACGTGTCCCTGGTCGGCCAGGGACAGGGCGGCCTGGGCGTTCTGTTCGACGAGGAGGATCGTCGTGCCCTGGGACTTGAGTTCGACGATGGTCGCCATGATCTTCTGCATCATGATCGGTGAGAGGCCCATGGAGGGCTCGTCGAGCATGAGGAGCTTCGGCTGGGACATGAGGGCGCGGCCCATGGCCAGCATCTGCTGCTCGCCGCCGGAGAGGGTGCCTGCGGCTTGGTTGCGGCGTTCGCCGAGGATGGGGAAGAGTTCGTAGGCGCGCTGTATGTCCTTTTCGATCCCTTCCTTGTCCTTCCTCAGGAATGCTCCGAGCTGGAGGTTCTCGAAGATCGTGAGGCGGGGGAAGATGTGTCGGCCTTCGGGGGAGTGGGCGAGTCCGAAGGAGACGATCTTGTGGGCGGGTACGCCGCTGAGGGGTTTGCCGTCGAAGAGGATCTTGCCGGAGGTGGGCTTCAGCAGTCCGGACAGTGTCCTGAGTGTTGTCGTCTTGCCGGCGCCGTTGGTGCCGATGAGGGTGACGACCTGGCCTGCTTCGACGCTGAAGGAGATGCCTTTGACGGCTTCGATCTTGCCGTAGGAGACCCGGAGGTCCTCGACTTCGAGGAGTGCGGTCACTGGCCTTCTCCCTTGGTGCTGGTGGTGCTCCGCGCTTCGGCCGCGTCGACTTCGGCGGCTTCTGCTGCGCCGGGGTCGCCGTCGAAGGGTTCGCCGAGGTAGGCCGCGATGACGCGTTCGTCGGCCTGGACGACGTCGGAGGTGCCTTCGATGAGTTTTTCGCCTTGGACGAGGACGGCGACGCGGTCGGAGAGGTTGAAGACGAAGCGCATGTCGTGCTCGATGAGGAGGACGGCGATGCCCTTGTCGCGGATGGCGAAGACCAGTTCCTCGGTCGCCCGCGTCTCCTGGGGGTTCATGCCGGCGGTGGGCTCGTCCAGGAGCAGGAGGCCGGGCTCGGAGGCGAGTGCTCGCGCGATTTCCAGCTTGCGCTGTTCGCCGTAGGGGAGGTTGCGGGCGAGGTGGTCGCGTTTGCCGGCGAGGCCGATGAACTCGAGGAGTTCCATGGCGCGGTCTTCGCTGGCCTTTTCCGCTTTCTTGAAGCCGGGGCCGCGGAGGAGGGCGGACCAGAGGCCTTCCTTGGTGCGGGTGTGGCGGCCTACGAGGACGTTTTCGAGGACCGTCATGTTGGCGAAGAGGCGGATGTTCTGGAAGGTGCGGGCGATGCCGGCCTTGGTCACCAGGTGGGGCTTGGGTGGGAGGACGGTGCCCTTGTAGGAGACCGTGCCTTCGGTGGGGACGTAGAGGCCGGTGAGGCAGTTGAAGAAGGTGGTCTTGCCGGCGCCGTTGGGGCCGATGAGGCCGACGATTTCGCCTGCGTTGACGGTGAAGTCGACCGAGCGGACGGCGGTGAGGCCGCCGAAGCGCATGGTGACGTTACGGGCTTCGAGTACTGGTGTGGTCACGGTGCTCACGCCCCCGCCTTGGTGACGGCGGCCGGTTCGCCGGTCAGTGTCGTTGTTTCTGGTACGTCGAGTTGGCCGGTCTCGTGGAATTCGAGTTGGCGGCGCCGGTTGGCGATGATGCCTTCGGGGCGGAAGCGCATCAGCAGGATGAGGGCGATGCCGAAGGCCAGCAGCGACTTGTCCTGGAGGAAGACGAGCTTCTCGGGCAGCAGGTAGAGCAGGGCTGCGCCGAGGATGGGGCCTGCGACCGTGCCCATGCCGCCGAGGACGACCGCGGCGAGGAGGAAGGCCGAGTTGGGGGGTGTCGAGCCGGCGAACTGGTACGGCGTCGGGACGACGCTGTAGGTGACGTGGGCGCTGACGGTGCCGGCGAGGCCGGCGAGGGTGGCGCCGAGGGCGAAGGCGATGAGCTTGACGCGGAAGCCGTTGATGCCCATGGCGGTGGCGGCGGTCTCGTCCTCGCGGATGGCGATCCAGGAGCGGCCGATGCGGGAGTCGGCGGCGCGGGTGTAGACCAGGACCACGATGGCCATGATCAGCACCATGAGCAGGTAGTAGTTGGCGAAGCGGCCGAGGGTGAAGCCGCCGATGTCGTGGGCTTCGCCGAGGTTGAACCCGAAAAATTTGAGGTCGGGGATGGCGGGAATGCCGTTGGGGCCGTTGGTGAGGTCGGGGCCGGAGTCGCCGTCGAGGTTGTTGACGGCGATGCGGAAGATCTCTCCGAAGCCGAGGGTGACGATGGCGAGGTAGTCGCCGCGCAGTCGCAGGGTGGGGGCGCCGATGAGGACGCCGAAGACGAGCGATGCGGCGGCGCCGGTGAGGGCGGCGGCCCAGAAGGGGAAGTGGACGCCGGAGAAGCGGGAGAACTCGGAGCCGGAGACGAGGGCGGCGGTGTAGGCGCCGACGCCGAGGAAGGCGACGTATCCGAGGTCGAGGAGGCCGGCGAGGCCGACGACGATGTTGAGGCCCAGGGCGACGGTCCCGAAGATCAGGATGTTGACGCCGATGTTGGCGTAGTGGTCGTTGGTCTGGGTGAAGGGGAACGCGATCGCGGCGGCGAAGCCCATGGCGAGCGTGAAGCTGCGGTTGCGGGCGACGATGCGGGAGAAGCGGTCGTTGAGTCCGGCGGTGTGCAGGGCCCAGACGGCGAAGACGACGACGATGAGGTAGCCGACGAAGAGTTCGCCGTACTCGGTGTCGATGCCGTAGGTGAAGACGGCCAGGCCGACGATGGTGGCGAGGGTGATGATGGCGCGCTCGACCCAGGGGCTGATGGGTGCGGGGGCGGGGATGTTGTCGGGCTTGGCGAGGTATGCCTTGAGGTTGCCCTTGGCGCTCGCGGTGCGGGGCTCGGGGAGGGCGAAGGCGCCGATGACGGGGAGGAGGGAGGCGATGGCCGCGACCCAGCCGCCCGGTTCGAGGTTGGCGAGTCCGCCGAGTTCGGTGGCGATCGAGATGATCGTGTACCAGGTGACGCCGAAGCCGCCGAGTGCGGTGAGCACCAGGGGGGCGTTGTTGCGGGCGGGGATGAGGCCGCGGAGGCCGCGGATGTTGTAGGCCGAGAGGGCGAAGAGGGTGGTGAGGAGGCCGGCGATGAAGGTCAGCCATTGGAGGCCGCCGGGGTAGCCGCTGATGGTGAGGTCGCCGGGGAACTCGCTGGTCCAGGTCCAGGCGAGGAAGGCGGAGGCGGCGGTGGCGATGCCTCCGGCGAGGAGGAGTGCGCGGGCCGCGGCGAGGGGGAGCGGGATCAGGCCGCGGGTGGTGGTGTCGGTCATCGTGATCACGCCCTGTCCGCTACGCGTTCGCCGAGCAGGCCTTGTGGCCTGACGAGGAGGACGAGGATGAGCAGGCAGAAGGCCCAGACGTCCTTCCAGGAGCCGCCGCCGAAGAGGTGCATGCCGGGGATGTCGTCGATGTAGGCGGAGGCGAGGGTTTCGGCGACGCCGAGGACGAGGCCGCCGAGCATGGCGCCGTAGATGTTGCCGATGCCGCCGAGGACTGCGGCGGTGAAGGCCTTGAGGCCCATCAGGAAGCCCATGCGGTAGTCGATGCTGCCGTATTTCATGCCGTAGGCGACGGCGGCGACGGCGGCGAAGAAGCCGCCGATGGCGAAGGCGATCACGATGATGCGGTTGGTGTCGATGCCCATGAGCTGTGCGGTGTCCGGGTCCTGGGCGGTGGCCTGCATGGCGCGGCCGGTGCGGGACTTGCGGACGAAGAAGGCGAGGGCGGACATGCAGACGATGGCTGCCACGACGAGGAAGATGTCGGAGTCCTTGATGGTGACGGAACCGATGTCGTGGGTGGCGTCGAGGCCGGGGAAGGCGACGGCGCGGTCTGCGCGGGGGTAGAAGTTGCGGACGACTTCCTGGAGGGCCAGGGAGAGACCGATCGCGGTGATGAGCGGTGCGAGCCGTGGGGCTCCGCGCAGGGGCCGGTAGGCGAACCGTTCCGCTCCGACGGCGATGAGGATGGCGACGAGGCCGCCGCCGATCAGCATCAGGGGGACGGCTATGGCCATCGAGGTGCCGTCGGGCAGGAGATAGAAGTAGACCGTGAAGGCGCCGAAGGCCCCGGTCATGAAGATCTCGCCGTGCGCGAAGTTGATGAGCTGGACGATGCCGTACACCATCGTGTAGCCGATGGCGATGAGCCCGTACATCGAGCCTAGGAGCAGCCCGTTGGCCAGCTGCTGCGGCAGGGTGTTCACCGCGTGGCCTCCATTGTCGCTGGTGGTCGTGTGCACGTATGCGTGCTGGGGTGGGGTGTGGCAAGGGCCGCGCGGTCGGGGTCCCCTTCCGCGCGGCCCGTGGTGGTGTTGCTGTGTGCTGCTGGGGCCTGGACTAGCCGAGGTCGGCGGTGCCGGTCTTCACAGCCTTCCACGCACCCTTGGTGACCTGGTAGACGGTGAGCTGCTTGTTGGTGGTGTCGCCGTACTGGTCGAAGGCGACCTTGCCGGAGATGCCTTCGAAGTCGGACTTCTGGACGCCGTCGACGACGGAGGAGCGCAGGGCGTTGATGTCGCTGGGGACCTTGCCGTCGTTGGCGTCCACGGCGGCCTTCACGGCCTTGATGATGGCGGTGGTGGCGTCGTAGGCGTACGCGCCGTAGGCGCCGTAGTCACCCTTGTAGCCCTTGGCCTTGTAGGTCTCGATGAAGGTCTTGGCGGCGGGCAGGGTGTCGGCGGGGACGCCGACGGCGGTGGCGAGGTCGCCTTCGGAGGCGGTGCCCGCGGTCTCGATGTAGGTGGAGGCGAACATGCCGTCGCCGCCGAACAGCGGGATCTTGACGCCGGCGCCCTTCATCTGCTTGGTGATGAGGGAGGACTCGTCGTACTGGCCGCCGTAGTAGAGCAGGTCGGCCTTGGCGTTCTTGATCTTGGTGACGAGGGAGCCGTAGTCCTTGTCGCCGGTGTTGATGTGGTCGCTGCCGACGACGGTGCCGCCGAGCTTCTTGAACTGCTCGGTGAAGATCTTCGCGAGGCCGGCGCCGTAGGTCTGCTTGTCGTCGACGACGAAGACCTTCTTCTTCTTGAGGCCGTTGTACGCGTAGTCGGCGGCGAAGCTGCCCTGGAGCTCGTCGGTGGTGGCGGTGCGGAAGTACGTCGCGTAGGGACGCTTCTTCGCCGTCTGCCAGTTCTTGCCCTGGGTGAGCTCGGGGTTGGTGTTCGAGGGGGAGATCTGGACCATGTTGGCCGAGGCGAACACCTGCTGCATCGTCTGGGCGACGCCGGAGTTCAGCGGGCCGACGGCGCCGACGGCGGTCTTGTCACCGGTGATGGTGGTGGCGTTGGACTGGCCGGTGGCGGGCTGCGCCTTGTCGTCGTAGGCCTTCAGTTTGAAGGTGACGCCGGGGACGAGCTTGTTCTTGTTGGCGTCGTCGACGGCGATCTGGGCGCCGTACTGGATGCCGAGACCGGTGGTGGAGTTCTCGCCGGACAGCGGGGCGTCCACGCCGATGGTGAGGGTGGTGCCACCGCCGTTGTCGCTGTCGCCGCCCTTGTCGTCTCGGGAGCCACAGGCGGTGAGTGTGAGAGCCCCCGTCGCCATGACGGAGGTCAGTATCACCATGGAACGTCGCACAATCAGTCCTTTCCGCAGGCACGCGCGCCCTCGTGGGTGCGGCTGGTGCCCGCGCTTTACCGAACTCCCGATGGAGCGGTGACTGGCGGTGACTCTAAGCCCGGTTTGCGGGCAGGGGCATCGCTGTGCGCTGGCTTGTGACTTTCTTGTTATGACGTGGTGGATGGCGGGCTTCCGTGGAGGGGGGTCTCGGCCGGTTTGGCGGAATATCCCCTCAGTCCGCATTTTGAGAACCTGCACTTCCGCTTGGCCGTCCGGGCTGTGGGGCCGGGGTTGTGCCGCAGGCGCCCCGGAGGAGCTGGAAAAGGTCGTGGGAGTAGGCCCGGCCGAAGATGAAACTGTGATGCTGTATTGCGCGCGCGTTACGGAGCGTTACGTCAAGAAATGGTAGGTCGGCATTCAGGGGCAGACCCGAGCAGTCGGAAACCGTTATCTGCACGGTGACCCGGTGTGTGGTGCCGGGGTGGACGGTGAAGGTCTCGGGGAGGGCGTGGGCGGTGAGGCCGGTGAAGGCGGCGCCGGTGACCTGGAGGGTGACGGGGGGTCCGCCGTGGACGTCGACGGCGAAGCGGAAGCGGCCGCTGGTGGGGTGGGTGCCGGGGGTTTCGGGGAGTCCGGCGGGCCCGAGGTACCGCCAGGCGGTGACGTTGGCGGGCCAGGGGACGGGGGTGTGGTCCGGCTCGGGGTGATGGTCCTCAAAGAGGGTGCGGGGGACAAGAACTGCGGCCGCGAGCAGGGCGATCGCCGTGGTGGTGAGGGTGGCCCTGCGGGCGCGCGGTGGCATGCTGCGCCACCGCGCGCTCCAACGGTCCGCCAGCCGGGGGCCGTCGGTGCCGATGACGTCGTAACTCTCTCCGGAATCCGGCGAGTCGACGGGCTCGACGGGGCCGATGCCGGTCATGGGAGAACGGTAGGGGAGTCGGGGGTTCGTGCCCAGCCGGTGTGTGTCTGCGTGGCTAGCGGGCGGGGGCGTCGCGCAGGAGGCAGGTCAGGCGGGCGGTGCAGACGCGGCGCTCCTCCTGGTCGCTGATCACGATCTCGTAGGTCGCGGTGGAGCGGCCCCGGTGCACCGGGGTGGCCACTCCGGTCACCAGGCCCGAGCGCGCCCCGCGGTGGTGGGTGCAGTTCAGGTCGACGCCCACGGCGATCTTGGAGCTTCCGGCGTGCAGCATGGAGCCGACGGAGCCGAGGGTCTCGGCGAGCACGGCCGAGGCGCCTCCGTGCAGCAGGCCGTACGGCTGGGTGTTGCCCTCGACCGGCATGGTGCCGACGACTCGGTCCGCGGAGGCCTCGACGATCTGCACGCCCATGCGGGTGCCCAGGTGCCCGGCCGAGAACATGGCGACGAGGTCGACGCCGAGCGCCGCGTACTCGTCGATGACCTCCTGCGGGAACGTGACGTGCTGCTGCTCACCCATGGGGCCGGGCTCCGTTCGTCCTGGTTGCTACGACTGGCTGTGCTGAGCAAACGCTCAGTCGGTTGCCGATTGTTCCAGACGTACGACGACGGACTTGCTGGCCGGGGTGTTGCTGGTGTCGGCGGTGGCGTCCAGCGGCACCAGGACGTTGGTCTCGGGGTAGTAGGCGGCCGCGCATCCGCGGGCCGTCGGATAGAGCACGACCCGGAACCCGGGTGCCCGCCGCTCCACACCGTCCTTCCACTCGCTGACGAGGTCGACGTAGGACCCGTCGGCGAGCCGGAGCCGGTCGGCGTCCTCGGGGTTGACCAGGACGACCCGGCGGCCGTTCCTGATGCCCCGGTAGCGGTCGTCGAGGCCGTAGATCGTGGTGTTGTACTGGTCGTGCGAGCGCAGTGTCTGCAGGAGCAGCCGGCCCTCGGGGAGTTCGGGGTACTCGACGGGGGCGGCGGTGAAGTTGGCCTTGCCGGTGGCGGTGGGGAAGCGGCGCTCGTCGCGGGGGGCGTGCGGCAGGGTGAAGCCGCCGGGCCGCGCCACGCGTGCGTTGAAGTCCTCGAAGCCGGGGATCACGCGGGCGATGCGGTCGCGGATGGTGGCGTAGTCCTTCTCGAACTCCTCCCAGGGCGTGTCGCTGTTCTCGCCCAGGACCCGGCGGGCGAGGCGGCACACGATGGCGGGCTCGGACAGCAGTTGCCCGCTCGCGGGCTCCAGGCGGCCCCGGGAGGCGTGCACCATGCCCATGGAGTCCTCGACGGTCACGAACTGCTCGCCGCTGCTCTGGAGGTCGCGTTCGGTGCGGCCGAGGGTCGGCAGGATGAGGGCACGCGCGCCCGTGACCGCGTGCGAGCGGTTGAGCTTGGTCGACACGTGCACGGTGAGGCGGGCCCGGCGCATGGCGGCCTCGGTGACGTCGGTGTCCGGGGAGGCGGAGACGAAGTTGCCGCCCATGGCGAAGAAGACCTTGGCCTCGCCGTCGCGCAGGGCGCGGATGGCGCGGACGACGTCGAAGCCGTGCTCGCGCGGCGGGGCGAAGCCGAACTCCTTCTCCAGGGCGTCCAGGAAGGCGGGCGCGGGGCGCTCGAAGATGCCCATGGTGCGGTCGCCCTGGACGTTGGAGTGGCCGCGGACCGGGCAGACGCCGGCGCCGGGGCGGCCGATGTTGCCGCGCAGGAGGAGGAAGTTGACGACCTCGCGGATGGTCGGCACGGAGTGCTTGTGCTGGGTGAGTCCCATGGCCCAGCAGACGATGGTCCGCTCGGAGGCGAGGACCATGGAGAGGGCTTCCTCGATCTCCGCGCGCGTGAGGCCGGTCGCGGCGAGCGTCTCGTCCCAGTCGGCGGCGCGGGCCGCCTCGGCGAACTCCTCGTAGCCGTGGGTGTGTTCGCGCACGAAGGCATCGTCGACGGCGCCCTCGGTCTCCAGGATCAGCTTGTTGAGGAGGCGGAACAGGGCCTGGTCGCCGCCGATGCGGATCTGGAGGAAGAGGTCGGTGAGCGCGGCGCCCTTGACCATGCCCTGGGGGGTCTGCGGGTTCTTGAAGCGCTCCAGGCCGGCCTCGGGCAGCGGGTTGACGCTGACGATCCTCGCGCCGTTCGCCTTGGCCTTCTCCAGGGCGGAGAGCATGCGGGGGTGGTTGGTCCCCGGGTTCTGGCCCGCGACGATGATCAGGTCGGCCTGGTAGAGGTCGTCGAGCAGGACGCTGCCCTTGCCGATGCCGATGGTCTCGCTGAGCGCCGAACCGGACGACTCGTGGCACATGTTGGAGCAGTCCGGCAGGTTGTTCGTGCCGAGTTCGCGGGCGAAGAGCTGGTAGAGGAACGCGGCCTCGTTGCTGGTGCGGCCCGAGGTGTAGAAGACGGCCTCGTCGGGGGAGCCGAGGGCGGCGATCTCCTCGGCGATGATGTCGAAGGCGCGCTCCCAGGTCACCGGTTCGTAGTGGGTGCCGCCCTCTGGGACGTACATGGGATGGGTGAGCCGCCCCTGCTGGCCCAGCCAGTAGCCGCTCCTGGTCGCGAGGTCGGCGACGGGGTGCGCGGCGAAGAACTCCGGTGTGATCCTGCGCAGGGTGGCTTCCTCGGCGACCGCCTTCGCGCCGTTCTCGCAGAACTCCGCCGCGTGCCGGTGCTCGGGCTCCGGCCAGGCGCAGCCGGGGCAGTCGAAGCCGTCCTTCTGGTTGACGCGCAGCAGGGTCAGCGCGGTGCGCTTCACACCCATCTGCTGCTGGGCGATGCGCAGGGTGTGGCCGATGGCGGGCAGTCCCGCCGCCGCGTGCTTCGGTTCGGTGACCTGGGGAGCGTCCTGAACCGGATCACCCTTGGGCGGCTTCGTGGCCATCGGACACTCTCCTTCGCACACACATGTGAGGTACGTCTCCGATCCTCGCACGCGCCGGTGACAACGCCGTTTGCCGGGCGTGCGGGGAGCGGCAGCAGGGCTTGCCCCTTCCGTGCCGTCGGCGGCGAGCGGGTCTGACTGTCAGTGGGGCGTGGCAGGATCGGGGGCGTGGCAGAGACAGCAGCGAAGAAGACCGACAACAGCCCCGGCAGCCGCCCGCGCCTGATGCTCATGGACGGGCACTCGCTGGCCTATCGCGCGTTCTTCGCGCTGCCCGCGGAGAACTTCACCACCGCGACCGGCCAGCCGACCAACGCGATCTACGGCTTCGCGTCGATGCTGGCGAACACCCTGCGCGACGAGGCCCCCACCCACTTCGCGGTGGCCTTCGACGTGTCCCGCAAGACGTGGCGCTCCGAGGAGTTCACGGAGTACAAGGCGAATCGCTCAAAGACTCCGGACGAGTTCAAGGGCCAGGTCGAGCTGATCGGCGAGCTCCTCGACGCGATGCACGTCTCCCGCTTCGCCGTCGACGGCTTCGAGGCCGACGACGTCATCGCCACACTCGCCACACAGGCCGAGGCCGAGGGCTTCGACGTGCTGATCGTCACCGGTGACCGTGACTCCTTCCAGCTGGTCAGCGAGCACACCACCGTGCTGTACCCGACGAAGGGCGTCTCGGAGCTGACCCGGTTCACCCCGGAGAAGGTCTTCGAGAAGTACGGCTTGACGCCCGCCCAGTACCCCGACTTCGCGGCCCTGCGCGGCGACCCGTCCGACAACCTGCCCGGCATCCCCGGCGTCGGCGAGAAGACCGCCGCGAAGTGGATCAACCAGTTCGGTTCGTTCGCTGAGCTGGTCGAGCGCGTCGAGGAGGTCAAGGGCAAGGCCGGGCAGAACCTCCGCGACCACCTGGAGGCCGTCAAGCTCAACCGCCGCCTCACCGAGATGGTGCGCACGGTGGAGCTGCCGAAGACGGTCACCGACCTGGAACGGGCCCCGTACGACCGCAAGACGCTCGCGATGATCCTCGACACCCTGGAGATCAGGAACCCCTCCCTGCGGGAGCGGCTCCTGGCCGTCGACCCGGGCGCCGAGGAGGCCGAGGGCACCCCCGTCGTCGCGCCGGGCGTGGCGGTGGACGGCCAGGTGCTCGGCACCGGCGAGCTGGCCGGCTGGCTCGCCGAGCACGGCGCACAGCAGCCCCTGGGCCTCGCCACCGTCGACACCTGGGCCCTCGGCACCGGCTCGGTCGCCGAGGTCGCGCTCGCCGCAGCCGGCGGGGCCGCCGCCTGGTTCGACCCGTCCGAGCTGGACGAGGCCGACGAGCGGGCCTGGACCGCATGGCTCGCCGACGCCGGCCGGCCCAAGGTGCTGCACAACGCCAAGGGCGCCATGCGCGTCTTCGCCGAGCACGGCTGGAGCGTCGCCGGCGTCACCATGGACACCGCGCTCGCCGCGTACCTCGTCAAGCCGGGGCGCCGGTCCTTCGACCTGGACGCGCTGTCACTGGAGTACCTGGGCCGGGAGCTGGCGCCCGCCGCCGCGGCCGACGGGCAGCTCGCCTTCGGCGCGGACGACGGGGCCGAGGCCGAGGCGCTGATGATCCAGGCCCGGGCCGTGCTCGATCTGGGCCTGGCCTTCGAGGGCCGCCTGGAGGAGGTCGGGGCCGCGGACCTGCTGCGGGACATGGAGCTGCCCACCTCCGCGCTGCTGGCGCGTATGGAGCGGCACGGCATCGCGGCCGACCGGGCCCACCTGGAGGCCATGGAGCAGATGTTCGCGGGTGCGGTCCAGCAGGCCGTGAAGGAGGCGCACGCGGCGGCCGGGCACGAGTTCAACCTCGGCTCGCCCAAGCAGCTCCAGGAAGTCCTCTTCGGCGAGCTCGGCCTGCCGAAGACGAAGAAGACGAAGACCGGGTACACCACGGACGCCGACGCGCTCGCGTGGCTGGCGGCCCAGACGGACAACGAACTGCCGGTGATCATGCTCCGGCACCGTGAGCAGGCCAAGCTCCGGGTGACCGTGGAGGGGCTGATCAAGACGGTCGCCGCGGACGGCCGTATCCATACGACGTTCAACCAGACGGTCGCGGCCACGGGTCGTCTGTCGTCGACGGATCCGAACCTCCAGAACATTCCGGTCCGTACGGACGAGGGGCGGGCGATCCGGCGCGGGTTCGTGGTGGGGGAGGGCTTCGAGTCCCTCATGACCGCCGACTACAGCCAGATCGAGCTGCGGGTGATGGCCCACCTCTCCGAGGACGAGGGGCTCATCGAGGCGTTCACCTCGGGGGAGGACCTGCACACCACGGCCGCCGCCCAGGTCTTCGCGGTCGAGCCCGGCGCGGTCGACGCGGAGATGCGACGGAAGATCAAGGCGATGTCGTACGGGCTGGCGTACGGGTTGTCCGCGTTCGGGCTCTCGCAGCAGCTGAACATCGAGGCGGGGGAGGCGCGTGCGTTGATGGACGCGTACTTCGAGCGGTTCGGTGGGGTGCGGGACTATCTGCGGCGGGCGGTCGACGAGGCTCGGGCCACGGGGTACACGGCGACGCTCTTCGGGCGCCGGCGCTACCTCCCCGACCTCAACAGCGACAACCGTCAGCGGCGTGAGGCGGCCGAGCGGATGGCTCTCAACGCGCCGATCCAGGGCACGGCGGCGGACATCGTCAAGATCGCGATGCTCAAGGTGGACGGCGCGCTGCGCGAGGCCGGCCTCGCCTCCCGGATGCTGCTCCAGGTCCACGACGAAATCGTGCTGGAGGTCGCGCCGGGGGAGCGGGTGGCGGCGGAGGAGATCGTCCGGCGGGAGATGTCCGACGCCGTGCGTCTGAACGTTCCGTTGGGTGTTTCGGTGGGGGATGGTCGGGACTGGGAATCCGCGGCGCACTAGCCTCCGGCGGTGTAGCGGGTGGGGTTGTCGTGTGTCTGCGGCTCCGGTGGGGGCGGGCGTTTTGCGCAGTTCCCCGCGCCCCTGGGTGCCTGCGGCGGCCTGCTTCGGCCCGGTGGGGGCTTGTGTAGCGCGTGCGGGTGGGTTGGGGGTCGGGGCCGGGGTGGGGGGTGTCCGTCCTCGGTCCGGCGGCTCGGTCATTTGAGCAGGGCCCTGTAACGGACGCCGGCCTGTCGATCTTCAGCTGCTGGCGGGTGAAC